>JAEYRZ010000122.1 GCA_023435265.1 Pseudomonadota bacterium
CAACGTGAGCGCGCTGTCCACCATGGTGGCGTTCATTTACACGCTCGGCATTTCACCGCCGAACACCTACACCGAAATGAAGGAGGAAGAGGTACGCCGGCACTTTCAATCCGGCGCGGCGCTGTTCGAACGCAACTGGCCGTATGCATACCCGCTGCATCGGACCGCGGAATCACCGGTGCGGGACAAAATCGGCGTGGCCCCGCTGCCGGCGCCCCAATCCGGCGATCGCGCCGCCACGCTGGGCGGCTGGCATGTCGGCGTCTCGGCTTTTTCGGACCGCCTCGAGAGCGCCCGGCGCTTCGCCCGCTACCTGGTTTCAGGCCCGGTGCAGAAAAAACTGGTGCTGTCACTGGGCCTGCCCCCGAGCCGCCGTGAACTGTACGCGGATTCCGAGGTGCTGAACGCGTATCCGCACTACCCGATCCTGGCCGAGGCGCTGCGCACGGCCCGCCTCAGGCCCATGGCGCCACATTACACATTGATTTCCGATATTCTGCAGCGCCGGATCAGCGGCGCCCTGGCGCGCATCGAAACGCCGGCCGAGGCTCTGGCCGGGGCCCAGGCAGAAATCGATCGGTTGACGGCCAGGGCGGCTCCGCCCGCTTTGGGAAAAATCGATGAGCCATGGCAATGACATGGACGCGGGTGTCGGCGCACCGCCTCGCCGGCGCCGTCGAACCGACCCGACCGGCGACCGGGCGCGGGGGCTCTGGTTCCTGGCGCCGATGTTCGGCTTCGTCATCCTCTTGATCCTGATCCCCGTGACCGGCACCCTGTTCAACAGCCTGTTCCGGGACCTCATCTACCTGCCGCCCCGGTTCGTCTTCGTGGATAATTTCAAAGCCCTCGCGGCCGACCCGGCGTTCTGGGGCGCGGTCCGCTTCAGCCTCCTGTTCGTGCTGGTTTCGGTGCCCCTGCAGGTGCTGATCGGATTGGGCATGGCGCTGACGCTGAACGAACCGATGCCCCTGCGGGGCGTTGTGCGCGCCTGTGTCCTGGTGCCCTGGGCCATTCCGGCGGCGGTCGCCGGACGCCTGTTCCAGCTGGTCTACAACTACAGTTACGGCGCGGCCAACTACCTCCTGGGCCTGCTGCACATCACCCAGGAGCCGGTCAACTGGCTGGGCACGAGCCTCGGCGCCTTTGTCGCCGTTGTGGCCGCCGATACCTGGCAGACCACCCCGTTTGCGGCCATCATCCTGCTGGCCGGCCTGTCGGCCATTCCCGAAGATCTGTACGCCCAGGCCCGGATCGACCAGGCCGGACTGGTGCGCCGCTTCCGCAGCATCACCCTGCCGCTTCTACGGCCGGTGCTGGTGGTCACCCTGCTGTTCCGCACCATCCAGGCGCTGCGGGTCTTCGACCTCGTGTTCGTCCTGACCGGGGGCGGACCCGGGGGAACCACCGAATCGCTCTCCATGCTGGCTTACCGCCACTTTGCGGCAGGCGACTTCGGCTACGGCTCGGCGGCCAGCGTCGTGCTCTTCTTCATTGCCCTGGCGGCATCCGTCTTCTGGGTGCGGGCCGGCCGCTTCCAGGAGGGCCGATGAGCGAGCGGACCGCCCGCAGACTGCTGCTTTCCGCCGGCGCCGGGACCACGCTGCTCTTCTGCCTGGGGCCGTTTGCCTACCTGCTTGCGACCGGCCTGTCTTCGACTCCCGAATTCCTGAGGCCCGACCGCGCTTTCACTTTGACCCTTGCGCATTACAAGGCGGTGCTTTCCTCCGAATCGGTGCACTTCGTGCGCTATCTGGTCAACTCCGTCCTCGTCTCCGGCCTCAGCGCGCTGATTTCGGTCCTGATCGCCGCGCCGGGCGCCTATGCCCTGACGCGCCTCCCCGTGCCGGCCGCCCGGACGATAATGTTCGTCGTCCTGGGGATTTCGATGTTCCCGCCGATCAGCGTGATCGGCTATCTTTTCAAACTGATGAGCGCTCTCGGGCTGGCGAATTCGTACCCGGCGCTGATCCTGCCCTATGCCGCCTGGAGCCTGCCGCTGTCGCTCTGGATCCTGGTCAGCTACTTCGAACAGGTCCCCCGGGACCTGGACCGCGCCGGACTTGTGGACGGCGCCTCGCGTCTCAGGATCCTCGCGCGCATCGTGCTGCCGGTGGCCGCACCGGGCGTGCTGGCCACCTACCTTCTGGCGTTCATCTACGCCTTCAACGAGTTCCTGATCGCCCTGATGCTGACCACCGATCGCAGCGCCCGCACCGTTCCGGTGGGGATCGCCCTTTTCGAGGGGCTCCACGGCCAGGTGGCGTGGGGCGAAATCATGGCCGCCGCCGCCGTGACCACGCTGCCGGTAGTGGTGCTCACCCTTTTGTTTCAGCGGCGCATCATCCAGGGGCTCACAAGGGGCGCGGTCAAAACATGAATATACGTTACGAGAAGGTTTCCAAGCGGTTCGCCACGCCGCGCGGCGCGGCCGACGCCCTGCGGGCGCTGGACCTCGAAGTTCCGGACGGGTGCTTCTTCATATTCCTGGGACCCAGCGGGTGCGGCAAATCGACCCTGCTCAACCTGACCGCGGGCCTCGAGGCGCCCACTACCGGCCGGATCCTGTTCGGCGACCGCGTGGTGGCCGCGCCCGCCGAAAACGTGTTCGTCGGTCCGGCAGCGCGCAACGTCGCCATGGTGTTCCAGAGCTATGCCCTTTACCCGCACATGACCGTGTTCGACAACATCGCCTTCCCGCTGCGCAACGCCCGCCGCGCAGCACGCGACATCCGGCAGGCGGTCCTCCGCGTCGCGGCCATGCTGGATATCGAACACCTGACGACCCGCAAACCGGGCGAACTGTCCGGCGGCCAGCGCCAGCGGGTCGCCATCGCCCGGGCGCTGGTGCGCAATCCGGCCGTCTTCCTGATGGACGAACCACTGTCCAACCTGGACGCCCGACTGCGCACCGCCACGCGCGCCGAACTCAAGCGCCTTTCGGCAGAAACTGCTGTGACCACGCTGTACGTGACCCACGATCAGACCGAAGCCATGACCCTCGGCGACCGGGTGGCGCTGCTCAGGCAGGGCCGTCTGGTGCAGGTCGGCACGCCGGAAGAACTCTACCGGCACCCGGTCGATCCGTTCGCGGCCACCTTCATCGGCTCGCCGCCCATGAACCTGATCCCGGCCGATTTGCAGACCGGAGCCGACGGCCTGCACGCATTGCTGCCCGGCGCCAGGCTTGCGCTGCCCCCGGACCTGCAGCGGCAGGCCGAACGGCTGCAATCCGGCCGTATCCTGATCGGCATCCGGCCCGAGCACCTCAGGCCGGCTGAAAAAGGCCTGCTGACCGGAAGAATTGTCTACACGGAATATCTCGGCCGGGAAGTCATCCTGCGCATGGATGTTTCCGGCAGGCAGGTACTGGCGCTCACCGAGCGCCGCGATGTGAAGGCCGGTCAGACCGTCTCCTTGACCTTCGACCGCGGCGATCTGCATCTTTTTGCGGCACAGGCGGACGATGTCGACAACCTATAAAGTAAAATTCTTCGCGCATTTTGGAAAACAGCCCGGGCCGGCGGCAAAGCCCCGGGCATGCCCGCAAAAGATCGGAATTGAATCCGTAATCGGCAACTCTGTGTTTTAACTACTGCCTAAATGAAATGGATACAGCATGGGAGCCAATCATATCATCCGCGGCAAGGTCGGTGCGGCTGGTACCGGCCCAGTAGCAGGCAATATCCTTTGTGCCGTCGTTGTAGTAACCGGCGGTGTAGATCGTGCCGCCTGACACGGTTATCGAGCGGACACGGGCATTATGCGCACCATCCCCTGTAAGGTCCGTGCGGGCGGCATTGGTCCAGTAACAGGGGACATCCTTCGTGCCGTCGTTGTAGTACCCGGCGGTATAGACCGTGCCGTCTGACACTGCTATCGCGTATACACCTGCATTACCCCCGCCCAGCGGTCCCTCCCCTGCAAGGTCGGTGCGAATGCCGCCTGCCCAGTAGCATGCAGTTTCTCTTGAGCCGTCTTTATAAAACCCACCGACATAGGCCGTGCCGCCCGATATGACGATTGAATGCGCACGGGCATTATCCGTGCCGCCTGGAAGGTCGATGCGGTCCGTATTGGTCCAGTAGCAGGGTATTTCCTTCGTGCCGTCGTAATAGTAACCGGCGGTATAGATCGTGCCGTCTGAAACGGCTATCGAAAATGCAACTCCATGCATGCCACCCCCAAGATCGGTGCGGGTGGTACCGACCCAGTAGCATGGGATCTTCGCTGTTCCGTCTTCATAGTTCCCGGCCGTATAAACCGTGCCGTCCGACACGGCTATTGCGTAAGCAACTGCGTCATGCACACCATCCCCGGCAAGATCGGTGCGCTCGGTGCCGGTCCAGTAGCAGGCGATGGTCTTGGTGCCGTCAGAGTACATCCCGGAGTTGTAGATCGTGCCACCGAACAGGGCCGTCGAGAATGCAAATGCCTCAATCGAATTGTTTGCCGGAAGATCGGTGCGTTCCGCATCCGCCCAGTAGCAGGGTATTCCCTGCAAGCCGTCCGTGTAGTACCCTGCAATCGTGAACGAAGGCGCCGCAAGAGAATCATCGTTACTCGATGAACCCCCGCCGCCGCCCCCGCCGCCGCAGCTGCAAAAGATCGCCATCATGAAGCAAAACACGAGTTTCGTAATTGAACAGGTGAGATTCCGTTTCATTTTTAGCCGCCTTGGGAATTTAAGTATTGAGGAGAATTTCCGCTGATCTGAAATCGTATTCGAGCCTATATCAGGCGATGGGCAAAGGCCTAAACGAGGCCTTTTGAAGGAAATTTGAGTGGATGATCCAAGCTCATGGCCAACCGCATTATCAGGATGGTGGATGATGGATCCTGGATCTTGATCGAGTGGGGAATGGTGCTGTTTAGAATACTTCGATTTGGACAGTCAATGCTTTAATGCCGCCGGACGCGTAGACGCGGTGTTTCAAATTCGGCCTGGCGACAATCAGGTGCGCTTGAACACACCTTTATCATTATCGCCCACCCGGGATCTTGGGGAAACCGAGAGGCCTCACATCCAGAAAGTCTAACCCTTCACTGGCGTGAACGTAGCGCAGTGGGGTTCCTGTCCGAGTGAAGGGCATGGTTGTGTGCAGATGAACTAATACTCACATATTCTGCATAAATCCGAAAACCTGACAACCTTCGGAGTCGTGCGTCACAAAAAAAAGGGCTGCAGACCCGGTCCGCCACCCCTTGATTTTTTGGTCGGGACAGCAGGATTTGACCCTGCGACCCCAGCGTCCCGAACGCTGTGCTCTACCAGACT
>JAEYRZ010000125.1 GCA_023435265.1 Pseudomonadota bacterium
CCGCACGCCCCGCCGGCGCCCGACTTGCCCTGGCATGAATTCATCGCCGACGGACGCCTCCGACAGGTGGTGGCCATGGCGCTGGCCAACAACCGCGATCTGCGGCTCGCCGCATTGAATGTCGAACGGGCGCGCGCGTTCTATCGTATCCAGCGCGCCGAGCTGCTGCCGGCGCTCGATGCCGTCGGCAGCGCGTACAAGGAAAGAATCCCCGCCGACCTCTCCAGGGACAGACGCGCCATGACGGCGGAGCAGTACAATGTCGATCTGGGCATCACGGCCTGGGAAATCGATTTCTTCGGCCGCATCCGCAGCTTGAGCCGGAGCGCGCTCGAGGAGTACTTCGCCACCGAATACGCCCGGCGCAGCGCCCGAATCCTGCTGATATCGGAAGTGACCAATGCTTATCTCACGCTGGCCGCAGACCGCGAAAACCTGGACCTGGCGCGCGCCACACTGGAATCGCAACTAGCGGCGCTCAAATTGATCCGCCGTCGATTCGAAGTCGGACTGGCCCAGGAACTGGAGCTGCGCCAGGTCCAGACGCGCGTGGAGTCGGCCCGGGTCGATGTCGCCCGCTATACCCTGCTCGTGGCCCAGGACCAGAATGCCTTGAACCTGCTGGCCGGGACGCCGGTACCGCCGGATCTCACCTCGATCGCCCTGGACACCATCGAACCCCTGCGGCGCATTTCGGCCGGCGCCTCCTCCGAAGTTCTGCTGCGGCGTCCCGACATCCAGCGCGCCGAAAGCTTGCTCAAGGCGGCATACGCCAATATCGGCGCCGCCAGGGCGGCATTGTTCCCGCGCATTTCCCTGACCACCTCGATCGGCACCGCGAGCAGCGAACTTTCCGGGCTCTTCGACTCCGGTTCGGGAACCTGGCTGTTCGCGCCCCAGGTCGCGGTGCCGGTATTCGATCCCCGTGCATGGGCGGCCTTGCGCGTCACCAAGGTGGATCGCGAGATTGCCTTGACCCGCTATGAGGGCGCCATTCAAACCGCCTTCCGGGAGGTGGCCGATACCCTGGCCCAAAGCGGAACCCTGGGAGAACAAATCGCTGCCCAGCAGGCCCTGGTCGAGGCCGCCGCGGGGGCGTACCGGATCTCCAATCTACGCTATACCAAGGGGACCGATATTTACCTGAACGTGCTGGATGCGCAGCGCTCGCTGTATGCCGCCCAGCAGGGGCTGATCGCCATCCGCCTGGCGGATCTCGCCAACCAGGTGCGGTTCTACACGGTCCTGGGCGGCGGCTCCGCGGCGGCGGAATGAGCCGGCCGAGGGAATCGAAACGCGCGCACCGGACGAGGGGCAAGGAGGAAGCGGATGCAGGATTATCTCTACCAGCGGGAAGGCCGCTTCATGGCCCAGGTGGCCGGCGGGTTCGAGGCGCCGGCGGCCGATGAACTGGCCGCCCTCGGCATGCAGGAGGTGTCGCAGGGACTGCGCGTGATCTATTTCAACACCGATCTTCCCGGGCTCTTCCGCGTTGTCTACTGCGCGCGACTGGTCACCCGGGTCCTTGCACCGCTGGCGACGTTCACCTGCAACGACCGCACCGACCTTTACCGACAGGGCCGTGCCATTGAATGGGGACGCTTCTTCTCCCCGGCGCAGACTTTTGCCGTGATGGCCAATGTCTCGGGTAACCCCAACATGCGCCAGGCCAATTTCGCCGCCTTGTGCCTCAAGGACGCCGTCGTGGATCATTTCCGCGAAGCGACCGGCGGCCGTCCCGATGTGCGGACCACGGAACCCGAAATTCTTCTGAATGTGCACATCCTGAACCGCCGCGGCACGATCAGCCTGGACGCCTCGGGCGGTTCGCTGCACCGCCGCGGCTACCGCCGGCTCACGGTCGCCGCCCCCATGCAGGAAACCCTGGCCGCGGCCATGGTGGCGCTCTCGGCCTGGAGCGGGGACCGGCCGCTGTACGACCCCATGTGCGGCTCCGGCACGCTGCTGTGCGAGGCGCTGATGGCCTACTGCCGCATCCCCGCGGGCTACCTGCGGCCCAAGTATGGGTTCCGCCATCTGCCCGATTTTGATCGCGGCGCCTGGAAGACCGTCAAAAAGCAAGCCGACGCCGCCATCCGCCCGCTGCCCGAGGGGCTGATCGGCGGCAGCGACATCTCCGCCGAAGCGGTCAGGGCCGCCCGCGCCAATTGCCGCATGCTGCCCTTCGGAGAGCGGGTGCACATCGGGCACAAGGATTTCAAACACATCGACCAGCTAACCGGCCGGACGATCCTGTGCAACCCGCCATACGGCATCCGCCTGGAATCCGATACCGATCTGGCCGCCCTTTACAAATCGTTCGGCGACTTCCTCAAGCAGCGCTGCCCCGATTCCGACGCCTATCTCTATTTCGGCAACCGCGAGCTGCTGAAGTCGATCGGCCTGCGGCCGGCTTGGAAGAAACCGATGAAAAATGCGGAGCTGGACGGCCGGGTGGCCAAGTTCAGCCTCTGGCGCATCAATTCAATAGACGCCGATCCGGCCTGAACGGCCGCATCCCACCTGTTTCACCATCCTGCCGCAAGGGAGATCGGCGCCGCTCCGGGCCGGCCGATTTCAACCCCTGCCGATTTCAACCCTTGACTTCAAAATCATCTTCATTATCATAGTCCTTGATTACGTATCGGATTCGTACCCCAGCGATCTATGCTTCCGATCATTGCTTCGATCATTGTTCCGCCTCCCCCAGCCCCGCATGGCATCCCGATCCGGCCGCTCGAACCTCTTTCCGGGATTTAACAGGCTGTTGAAAAACGAGCATCGAGCCCGTCAGGCAAGGCGCGCGGCTTTCAAAAAGCGCAGCATAAACGCAGTATGTGCGCATTCTTAAACGCCGCGCAACACAGCATCATGGCTTGTGGCGAAGTTTTTCAACAGCCTGTTAAAAACCGTTCCAGCGCATTCCCACGAGGAAGTCCTCATGGCCCGCACGTACCCGAGAACCATCGAGCGCACGCCCATCAAAGTCGCCTGCGATCCGAACGGCGCCTACGCCCCTTCGCGGATGCGCGATTTCAGTCCCGCCGGACTCTGCTGGGAAACCGATCAGGCCGTGCGCCTGCAAAGCCCGGCATTCATCCTGGCCCCAAGCTATCAGCCGGGATCTTTCGGACTGAATGCCTACCGATCCTATGTGGCCGTGGTCAAATGGTGCCGCCCTGCGGAAAACGCTTCCGTGCCGCTCCGTGTCGGCGCCCAAATCATTTCCCGCAGCCACGGCCGTTTCGAGGACCTGCTGCAGGCGTGTGACCTGTGCGGGACCCTCTATCCCCAGGAGCGCCTGGAGCGGCAGCCGGCCGGGTTTACGGTCTGCCGCGCCTGCGTCGCGCACCTCGATGGATTGAGCGAGGATGTGCTGGCATGCCTCCAACGCTTCGCCGCCGGCCCTCTGCCTGCCGGCGCGGATGAAGACTTCCGCTGAAAGGGGGATTATGCCGAACGCCGCCATTACATCGACAGGATCTTTCCTGCCGGAGCAGATCGTGCACAATGAAGATTTCAGGGACTACAGCGCTTCCTCCCGAAAACTGATCAGCCAGAAAACCGGCGTGCTCGCGCGCCGCAGGGCCGCGGATGACGCCTGCACCTCAGACCTGGGCCTGAAAGCCGCCGAAAACTGCCTTGCGCGCGTCGACTTCGCGCCCCAGGCCCTCGAAGGCATCATCGTCTCCACCTCCTCGCCGGACCGCATGCAGCCGGCCACGGCGACCCGCATTCAGCATATGCTCGGTGCGCACCGGGCCTTTGCCTTCGACATCAATTCAGTCTGCTCGGGCAGTGTCTTCGGCTTCGCTCTAGCCGACGCGCTGATCCGCTCCGGGCAATGCCGCAATATCCTCTTCATCGCCGCAGAACTCTACTCCCGGATCCTGAACCCCCAGGACTTCTCGACTTTTCCCTATTTCGGAGACGGTGCGGGCGCGGTTCTCTTCCAGTCCTCCGACGAATCAGAGGGCGTGATGCATTCGATCCTGTGCACCGAAGGCGCCGGCGCGGATACCATCTGCGTCCCGGGCGGCGGAACCATGCTGCCCTTCGACCGCATGCAGGACCGAAGGTCGGCCTATTTCAAGATGAAAGGCAAGGAAGTCTTTCAGTTTGCAGTGTCGAGAGGCGCCCGCATCATCCAGGATGTGCTGCACGCTACGGAGCTGGCGGCTTCCGAAATAAAATGCTTTATCTGCCACCAGGCCAACGTCCACATCTTGCTGAAAATCGCCGAAACGCTCGATATCGCGGCCCACAAATTCTACATTAATCTCTTCCGCTACGGCAATACGGCAAGTGCTTCGGTGCCCATCGCGCTCGATGAGTGCATCGCCAGGTGCATTCTGCGCAAAGGCGACCTGGCCGTAACGGCGGCGTTCGGCGGCGGACTCTCCTGGGGGGCCAATGTACTCCGCATTTGACGCGGCGCGTTCAATTGAGTCAAACGCTTCATCCGCAGCGCCCGCCGCTGCATTCGAAAAGGAGGTCACGTGAACACGACATTTCAAAAGATTACGTCGGGAATCAAGGAACTATTCCCCGATTCAACGGATCTGGAGCTTAAACCCGATTCGGCCCTCGGCGATCTTCCGGACTGGGACTCCCTGGCGGCAGTCAACCTGCAGGCCTTTCTGGAACAGGCGTTCTCGCTCAGCGTGCCCGGCGATCTCCTGCACGAAGAACTGACACTGAAGGAGTTGGTCGACTTCATCGAAAAACCCGCCGGCATGCAGATGACCGGCTGAATCCGGAACCATGCATATGCAAAGACTATTCGACCCGTTCGACATCCTGGGATCATTCGCCGAAGTGAACGCCTCCTGGGCGCGGCATGCATCCGAATACCGGCGCAGGCTGGATTCGCTCGGCAATGCGCTGGTCCGGATCAACAGCCAGGTTCAGGCGCAAGTGGGACGTCTGCTGGAATGCGAGACACCGAAGGACTCCGAAGCACGCAACGCGTTCATTCTCGAATGCTCCCGGACCGCGTCGAACGCCATGCGCGAATTTCATCGAGCCATCGGGCAGTGGATGCAGGAAACGATCGCAACGGCCCCCGAACTGCCGCCCCAGGCCCGCACCCGGGCACGTTTCTGGACCGAACAGCTCTGGAAGATGACGGCGCCCGCCAACTTCTTCTGGACCAATCCGAACGCAGTGAGACGCTTTCTGGACAGCGGCGGCGAGAGCCTGCAGACCGGTTTTGCCAATTGGCTGGAGGACTTCAGCCGCGGGGATAACCTGATCAAGTTGACCGACGAAAACGCGTTCGAGGTGGGCCGCAACCTGGCCGCCACGCCGGGCCGGGTGGTCTACCGCAACGCGCTGTTCGAACTGATCCAGTATGCCCCGTCGACCGAACGCACCTGGCGCATTCCCATCGTGTTGATCCAGCCCTGGATCAACAAGTATTACATCTTCGATCTTTCGGCGGACAACAGCTTCGTAAAATATCTCGTCGCACAGGGCTTCACGGTTTTCATCATGAGCTGGAAGAATCCGACTTCCGGAATGCGCCACGTTTCTTTTGCGGACTACATGCTCAGGGGCGCCTACAAGGCCGTTGCAGTGGCCGCCCGGATCGGCGGCGCGGACAGGGTTCACGCCGCCGGCTACTGTATCGGCGGTACGGTCCTCGCGGCCCTGATGGCCTGGCTGAACCGATCGCAGCCGGAAGAAGGCCCCGTGGTCGATTGGACGCTCTTCGCCACCCTGGTGGACTACGCCTCTGCCGGAAACATGGCCATGCTCATTTCGGAGTCTTCGATCCAGGCCATCGAACACCTGATGGAACAAAGCGGATATCTGGATGCGATGCATCTCGGCATGGCCTTCCGGCTGCTCAATTCCGAAGGTCTCATCTGGCGCTGCCTGATCCACAATTATCTGTGCGGCGGCACGCCCCCCAAATCGGACATGCTGTTCTGGAACGGCGACAGCACGCGCCTGCCAGCGGCCATGTGCTCATTTTACCTGCGCGAATTTTATGTCCACAATCGATTGTCCCAGAAGGACGGACTCGTACTGGGCGGCCGCCCCATCGACCTGGAACGCATCCGGCAGCCCCTGTACGCGGTGGGGGCCGAACAGGACCATATCTGCCCGTGGCAGGGAACGTTCCAAACCGGGCGCAGGGTGGGCGGACCGGTCAAGTATGTCCTTTCCGCCGATGGCCATGTCACCGGCATCGTCAACCCGCCCTCGCCCCACTCCCGGAAAAAATACCGGGCCGCCGGTCTCGAATCCCGGCAGACCGCTCCGGAAGAATGGGCGAATGCCCAGGCGGTGCGGCGGGGCTCCTGGTGGCCGGACTGGGTGCAGTGGCTGCAACCGCGAAGCGGCGGGTTGGGACCTCCGCCCCCCATGGGCGGGGGTTTTTATCCGGTCCTGGAACCGGCGCCGGGCTCTTATGTGTTCGAGCGCTGAGATCGTTTGCGGCGGATTCAAACGAGGGTCATCGCCAGTCTGAAGCCGAGCGCGGGGCCGAAAAAGTCCTCCTTGAAGCTGAACCGCCTTGCGCAGCGGGCGCTCCAGGCATCCAGATTCCATGACCCACCGCGGATCACGCGGTCAGGCGTCTCATGGATCCGCTCGTTTTCGATCAGCGGGTCGTCGGGCGCGTGGTGTTCGTAGGCATCGGCGGCGAAGATATCCCGGCACCACTCCCACACATTGCCGCTCATGTCGAACAGACCCAGCCCGTTGGGCGCCTTGCGGCCCACCGGCTGGGTCCGGCCCCCGCTGTTGTCGGCGATCCAGGCGACCGTTTCGATATCGGCACTTCCGGCGTACAATTCTTCGCGGCCGCGGCTGCGCGCGGCATATTCCCATTCCGCTTCTGCGGGCAGCCGGAACCGGAAGCGCCCGGCATGCGCTTCGTTCAGCCGTCTGGCGAAATCGACCGCGTCGCGCCAGGAGACCTGTTCCACGGGATGATCGGCGCCCTGAAATTTGGACGGATTATCGGGCATCAGGCGCAGCCATTGCGCCTGGGTCACCGGATGCCGGGCGATGTAAAAGTCTTGGACACGCACGGTATGCACCGGCTTTTCGTTTTCGATTCCCTGGCCGAAAGTGTCGCCCATCTGAAATCGGCCTCCTTCGACGCGCACCAGTTCGATGCCGCAGATCGAATCGACGATCAGATCCCCCGTCGGTTCGGCGGCAGGCGCCGGCGCCGAAACCGAGCACCCCGGGCACTGCTTTTTCCCGGCCGGCAGCCGCCTCCGGCATTTGGGACACACCAGCGGCTGTTCGCATTCCGGACAGCGCTTCCAGTTATCCCGCACCGGGCTTCCGCAGGTCGGACAGGCGGGCGCCTGTAGTCGCGTTTCGCAGGCGGGGCATATGTTCCAGTGGGGTTTGACGGGTTCTCCGCAAGCCGGGCACTGTCTGGCGTTGATCTCTTCGGACATAGATCGACCATCGTTTGATGTTATAGTTGATAACCGCCGGAAAAAGCAGCTTAAGTTATTGTTGGCGCGCCTGCCTGTCAATGGCTCGGCCGGCGCCGTTCCGCTCCCTCAATCCACGATGAACAGCTTCGCTCCGAGGCGGGTCGAGGAGCGGTGCGCTTCGGCGCCGTCCGCCACCTGATAGCTGACGCCCGGCTTGAGGGTGAAGGTCCGGCCGTCCTCCAGTTGCGTGTGCAGCTCGCCCTCCAGGCACAGCAGGATGTGTCCTTTGGTGCACCAGTGATCCGCCCGGTAGCCGGGCGTGTACTCCACCAGGCGCACCCGGATGGGGCCGAAGTTGCGGGTCCGCCAGAAGGCCGACCCGCGCTCGCCCGGGTGTTCCGTCCGTTCGACCGTGGACCATTCGGTCAGTCCGAAGGGGATGTCGTTAATCTGCATGACAAATTTCTCTCCGATTACAATGGCTGATAGAATCGTAAAAGTATTTTAAACCACAGAGGGCACAGAGAAAATAATAATTTTAACAACTTACCCCTGTATTCGCTGTGAACTCTGTGGTTTATCTGCCTTCATTACGAACGAGCCCATCAAGGGTTGATGATTCGGAAAATCCGCTGTCGCACCTCTTTGCGATAGTTTTAAGTTTTTCAGCGTTAAGCTTAAAGCAAAGGTTAATATCTGATTTGATTATCAAAAGACAACATTCTTCACTTAACACTTAAACTTTTGCGGATATCTGAAATGCTCAAGTATATTGCCTTGTGCGCACGGTGTGCCGGGGTATCCGGGCCCAAGGACACGCCATAGCGGTTTGAAGTGCCGCTAAGGCTTGCTCCGGAGCGTCCCGCAAACTGATATGGTTGAACAGTTGTCAATAGAAAAGGGTGTCCTAACCAACAAAACATTGGGCTGTT
>JAEYRZ010000145.1 GCA_023435265.1 Pseudomonadota bacterium
CTTCGGACGGGTGTACCGCACGATTGCGGTGAGCCTGCGCCATTGCTACCCAGAACGCTGGGACGGCAGCGGCGGCGATTTCTCGATCGCGCAGCATGCCGAAGACCTTGCGGCCTTCATCCAGGCACTGGCTGCCGGACCGGTGCACCTGCTCGGACATTCGCGCGGCGGCGATGTCGCCTTGATCGCCGCCGCGGCGCATCCCCGGCTGGTTCGAGGCCTGATCCTCTCCGATCCGGCACCGCTGGACGCGCTCCTTCCCCGAACACCCACGGTGCGCGCAGAGGCCGCGAAGCGCAAGACCTTCGTCCGCGCGGCGATGCAATGTCTGCGCGCCGGTGACCTCGACGGCGGATTGCAATGCTTTACCGATGCGGTCACCTTCCCGGGATGCTGGAACGCGCTTCCCGAGGTGGTCAAACAGGTCCGGCGCGACAATGCCTGGTCGCTAAAGGCGCTTGTCGCCGACGCGCTGCACCCATTCGATTGCGCGGACGCGGCGGGCATCGAGGCGCCGGTGCTTCTTCTGGCCGGCGAGCGAAGCCCCCGCCTGTACGGCATGATGCACGCGGCGCTCGAAAAACAGCTCAAACAGCCGCGCAGGGTGTCCATCCCGGCCTCCCACGGCATGAACCGCGAAAATCCGGAGGCCTTCAACGCTGCGGTTCTCGATTTTCTCGCCGCGGCCGGTGCCTGACCGTTTCACCCATTCTCCCCTGAATTCGATCGACCGTTTGCATTGACATGCCGCCGCCGCTGACGACGTTCCCGGTCAACGCCGCGCTGCTGCCGATCGCTCCGCAGGACTTGCCGCAAAACTGGTCCGCCCTGCGCGCCAAATGGGAATACATGCATGCCGCGCGGGCCGTTCTGCAGATCGCCGCCCTCCTTTTCCTGACCTGCTCGCTGCTGGCCGAAATCCCGCCCCCCGGCACGCCGCGGCGGCCTGTTTGAGCAGGAAGGCCGTCCCATGTTCGTGCCCCTGCACGTCAAAAACGATTACTCGCTCGGCTACGGCACCGCCTCGGTAGACGAACCGGCCGCGCGGGCGGCCGGACTCGGGTACGCGGCGCTGGCGCTCACGGATATCGAGAACCTCTACGGCCAGGTACGCGGTATATCGAGGCAGTGCGCCATATCGATGTCGGCGCACGCGATTATTGTGTAACACCCTCAATGGCGCCCGCACCTGCGGTGCACTTTGTGTTTGTCTGCACGCTGGCAAAGCGGTAGGTAATGATGCATCTGCTTGCAAACCCAGTCAAAGGAGCATGAAAAATGATCGCCCGGGTGTGGAAAGGATGGACAAAGACCGAAAATGCGGATGCCTATGAAAAATTACTTCGCGACGTGGTGTATCCTGAATTGAGAAAAATACAAGGTTATCTTGGGGGATACATCCTTCGCCAGAATAACGAAGAGGAATCTGAATTCGTCACAATGAATTTGTTCGAATCGATAGAGGCCGTGAAGAAATTTGCCGGCCGTGATTATGATGTCCCGGTTTTCGAGCCGGAAGCACGACGATTGCTTTCCAAGGTCGAGCCGGTCGCACGTCACTATGAAGTGCGACCGGGGACGTCCATAAACATATAAAGCGGACGCAGACATTTATAAATCAACGTCCCCTTAGGTGCTCCATGAGCGATTCAATGCTGGAAATCAGAGCCTATCGAGAAGTCGATGAAGCCCAGGTGGTTCGGATCTGGGCAGACTGCGGCCTCGTGGTTCCCTGGAACGATCCTGGAGCGGATATCGAGCGCAAATTGGCGGTCCAGAGGCATCTATTCCTGGTCGGCTGCATGGATGGCATCGTTGTCGCAACCGTGATGGCCGGGTATGAAGGGCATCGCGGATGGATCAATTACCTCGCGGTCAAACCGGATTGTCAGGGCGCCGGCATCGGCGCGTCGATGGTGAAACAGGCGGAACGCCTCTTGAAAGCCGAAGGCTGTCCGAAGATCAACCTGCAGGTTCGCCGTTCCAACCTCAAGGCGATCGAATTCTACGCGAAAATCGGATATAGCGTCGATGATGTCGTGAGCCTCGGCAAACGAATATGAAATGCGGTCTTTAATTCGATGGCACGGTTCAGCTGTGCCAGGCAGCATAACGGACTTGCAGGCAAAGGAGAACGCATGCCGGATCATTCCAGATCGAGCGCCCTCATCTTCGGCGCTTCCATTTTTCTCGGGTTGGCCTTGCTGGGTGTTTTGCTGAGCGGTGCGGCGATCAAGTTCAAGGAATATGAGCGCACCGTCATCGCCAAGGGTCTGTCGGAGCGCGAGGTCGAAGCCGACATCATCATCTGGCCGATTCAGTTCACGCAGGCGAGCAACGATCTGGTCGAGCTTTACAACGCCATCGAACACAACACCGCGGAGATTGAAAAATACCTGGTCGCCAAAGGGATCGAGGCCGGCGCCATCTCATCTGCGGCCCCTTCCATCACCGACAAATCGGCCCAGCAATACGCCAACGAGGCCAGGGTGGAATTCCGGTACACCGCGCTTCAAACGGTCACGGTCTATTCCCGGAACGTCGAAGGCACCCGCAAGGTGATGAACACCCTGTCGGACCTGGGCAAAAAGGGCATCGTGTTCAGCGGCGCCAACTACGAAACGCAGCCTGAATATATTTTTACCCAGCTCAATGCGGTGAAGCCCGAAATGATCGAGGAGGCGACCCGCAATGCCAGAAAAGTGGCTCTGGAATTTGCCGCCGATTCGGAAAGCCGCCTCGGGAAAATCAAGAAAGCCGCCCAGGGGCAGTTCAGCATCGAACCGAGGGACAAGAACAATCCCCACATTAAAAAAATAAGGGTCGTGTCGACGGTCGAATACTACTTGTCGGACTAGGCCCAGTGCGCAAGATTTTTGCAGGCCGAAGTGAAAACGGCGGGGGCGGATCTGCGCCCTCAGAATGTTTTTCCCGCCAGCAGGCGGGCAACCTGCCCGGATCTGCGACCAAGCTTTCGAATCCGCGCCTGCTGTCTTCGCTCGTCTGCGCGCAGAATGGACGAGGGATGCACGGTGACCGTGGCCTATGGCGCCAACACGCTCCCCAGGAAGCGGCCCCGGTCGGTTCGAGGGTTCGCTGCGCAGGAAGCAATGCCGCAGCCGCCTCTTACCTCAACTTTTCGCGTTCCATGCGCTCCCTGCCAGTAACAGCCGTTCCCGACTCAGCCGGCGTCCCCTGGCGCCGGCACGGCCAGGCGCTTCATCAGCGCCAGTGCATTGACCGGCGCATGCGCATCGTGATCGTTGTCGAAATATACGAAGACGTCCCGCCGCCTGCCCGGCGGTGGCTTGCGATCGGTGATGCGCTGCGCATCCGAAGGCTCGCGGCCGTCGGCCCAGGCGCGGATCCGCTCCGCCCACCAATCCAGATCCTGCGGCCCGTAATCGCTGGCATAAGTGTACGGCGCGCCGTGAAGCCGGATATACACGAAGCGGGCGGTGAGCTCCTCGGTATAAGGCCAGCTCCCGCTGTGCGAAAAGACGAGGGCGGCGCCATGGCGGCGCAGAATGCGGACACATTCGGGAACGAAGAACTCCTCGCCCCGCACTTCGACGGCATGCCGCAGCGGTCGGTTCGCTTCGTTCGTGAGGTGCGCCCGTCCGGTGAGCCGGTCGTCATGCTGCCGCGCCAGCTGCACGGACTGGTCCGTATCTTTGGGCAGCATGTCCAGAAACGCATCCAGGCGCTCCGGTTCGAATTTGCCCTTGGGCAGCTGCCACAGGATGGGACCTGTTTTCTCTTCGAGTTCGAGGATGCCCGAGGCGAAGAAATTGGCCAGCGGCGTTCGGACTTCCTTGAGGCGTTTCAGATGGGTGATGAAGCGGCTGCCCTTGACCGCGCACGAAAAATTCTGCGGGGTGGTCTCCCGGTAGTTGCGATAGGCTTTCGGCGTCAGCAGCGAATAGAACGAACCGTTGATCTCCAGGCTGTTCATGCGGGCGCTCACATAGGCCAGCTGCCGCTTGACCGGCAGGTCGGCCGGATAGAACGCCCCCCGCCAGTTCTTGTAACTCCATCCCGATACGCCGATGTGGATCGCCATGTACGCTTCCCGGATTGGGTGAAAACTTCGGCCGCCTGGAATTTTTCTCTGAAGCGGAAGGCATCGTAAATAGGGTACCGAGGGTATTCTGGAGCCGTTTTTCAGCCGCGGGTCAAATCGTCCAGAAGCCTGCCGGTGTCGGGCCAGACATAGCGCACCGCCGGGACATATACGCCGCCGGGCATCCAATTGCATCCGCGCGCCACCGCCCGTCCGCCGAAGCTTTCGTAAAACCGCCGCGCGCCGCAGTTGGCCTCGAATACCCACAGATGCAGGGGCCAGGACGGCTCCCGGGCCATCACCCAGCGCACGGCTTCGCTCATCAGGCGCCTGCCCATGCGGCGGCCGGTGTATTCCGGGTGGACATGCAGGTTATCCAGGTAAGCGCCCCAACCGGGATGCTCGTCGAGCAGGACGCAGGCGAAGCCCAACAGGCGGCCGGCATGCTCCGCCAGCGGCACATGGCGGCGGTCGGCGCCCGGAGCGTTCAGGCGGGTCTTCCACACATCGCGGCGGTCTACTTCCACGGCGTGCTCGAGATAACGGGCCGGCAGCAAACCCCTGTAAGCCCGGCGCCAGCTGGCGGCGTGCAGATCGGCGATGCGCAGGTAGTCCATGGGCTGCGCCGGCCTGAAAACGATCTCCTGCATGACGTTTCAGGCTCCCGCGGGCAGCGGTCCGCAGACACCGCACAAACGGCATTTGTCCGGATCCATGGGACAGGGCGGTGAGCTCCGGGCCTTCAGGGCGCGCTGATATTCGGTCCACAGAAACTGCTTGGGGAATCCGTGATCGATGAAATCCCAGGGCAGCAGTTCAGCCCGCGGGCGTTCGCGGTGCACGTAGAAGGCGGCATTTAAGAGCGACATTTTGAAGGTCTGGGGCCAGTTGCCCTGATTGCGGTGGGCCAGGGTCAGCAGGTCGGCCACACGGCGGTCGCCGCGTGCAAGCAGGGCCTGTATATGCGCCCAGCGCGGCACATCGGCCTGCATGCGCACATTGGGGATTTTCTTCAAACCGTCGGCCACTTTTTTGATCCTGCGCTTCAGTTCTCCCACCTCCGCCATGGGGGCCCACTGAAAAGGGGTTGCGGGTTTGGGCACAAAGCAATTGAGGC
>JAEYRZ010000157.1 GCA_023435265.1 Pseudomonadota bacterium
TCTTGATGCTGGCCAGCGAGGCGCCGATCAGTTCCACCCCGTACTGTTCCAGCACACCCATTTCGGCGACTTTGACGGCTGTGTTGAGGCCGGTCTGACCGCCCAGCGTCGGCAGCAGGGCGTCGGGACGTTCGGCTTCGATGATCCGGGCCACGATCTCGGGCGTGACCGGCTCGACATAGGTGCGGTCGGCGGTTTCCGGATCGGTCATGATGGTGGCCGGATTGGAATTGACCAGGACCACCTGATAGCCCTCTTCCTTGAGCGCCTTGCAGGCCTGGGTGCCGGAATAGTCGAACTCGCAGGCCTGCCCGATGATGATAGGTCCGGCACCGATGATCAGAATCTTCTGAATGTCCGTTCGCTTGGGCATGGGCGTTTTAACTCGAGCGGGGTATGGCCGCGATCTGTCCGGGCGGGAGGTCGGCGGGCTCCCGGCAGATGCCGTGCCGGCCGTCCATCAGGCCGCGGAACTGATCGAAGAGATAACGTGCGTCGTGCGGGCCGGGCGCGGCTTCGGGATGATACTGAACCGCCAGCAGCGGCAGTTCCCTGTGCCGGAAGCCTTCCAGCGTGTTGTCGTTGAGGTTGACGTGCGTGATTTCGACGGCCTGCCCGGCGAGGCTGTCGATGTCCACGGCGAAGCCATGATTCTGGGAGGTGATTTCGACCCTGCCGGTCAAAAGGTTCTTCACCGGCTGGTTGATCCCGCGGTGCCCGAATTTGAGCTTGTAGGTCCGGCCCCCCAGGGCCAATCCCAAAATCTGGTGTCCCAGGCAGATGCCGAACATCGGCCGGAAGTCGAGCAGCGCCCGCACGGTTTCGATGCCGTAGCGCACCGGTTCCGGGTCACCGGGGCCGTTGGAAAGAAAGATGCCGTCCGGTTCCATGCGCCGGATGGCGGCGGCGTCCATAAAGGCCGGGACCACGATCACCTCCATGCCGCGCGCGGTCAGATTGCGCAGGATGTTGTACTTGATGCCGAAATCGAGGGCCACCACCGCAAACCGGGCGCCGCGCCGGCGAAAAAGGCCGGGGCCGGGAGGCTGGTCGATCCGCTCGGGAGCGTCGCCCCACCAGCGGTAGGGACGCCCGGTGGTCACCGTTTGCGCCAGGTCCAGCCCCGCCATAGCGGGCAAAGCCCGCGCTTTGGCCGCCAGGACCGCGGGATCGAGTTCGCTGGTGGAGAGCATGGCTCGCATGGCGCCGCCGGTGCGGATGTGGCGCGTCAAGGCCCGCGTATCGAGATCTTCGACTCCCAGGACGGCGTGGCGCCTGAGATAGTCGGCCAATGTCCCGGTGGCTCGGAAGTTACTCGGAAAAGGCTGGTACTCGCGCACCAGAAAAGCGGCCACTTGAACCCGTTCGGATTCGACATCCTCGGGATTGACGCCGTAATTCCCGATCAGGGGATAGGTCATGGCGACCATCTGCCCGTTGTAGGAAGGATCGGTCAACACCTCCTGATAGCCGCTCATTCCGGTGTTGAAAACCACCTCACCCCCCACCTCACCGGGACCGGTGAAGGATCGGCAGGGGAAGGTCCTTCCATCTTCGAGTGCCAGTAACGCTTTCATTCGGTATCCATGCAGCGCAGCGATTTGATTCCGAGCGGGACAAAAATCGCGCCGGACAACTTCGGCCCGGCGCGATTCGACCGGTATACATACTCAAAATTGCCCGCTCAATCAAGGGTGTATTCGAGTTGACGGGTTTACGGGCCAGCGGGTTGGGGGTGGTTCAATCTGTACGAGGTCGAGTGGATATGAATAAACCCCATTCGACAGGGACCGTAAACCCGTCCGCTTTCGCTTACTCCAGCGGGGTGTTCTCGACCAGATTCCATATCCCGCACGGACACGCTCCTGCGCAGAAGCCGCAGCCGATGCAGCGTTGCGCGTCGACCGCGTATTCGAAAACCCCTTCGCCTTTATCGACGCGCGAAATGGCGTTTTCAGGGCAGGCCGCGATGCAGACGCCGCAGTCGCGGCATTGGCCGCAGGAAGCGCACTGGCTGCCGCACTGTTCGAGACTTTCGTAGCGCACCACCCGCGGGTCATAATATTCCAGCGTGACACGCTGCATGTCGATGGCCTGGCGTGCGTCGCAAACCGCTGCGCATCCGGTCAGGAGTGCATCGATCGCTTCGGCGGCGCGTCGGCCGGCGCCGATGGCGTCGGTGAGCAGTCCGGGGCGCACCACATCGCCGATGGCGAAAACCTTCGCATGGGTCGTCCGGTAATCGGCGTCCACCTTGACAAAGCCTTTTTCGAGGTCGATTTCGGGCGGCAGGAAATCGACCTCGGGCGCATCGCCGATCGAGACGATCACCGTGTCGGCCGGAATAAGCTCGCCGCCGGCGATCTGTACGCCGGCCTCGGTGACGGCCTCGGTGGTCACGGGCCAGCGGAACGTGGCGCCGGCGCTTTCGGCGGCCGCCCGCTCCTTGCCGAAAGAAGCCGGTGCCTGCACATCGAGCAGCGTGATTTCCACGGCGCCCAGCCGGGCCGCTTCGGCCGCTACATCGCAGCCCACATTGCCGGCGCCGATAATCACCACCTTTTGACCGGCGGCGGCCTTGCCGGACTTGGCCGCGGCCAGGAAATCGAGCGCCGGCACCAACCGTTCGCTGCCCGGAACGCGCAGCAGGCGCGGCTTCTGCGCGCCGGAGGCGATGACCACGATATCGTGGTCCTCAATCAACTGCGCCATATCGCTGCGACCCAGGCTCTGCCCAAGGTGCACCTGGGGCAAAACCTTCCGGATACGCGCCAGTTCCGCTTCGAAAACCTCCTGGGGCAGGCGGCTGGCCGGAATCGCCGCCGCGATTTTACCTCCCAGCGCCGGAGCGGTGTCGTAAACCGTCGGCGCATGCCCTTTGAGCCGCAGCTGCCAGGCCACCGAGATGCCGGCCGGTCCGCCGCCGACCACTGCGATAGTGCCTCCTGTGACCGGCGGCAGTTCGGGGATCTCGGCCGCGATGCTGGCCCGCCCCAGTTGGCTTACATCCACCGGCGCCATCAAGGCGGAATGCCGGGTGCAGGACTGCATGCACAGGTTGGGGCACAAATAACCGCATATGGTCGCCGGAAACGGCGTATAGTCCAGGGCCAGTTGTACCGCTTCATCCACGCGCCCTTCGCGCACCAGCCGCCAGCGTTGTTGCACCGGGACTCCCGTGGGGCAGCCGGCCTCGCAGGGGGCCTTGTAGGCGGCATTTTCCCAGACCGGCACGCGGCGGCGCAGTTCGCCGCGCGTGATCACGGGAACCGGGCTGCGGTCCAGCTGGGTCAGATCGCCGATAAGCCCGCCCCGGCCCAACGTTCGGTCCCAGACCTGGGCGAGGAAGTCGGCCATGGGCCGTTTGACTTTCCCGAAACGTTCCTGGGGCGAACGCGCCCTGAGGCATTGCCACTGCTCGCGGCGGGCCAGCTGGTCGAAAAATTCGGGGTGCCCGATGCGTGCCAAAAATTCTTTCAAGCGCTTTTCGAGCCAGCGCCATTCCGCATCGTCGATGGGCACCTGCCGGGCGTCGTTCCGGCTGAACCCCCGCTGGGGGCCGCGAAAATAGACTTTTCCGCCCACCATGCCCACCAGCGGCCGATAACCGAGCACGTTACCCGCATTCTGGGGATTGTGCCCGCAGACCACCGCCACGCCGCCGGCCATGAATTCACCGAAGTAATCGCCGGCCGAACCCAGCACCCACAACTCGGGCGGCGCAAACCGCGGATTGTGCTTGGTCATGGTCATGCCGCGCGCCCCGATGCTGCCGGAAACGTAGACGCGCCCCTGTGCCATCGCGTTGGCCGTTCCGTTCGTGGCATTGCCGTGCACCACGATCGTCGCGCCGGCATTGAGCCAGCCCACATCGTCGGACGCCGGACCGTCCACATCGATCTCGGTATTGGGAAAGCCCATGGCGCCCACGCGTTGTCCCACCGGTCCTTTGATGCGCACGTGAACCGTACGCTCGCCGCCGCTCCACAGGCGTCCGCCGATGCCGTGCTGACCGTATGCCTCGACCAGCAGGCGGCTGTGGCCCTGGGCCACAGCGGCTTGAATATGTTCTTCGAGCAGGCGGGATTCGATTCGCCGGCCGTGAATCCTGCCGGGTATCACCTGATAGGGTTCGCTATGCATCGTTCACTCCGCTTGGCGTACTTTCAGATAACGTACTGGATGCCGAGCCGCTCGGCGGCATCGCGGTCCCCGATCCCCAGCGCGTCGGACATCCCGATCGGCAGGGAGGTCGACCGCCCCAGCGGTGCGACGATCTTCCTGAGTTCGGTGTCGAAGCTCAGGAACACATCGACGACGCGCTCGGCCACCTGATCCACATCCAAACGCCGGTACAGGCGCGGATCCTGGGACGTGATGCCTTTGGGGCACTGGCCGATGTTGCAGATGTTGCAGCGGTCGGCCTCGGAGCCCAGGCAGCCCGCAGCGGCCTGCATCATGTATTTGCCGATCTGCACCCCGCTGGCGCCCAGCATGATCAGCGCGGCCGCATTGGCCGCCAGGTTACCGTTCTTACCCACACCGCCGCCCGCGAAGATGGGGATCTCGTTCTGCTTGCCCGCCTTCACCAGGTCCAGGTAGGCGTCGCGCACATTGGTGGCGATGGGATGGCCCATATGGTTCATGGAGACGTTGTAGGCCGCGCCGGTCCCGCCGTCCTCGCCGTCGATGGCCAGGCCCGCCGCATAGGGATTGCGCGTCAGGTTGTTGAGCACGGCCTTGGCCGTGGAGGTGCCCGAAATCTTGATATAGACCGGCACGCGGAAGCCCCAGGCCATGGACATGCTCTGGATCATTTTGGCCACCGCCTCTTCGATGGAATATTTGGTCTGGTGGGTCGGCGGGCTGGGCAGGTTCACGCCCTGCGGCACACCCCGGATGGCGGCGATCAGCTTGTTGACCTTGTACCACATCAGCAGGCCGCCGTCGCCCGGCTTGGCCCCCTGGCCGTATTTGACCTCGATGGCGCATGGATCTTCCTGCATCTCGGGAAGGGCGTGGATGATTTCGTCCCAGCCGAAATAGCCGCTGGCGATCTGCAGGATGGTGTACTTGAGAAAACGGCTGCGCAGCAGCCGCGGCGGACAACCGCCCTCGCCCGTGCAGATGCGCACCGGCAGGCCCAGTTCCTCGTTCAGGTAGGCCACGCCCAGTTGCAGGCCTTCCCACATGCTGGGCGACAGTGCGCCGAAAGACATGCCGCCGATCATCAGCGGGTAGATCTCGCGCACCGGCGGGATCCAGCCGTTTTCCTTGAGACACGAAAGATTCTGCTCGGGCGGCAGGACCCGGCCCAGAAGCGTGCGCAGCTCGAACTCGTGCCGGCCGGCATCCAATGCCGGGTCGGTGAGCATCGAAATGCGGATGAACTTGATCTGGTCCAGGAGACCGCCGGGCGCATTGCGCCGTCCGCCGCGGTTGCGCGGCTGTCCGCCGCGGTTGATGTGAAATCGCAGCTTGTCGGCCTCGTCCGAGCGCATGGGCGTAATCGCGTCATTGGGACACACCAGGCTGCACATGGCGCAGCCCACGCAGGCATGCGCCGGATCGGATTTCTGGCGGATGCCGTGGTAGGTTTCGTACGTGTTGCCGGGCGCCCGGGAGCCATCAAGAACGGCGTCCAGGCGCCGCTTGCGGAAAACGCCCAGCGCGATGGCCCGGACCGGACAGGCCGCCGTGCACCGCCCGCACAAGGCGCATTTGGCTTTGTCCCACGCGACCTGCCAGGGCAGGTCCTTGATGCTCAATGTGGAAGGGGTAATGGGTCGATCTGCGAGCATAGGGCTACCTCCTGGCGGTCCGGTCCGACGATCGCCGTATCAAGATGCATCGGTTGAAAATCGCGGCTCTTGTCCCGCTCGGGAATGGCCGCGTCCAGGCCGCACATCTCGGAACTGAACGCCCAGCACCCGGCTTTACCGCCGACCACGCCCGGCCGCAGTTTCTTGCGGTCCTGCACCATGAAGAGCGTGTGGTCGGGCAGGCATCCGATCACGCAGTTGGGCCCGTCGATGGCCAGGCGGCGGCAACTGTGCTTCAGGTGTTTGAGAAACTCGCCGTTGGGGTGATTCTGCAGACTTTCATCCAGCAGCGGGGTGATCACGTGTTTGTAGACCGGCAGGCCGAACCCCAGCCGGTGCAGCGTGTAATGCAGGATGTGGGTGAACACTTCTGAGTCCGACTGGTATCCCGTATAGGCTGGAACGTTGCGCGAAAGCAGGTATTCGCGGATGGGCACGAAAGCCGTATTCTCGCCGTTGGTCATCGTGGCGTAGCCCTGGATGAAGAACGGATGACAGGCATACAGGTTGATTGCGTAGTTGGTGTTCTGTCGGCCCTGGGCCATGATCACGCGCGCGTTGAGTTCTTTGCGCTCGAAGCCCAGATATTTGGCCACCATGCCGGGATCGGCGATTTCCTTGAGCATGATCACGTCGGGCCAGAAAGAAAAAACGATCATATCTTCTTCGGCTTCGCCCATGGCGCGCAGCTGCAGGCGGATGTTGACCAGGCGCTCCCAGAGCACGGGATGCGGCAGGCCCTCCCATTCTTCGGGGTATTCGTAGGCCCGGATCAGGTAGACATCCCGCCGGGGCGTCCCCGGCGGTGGAATCTTGGGGATTTTGATGGAGATCTTGTACTTGGTCATGAAACCGCGATCCATCATGAATCGGTCCAGGCGCTTGATGCCGGCATCGGTGAAAATTCCCGAAAGGATGGGCGCCTCTTTCATTTCCTCGAAGGGCCCCGCCAGATCGCGCAAGAAGAGGCCAACGCCGGAACCGTCATGGCCTTCGCGCATCGCCTCCATGGCCTCGATGGCGACCATGGGCGAAAGCGGCGTCCGGCTGCTGATAGCGAATAAGCGGCACATCGGTATACTCCTTGTGGCTTCCCCGGCCGCATCCGGCAGAATGCCTGGGCCGGCGGTGCGCGGTCGAATCCATACAATTATCGTGCCACGCTTCACAGGCGGCCCGGCGGGTACATCGGACCCGGGCGCGACGATAATCGGCCGCCCTGCATATTTCAAAATTGTAAAATTTGGAGCGACTAAAATACAAAATTGCGATTCATGATGACCCCGGCCGCACTGCTTGATCTTGGCCCCGGGATGCGAATCTGATATCAATGCACGACCAAGCCGCGGGCGACGCGTCCGCGCAACCCGATAATCGAGCGGTGCGTGCACGATGAAGCCTCTGTTGCCATCCGAATTGCAGACCCAGGCCCGGGAACGACTCAACGTGCTCGCAGCGGCACTTGAGCCGATCGCTCCCGCTGCGGCGCAGATCGTCATGGAATGCCCCGATTGGGCCTGCGTCCTTCCGCTCAGCGATTTCATCCTGCGCGAAGCCCTGGTCAGCCCGCAGACGATCGTCGATTTGCTGCACAGCGGAGATCTGGAACGCGCCTATCCTCCAGGAGGTTACCCGCAGCGGCTGGATGCCGCCGGAGAGGAAGCGGGAACCGCCGGGGAACCTTCGGCCGTTTTGGAACTGGATCGCCTGCTGCGCCTTTTCCGCCGCCGCGAGATGCTGCGCATCGCCGTGCGCGACCTGTGCGGCCGGGCCGAGCTGAACGAAACCATGTCCGATCTATCGCGCCTGGCCGACGCCTGCCTGCAGAAGGCCCTCGAGTATCATTACGCTCAACAGGTTCTGGCCTGGGGCCGCCCGTGCGACCGACAGGGCAACGCGCTGCTTCCCGTGGTCCTCGGTTTAGGCAAGCTCGGCGCCAATGAACTCAACTTCTCCTCTGACGTTGATCTGATGTTCGCTTACGCCGCCGAGGGGGTCACCACGGGCGGCACGCGCGGCACGACCGCCAACGAGGATTTCTTTATCCGTGTCGTCCGCGGCCTGATCCGCTCCATCGGCGCCCGCACATCCGATGGATTGGTCTTCCGCGTGGATGCCCGCCTGCGGCCGTTCGGCGAATCCGGGCCGCTGGTAATGAATTTCGACCAGCTGGAAGATTACTACCAGCTGCAGGGGCGTGAATGGGAACGCTATGCCTTGATCAAGGCGCGGGTGGCGGCGGGCGACCCGGCCGCCGGGCTGCGGCTCCTTGCGCGGCTCAATCCTTTCATTTACCGGCGGTACCTCGATTATGCCGTATTCGAAGGCCTGCGCGAAATGAAAGCCCGTATCGCCGGAGAAATGAGCAGCCGTGATCTGGAAGACGACATCAAGCTCGGGCCGGGCGGAATCCGGGAAATCGAATTCTTCGGCCAGATGTTTCAATTGATCCGCGGCGGCGTCGAACCGGCCCTGCAGATACGCCCCATCCAGGGCGTGCTCGCCGTTCTCGTCCAGAAAGGCTATATTCCGCAGGAGGTCGGCAGGGCGTTGGAATCGGCCTACAGCTTCCTGCGCCTGCTCGAAAACCGACTGCAGGCCTATGACGATCAGCAGACGCACCGGCTCCCGGCCGACTCCGGCCGGCGCCTGCGCCTGGCCGCGGCCATGGGCTTTGCGGACTGGCCGGCCTTTGCGGAACAACTGCGCTTTCACCGGCATAAGGTGCACGATCATTTCAAGGCCCTGCTGACGCCGACGCCCGCCGAGGACCCGCCGGCCAATCACGAGGCGGCGGAACGCTGGTTGGAAAACCTTGATACCGAAGAAACCGGGGAAAGCGAGCTGGCCCGCGAGGTGCTTGCCGAACTCGGCTATCATGATCCGGCCAAAGTGCTGCAGCTGATCCGCTCGCTTTACGACGACCGGCGCCTGCAGTCGATCTCCCCGGCAGGACGCCAGCGCCTGCAGCGACTGCTGCCCATGTTGCTGCGCGCGGCAGGCCGGGCCGATGCACCGGAAGCGGTGCTGGACCGCATTTTCGAATTGGTCAAGAGTATTTCGCAGCGCACGGCCTACCTGGCGCTTCTTCTGGAGAAACCGGCCGCCCTGGATCACCTGGTCCGCTTGACCGGCGCCAGCCCATGGATATCCTCCTTTCTCAATCAACACCCGGTGCTTCTGGACGAACTGCTCGATGCGCGCACCCTGTATCGGCCGCCCAGACGCAACGCGCTGGTCAGCGAACTGCATCAACGGCTGTCGGAAATCGGCCCCGACGACCTGGAATATCAGATGGAGGCGCTCCGCGTCTTCAAGCAGATCAATGTCCTGCGCGTGGCCGCCTCGGACATTACCAGCGTGCTGCCGCTGATGAAGGTGAGCGATCACTTGTCCGATATCGCCGAAACCGTGATCGCGGCGGTGGTCACGCTGTGCTGGCAGAACCTGACGCACAAGTATGGACTGCCCGCCCTCAAATCCACTCCCGGCGAAAACGAACGCGGATTTGCCGTGATCGCTTACGGCAAGCTGGGTGGGCTCGAACTGGGCTACGGCTCGGATCTGGACCTTGTTTTTCTGCATGCCGCCGAACCCGGCAGCACCACCGGCTCAACGCGCAGCATCGACAGCGGCTTGTTCTTCAGTCGGCTCGGCCAGCGGGTGCTGCACCTATTGACCACCCACACGTCGGCCGGCAAATTGTACGAAGTGGATATGCGGCTGCGGCCCAGCGGGGATTCGGGTGTCCTGGTCTGCCATATAGACGCATTCCGCAGCTACCAGCAGGACAACGCCTGGAACTGGGAACACCAGGCGTTGATCCGCGCCCGCGCCGTATCCGGGGATCAATTCCTGCGCCGGAGGTTCGAGGAGATCCGCAGGGAAATCCTGACCCAGTTCCGCGACCGCGAGCCGCTGCGGCGCACGGTGGCCGACATGCGCGCGCGGCTGCGAAAGGAGCATGTCGGCCGGGCACCGGCTGTGTTCGACATCAAGCATGGCGTCGGAGGAATCGTGGATATCGAATTCCTCGTGCAGTTCCTCGTTTTGTGCAACGCCCACCGCCACCCCGAGATCGTCCGCTGGACCGACAATGTCCGCCTGCTGCAATCCTTGAGCGAATCCGGCATTCTCGACGAAACGACGGCCTTTGGATTACGGCGCGCCTACCTGATCTACCGGGCCGTGGTGCACCGGCTCAACCTGCGGCAGCAGCCGGTCCATGTCGCCGACGGTCGATTCGACCCGGCCCGTCGATTCGTCGTCCAAGCCTGGAACCGCTTCCTTGCGCCGCCCGTGCTGACATCTTGACCTGCTGCTTTGAACCGATCTGCAGAGAAACCCAAATGCATCTGAAAGGAACTGATGGAATGAAGAAGAAATTGTGTCTGGCCTGCCTGATCATGTTATTGTCCCTGTGCGCGGCGACAATCGGCTGCAGCAAAGTGAATCAGGAGAATTTGGACAAGATCAAATCCGGCATGACCTATACGGAAGTCATCGGCATCCTCGGTAAACCGACGAGTTGTGACAGCATCCTGGGCGGGAAAAGCTGCACCTGGAAAAACGGAGAGAAAAGCATCGACATTCAGTTTCTGTCCGACAAGGTGATCTTTTTCAGCGGCAGGAAGCTGGGGTAGAATCCGCAACAGCTTCGCCACCGCGTACAGCCCGTTTCAGGGGAACCTTCTTCTGTCCCCAGGACATCGTACCGCGATCGCATGGCTTTGGGCCCGGCAAACAGGGGGTGGCGGAG
>JAEYRZ010000219.1 GCA_023435265.1 Pseudomonadota bacterium
AATCGCTACCTTCTCACCGTCACAGGTTATAAAGCTGTAACGGCGATAATTGCAGCCCTGTATGCAAGCTCTGAAACTTTAATTAAATCGGCAGCATGAAGATAAAATCTTTGTCAAAGAACAAGAATCTCGGCATTAGTTACACAGAGGACACAGAGAGCACAGAGGATGGTCTGTAATATCTCTGTGCTCTCTGTGTCCTCTGTGGTCATTCAGCCTTTTCGCGAGTTCATCAAAATTACCGTTGACACAAGACCTGTGAACCACTATATCGTCATACAACGATATGGAGGTCGTGATGCGTGAATTCATAAAGGTGATGAAAGCCCTTTCCGATCCCAACCGGGTGAAGATGATCAAGCTGCTGCAGCACCGGGTCATGTGCGTCTGTGAACTCCAGGAAGCCCTGGGACTGGCCCAGTCCACCGCCAGCAAGCACTTGCAGATACTCGAGGATGCCGGATTGGTTTCCAAGTTCAAGGAAGGCCTGTGGGTCAACTATCGTCTGGCAGACGGCGGCCGCAATCCGTATGCCGCCAGCCTGCTCGGCAATCTGAGGCACTGGCTCGAAGACGAATCCGAGATCGCCCGCCTGGTGGAACGCCTGCCCTCGATCCGACGCGATATCATCTGCGGCGGGTAGTGCCCCTATATTGCTATATGACGAATCGACAACGAAAGCGCCGCCCCGGCGTGACGCAATGGATGGGGCCGAATCAATGAAAGAACGAACAAAGTTATTGCTGATCGTCAGTATTTTTCTAGGAGCCTATTACATCCCGTGGGGTCATCCGGTGATCCGTCATTCCGGCCTGGAAGCCTTCATGATGCTGCAGGAATACGCGCGCGAGCACGTGCTGACCTGCCTGATCCCTGCCTTTTTCATCGCCGGGGCGATCGCCGTGTTCGTTTCCCAGGCTTCGGTGCTCAAGTATTTCGGCGCCCAGGCGGGCAAGGTGCTCTCCTACTCGGTGGCCTCGGTTTCGGGCACCATCCTGGCGGTCTGCTCGTGTACCGTGCTGCCGCTGTTCGCCGGCATCTACACGCGCGGCGCAGGCATCGGCCCGGCCACGGCCTTTCTCTATTCCGGCCCGGCGATCAACGTGCTGGCCATTTCTCTGACCGCCAAGATCCTGGGCTGGCAGCTCGGCCTGGCGCGGGCCGTGGGTGCGGTGACCTTCGCAGTGCTGACCGGCCTGTTGATGGCCTTCATCTTTCGCGAGGACGACGCGGCGCGTACGGCCGGACAGATCTACGTGCCGGATGAAGACGAAAAGCAGCGCACGTTGCTGCAGGACGGCCTTTATATCGGCACCATGGTGCTGATCCTGGTCTTCGCCGCCTTCGCACGACCGACCACGGGAGCCACCGGGCTGTGGCCGGCCATTTTCGCGGCCAAGTGGTACATCACGATCGCCCTGTTGATCGTGCTGGGCTTCATGGTCAAGGCCTGGTTCACCGGCGACGAGCGCCAAAGCTGGGTCGAGTCGACCTGGGGCTTCATGAAGCAGATTTTTCCGCTATTGGCCGGCGGCGTTTTGGTGGCAGGGTTCATGCTGGGCAGACCGGGCCACCCGGCCCTGATTCCCGAACACTGGATCTCTTCGCTGCTGGGCGGCAACTCGTTCCTGGCCAATTTCATCGCCGCGCTCGCCGGCGCCCTGATGTATTTCGCCACCTTGACCGAAGTGCCGATCCTGCAGGGGCTCCTGGGATCCGGCATGGGCCAGGGACCGGCGCTGGCATTGCTATTGGCCGGCCCGGCGCTTTCGCTGCCCAACATGCTGGTGATCGGCAGCGTCATGGGCGTGAAGAAGACAGCCACCTTCTGCGCCATCATCGTGGTGCTCTCCACCATCGCCGGCATGCTGTACGGCGCCTGGGTGGGTTAGTGCACATGGGCGCAAATACAATGACATGATGCGGCGGCAGGAGTAATTCTAAAAAGGGATGAAAGGAGTCGAACAATGGAAATCAAAGTGTTGGGTCCCGGCTGCGCCAGGTGCCAGCAGGCGGAAAAGGTGGTCAGGGAAGCCGTTGCCGAAGCCGGCGTGAACGCCACGGTGGAAAAGGTGACCGATTTGATGAAAATCGCCGGGTACGGCGTACTCGGCACCCCGGCCGTTGTCGTGGACGGAGAAGTGAAAGTGGTTGGCAAGGTGCCCAAAAAGGCGGATGTGATGAGCTGGTTGAATCAGGTTCGAATTTCGGAATAAGCCGAATTGCTTCTTCAGCGCTATCGAATTGATCCGCTCCGTAAGGAGATCCTGTTCCGGGCCTCTCACAGGAATGCTCGATTCCGTCGCTCCGGAGCCGATGGACGAAGATACGGGCATTTTATGATCGCAGCGCCGCTTCGGGTGTGTCCTTCGGAAGGAGACCCAAATGCTGGACGCGTTTTTCATCAGCATCAATGAATGGCTGACCGGCGGGCTGGCCGTCGCCATGACCGGCGCTTTTTTGTGGGGCATGGTCAGCGTGCTGTTCTCCCCATGTCATCTGGCCTCGATTCCTTTAATCGTGGCCTATGTGGGCGGTCAGGAAAACGCCGTCAACCCTTGGCGGGCCGCCTGGTTTGCCTGCGCTTTTTCCGTGGGCTTGTTTATCACCATAGCGGCCGTGGGGATCGTGTGCGCCCTTCTGGGGCGCATGCTGGGCGATGTGGGCGGCTGGTGGCAGGTGCTGGTGGGCATCGTGCTGATCTGGGTGGCGCTCGGAATGCTGGGCGTTCAGGCCTGTTCGATGAATGGATCACTGCTTTACCGGATGAAGTTTAAAGGCATTCACGGCGCCTTCGGACTGGGTCTGGCCTATGGCGTTTTATCCGGATCGTGCACCTTCGGCTTTATCGCTCCCATCCTGGCCATCGTCAGCGTGCAGCAGAAGATCGTCGCCGGTTCGGCGATGATGATGCTTTTCGCTTTGGGGCACTGCCTGCCCATCGCAGCAGCCGGAAGCTCGACGGCCATGGTGCGCCGGCTCACCGAAAGCAGCTCCTGGCAGGGAGCCGGGCTGTGGTTCCGGCGCGGCGCCGGGATGGTGATCGCGCTTTTGGGCGTCTATTTCATCGCCGGTCCCTTTGTCGGCGGCGCGTGAATCTACGAGAAAACATCCATCAGGAGGGTTTATGTCCGATTCGACCATGAAAAATCTGAGCTTTCTGGATCGCTTTCTCACCCTGTGGATTTTTCTGGCCATGGCCGTGGGGGTTTTCGGGGGTTACCTGTACCCCGGTGTAAGGGATTTCATCAATCTCTTCCAGGTCGGCACCACAAATATTCCGATTGCCATCGGCCTGATCCTGATGATGTATCCGCCGCTGGCCAAGGTGCGCTACGAAAAACTGGGGTTTGTCTTTCGGGATTTGAAAATCCTCACGCTGTCGCTGGTCCAGAACTGGATTATCGGCCCCATCCTCATGTTTTTCCTGGCTGTCGCTTTTGTTTCCGGCCAACACGAATACATGGTGGGATTGATCATGATCGGCTTGGCGCGCTGCATCGCCATGGTGCTGGTCTGGAACGACCTGGCCAAAGGGGACGCCGAGTACTGCGCCGGCCTGGTGGCCTTCAACTCCATTTTCCAGGTGCTGTTTTTCTCCGTCTACGCCTGGTTTTTTATCACCATCCTGCCGGGGTGGTTCGGGATCGAGGGCGCGGTGGTCGACATCACCATCGGGCAGATCGCCGAAAGCGTCTTCATCTACCTGGGCATCCCGTTCATCGCCGGTTTGATCACCCGCATCATCGGGCTCAAGACCAAGGGCGAAAAGTGGTATCACGAGCGCTTCATTCCCAAAATCAGCCCCCTGACGCTGATCGCCCTGCTGTTCACCATCGTGGTCATGTTCTCCCTGAAAGGCGAATACATCGTTAAATTACCGTTGGATGTGGTACGCATCGCGATTCCGCTCTGTATCTATTTTCTGGTCATGTTCCTGATCAGTTTTTTTATCTCCACCAAATTGGGGGCAACCTATGAGCAGACTACGACCCTGTCGTTTACGGCTGCATCCAACAATTTCGAACTGGCGATCGCCGTGGCCGTCGCCGTTTTCGGCATCAATTCCGGAGAAGCGTTTGCAGCGGTGATCGGCCCCCTGGTGGAGGTGCCGGTGCTGATCGCCCTGGTCAATGTGGCCTTTTGGTTCAAACGTAAATATTTCCCCTATGCCATGACGACGCCCACCGGGGTGTGCCATGTCACGTGCAACCCGCGGACAGGCGGGTCGCCGTCCGGGAAATAGCAGCAATCAAATGGGTCAGCTGACGATTGAAAGGAGATCGCGATGTCCGGTGAGAAGACTTCGACAACAATCGAGATCCGTTACTGTGTGGAGTGAGGTTTTTCAAAAGCCGCCGCCGGTCTGGCGGAAGCAATTTCTGAAACTTTTGGTGTTCGGCCGCAACTTGTGGAGGCACATGGCGGTATATTCGAAGTGTTGCTCGATGAGCATGTGATTTACACCAACCAATCGTCCCGCAGCCGGATACCCACGATCCCGGAAGTGCTTGAAACATTAGCCCGGCACATTGAGCCGCTTTCGGAAAAAGCATACAGAGCCCAAAATCCTTTTCAATTGATACGATAGCCGATGAGGCCCACTGCTCTCTTGGTGGGCCCATATGGTCTGAAAAGGCTTAACAGGCTGTTGAAAGACGGCGCCTCGAGCGGTGACGCTGTGTTGCGCGGCGCTTATAAATGCTCATATGCTGCGTGCATGCTGCGCTTCTTAAAGCCGCCTTGCCTGACGGCGCGATGTTCGCTTACGGCCTGTCAACGCGGATGAAAGCCGTTGGGATGAGGAACGGGATTGCGCGCTGAAGATCATTAAGGAGGCGGTCAAACGATCCGCAGATCCAAGCCGGCACAATGCTTGAGCCCTGGATCGAAAAGCAAGAGAGCACATTGCAGAAGATATCCGGTCGAAGTTCTTTTGTGAAGACGATCCGCAGTGTCGTCGATGCCTGTGCCAGATTGCGACACCTGCAGATTCTTGATGGATGAAAGCTGCTTGTTGTTTCTCGAGTGATATCGTCTTTATGACCAGAAAATAGGGAAGCCCGGTCCATCAGCGAAGATGATTTAGCCGGGATGAAGCAAAAGGAACATAATGAAAAAGATGCTCATCATCGGCGGCAGCGACGCCGGCATCAGCGCCGCTCTGCGGATCAAGGAACTCGACCCTGCGGCGGACGTGACGGTGGTCGTGGCGGACGCTTATCCCAATTTCAGCATCTGCGGCCTGCCCTTTTACATCAGCGGCGAGGTCGAGGATTGGCGCAGCCTGGCGCACCGCAGCGTCGAAGAGATCGAACACCGCGGCATTCGCCTGTTGCTCGATCACCGGGCCGAGTCGGTGCGGCCGGATGCCAAAAAGGTGCGCATCGCATCGGCCGGTGGCCGTTCCTCGGAGATCGACTACCACAAGCTGCTCATCGCTACGGGCGCCGAGTCGGTCCGGCCGCCCGTCGAAGGCCTCGACCGCCCCGGCGTTTTCTTCCTGCGCTGGATGGCGGACAGCTTCGCAATCAGGCAATTCATCGATCGGCGCCGGCCGCGGCGGGCCGTGATCGTGGGCGGCGGTTATATCGGCCTGGAGATGGCCGATGCACTCACCTACCGGGGCATGGAAGTGAGCCTGCTGGACGTTGCGCCCGAGGTGCTGGCTACGCTGGACCCGGAGCTGGGACGGCGGATCCGGGCCGAGCTCGAGGCCAACGGGGTGAGCGTGGCCACCGGAAAGGCCGTGCAGACCATCGACGGCAGCCCGGATCGACTGATGGTGCGCACCCTGTCGGGAGAAATGCTGACGGCCGAGCTGGTTCTGGTTGCCACCGGCGCTCGGCCGGCCACCCGGCTGGCGCAGGCTGCGGGCATCGGGCTGGGGGCCGGCCATGCGATCGCGGTGGACCGCTCCATGGCCACTGCCATGGCCGATATATGGGCGGCCGGGGATTGCGTGCAAACCTGGCACCGCGTTCTCGAACGCTATGTCTACATTCCCCTCGGGACCACGGCCCACAAGCAGGGCCGGGTGGCCGGCGAGAACATGTTGGGCGGCCGATGCGCATTTCAAGGCAGCCTGGGTACGCAATCGGTCAAGGTGTTCGAGCAGGTGGCCGCGCGAACCGGGCTGCGGGAGCAGGAAGCCGCCCAGGCCGGATTCGATCCGTTGACGGTCGCCGTAACCGCCTGGGACCACAAGGTCTATTATCCGGGAGCCGAGGAACTGCACATCCGCATCACCGGCGACCGGCGCAGCGGGCGGTTGCTCGGCGCCCAGATCGTGGGTCACCGCAAGGCGGAAGTTTCGAAGCGCATCGATATCTTCGCCACCGCCCTGTTCCACGACATGACGGTGGACGATCTGTGTCACCTCGATCTTTCTTACACCCCACCGCTGTCATCCCCCTGGGACCCGGTTCAGATGGTGGCCATGCAGTGGTCGGCGCAGCGCCGCAAGCGTGAGATCTGAACCGATACGGCTGGATCGCGATTTGCGTCTTTCAGACCTCGGGCAGCGCCTCGATCTCCTCGGCGATGAAGACGGCCGTGGTCCGGGCCAGCAGCCGGTAGAATTCGGTCCGGGCATGCGCGCCGACCCGCGTCGCAAACAGCCCAATCCATGCGCCCAGGTGACATGACAGGAAGCTGCGCTGCTGCCGGAGACTTTCGGCCAGCAGTTCGCCGTCCCGCCCATCGATGGCCAGGCATGACTGCCCCACGAGAACATACATGAATTCCAGCTCGGCGCAGATGTGATCGGGCGCCTCCCTGAAGTCCGCGCGCAGATCCAGCCCCCGGCGGAGATAATGATCCCTCGCCGCGGCCGTTGAGTCACTCATCAGCCGCCGTTTGTTTTCCAGGTAAACCGATCCGTACGGCGGCGCCGGCGCCAGAAAGGGTCCGATGAAGAGCGCCGTGTGGTCGCGCTGCAGCACCTTCGGGTCGATGGTGCAATAGCGCCTTAGGGCGGCGGCCGTTTTGGAGGCTTCGGAATCCAGGAGTGAAAGGGCGGTCTCGAGTTCCGCAATGCATTTCGGCAGCTCCGCTCCCGGAAGCCGAAAGGCCTCCGCCAGCCGCAGGTAGACCCGCGCGCGCGCGGATTGCTGCGCTTTCAAGGTCATGGCGCCGTTTTCGATTGCATCGGCGGTATGGCCGCCGCGGTGGAGCTCAAGCCTGACTGGGGCGGGCATGGTGTTTGGCCTCCTCCGCTGATTCTTCGTCGGCCTCCGGCGCCGGCTCGGATGAGCTGAAGAGCTGCCAGGAGGTTCCGGGTTCAGGCGCCGATTCGAGCCTGAGGTACCGTTCGCCCAGGGTGTAGAGCAGCAGCGTCACCCCAAGGGCCAGCAAAAGGACGAGCCACTCGTAGACGCTTGGGAAGTAGGTGACGTATTCGGGAAACTGTTCGGCCTTGGGCCCGATGGGGCGGCTCTGGCCGGCCAGCAGGATCTCCATGTGCATTGCCAGTGTTCCGACCAGCACCAGTGCGCTGGCCGCGATACGGCTGCCGTTCAGTTTGCGGACGGCGGGAACGGCCATCAATGCGAAGGGGAGCATCAGCCCCACTAGGACCTCGGTATTCAGCTTGCCGATGCCGCCGAAGGCCTGGGCGTACTGCCGATAGTTCAGAAACTCCGGGATCACGGTCGCCGACTCTATGGCGACCTTGACCATCGTGAAGACGATCACGATGCCCAGGATGTAGGTGAAGATGCGGCTGATCTCGGCGTAGACCGGCTGCATGTTCGCGGAGGGTCCGGCGGCGGTCACCCGAGTGATGAAAAGGTTATAGAACAGACATAGGGCGGTACCGCTCAACAAGGCCATCATCAGGCAGTAGATCGACATCATGGGCCCGAAATAGGTTACCCGCGATTCGGTGAGGCCGAAGACCGAACCGATCATCAGCGGTGCCGCAATGGCGGCCACAAACGAGATGTGGCCCAGGGTCCTGCTCAGCGGACTGTGCCAGTCGCCCGCATGCAGCCGCTGGAATTTGAGGATCAGCACGACCAGTTCCACGCTGTAGATGAACCCCATCCACCAGATCGGCGAACTTAGATTGGGCGAGAGCATGATGTAGACCATATGAAAGATGTCGCCCAGTTCCAGGCCGATGGCCACGAAAGCTCCCATCAAGGTGGCGATGGCAAGGAATACGAGCCGCTTTGCCAGCGGTTCGAATTTTTTAACTCCAAACACCAGGGGCAGCGCCGCCAGCAGGGTCAGCCCGGTGCTGGTCAGGGCCAGGTAGATGTACACACCCAGGGGCAGCGACCACATGAGCACGTCGTTGGCGTTGAAAAGATAATGACCCTGGGTGAACAATCGGACCGCCGCAAAGAGACCGGCGAGGATCGCCGCGCCGATCAGGCCCAGCCAGGCAAAGTACATGCTTCGGGACTGCTTCATCACACACCTCCTTTGGTCGGCTGGTAATGGGCCGGGTTGAAGTCGCGGATATAGAAAACATGGGGGTTTGTGCCGAGCTGCTCGCGCAGTCGGAAGGGGCGGAACTTGCCCAGCAGCTGGCTCACCTCGCTGTCGGGGTCGGATATGTCGCCGAAAACCCGCGCATCCGCGGGACAAGCCTCCACACAGCGCGGCAAAAGCCCTTTTTCAAGAAGGTGGTCGCAGAAAGTGCATTTTTCCACCACTCCTTTGGGGCGGATGCCGGGCAGGGTTTCCGCGCGTTCCGGGTTGTAGTAAGGCACGATGGTGCCGCCCGCCTTGCGGGTCTCCTCGGCCGGGGAAAAGGTTCCGCCTTCGATGACTTGATCCGCGTTGCGCCAGAAGGGGTGCGGTTTGCGCCAGTTGAAATAGATGACCCCATAAGGGCAGTTGAATTCGCAGTACTTGCAGCCGATGCATTTTTTCGGATCGTGCATGGTGATGCCGTTGGCCAGTTTGTGCATCGCGCGGGTGGGGCAGCCGCGCACGCAGGGGGCGTTGTCGCAGTGGTTGCACAGCGTCGGAATGTAGTGATAGCGCACGTTGGGAAAAGTCCCGGAGGTCTCGGTGATTTTATTCGACCAGTAGATTCCGTCCGGCACGTTGTTTTCGCTGCGGCAGGCGAGACTGCAGGCGCCGCATCCTACACAGCGTTGCAGATCGATGACCATGGCGTATCGGGGCATGATGTCCTCCTTAAGCTTTTTCGATTTTCACGCGGGTTCCGGCATGGCGGACCGTGCTGCCGCTGAGCCGCTCGTACACCGCGGGAATCAGATCGTTGTTGTTGCCGCCGCGGGGGGTCTTGCCGAACAGACCGGCGGCCAGCCGTCCATAGGCCCAGTGGCCCTGGCCGTAACATTTGGCCACCGTGCCCGGCCGGACTCCCTCCCACAGCTTGGCCGTGCATTCGATGCTGCCGGTGGGCGAGGTGATGCGGATGCGGTCCCCGCTCTGGATGCCCAGCGCACGGCCGTCCACGGGATTGATCTTGGCCACGTCGTCCCAGGCTTCGTCACCGGGGTCGAGGTCCTTGAATTCGTAGTACCAGGAGCAGTTGGCCGAGCGTCCCTCGCGGTTGAGGCGCGACTTGTGGTCCACGAACAGCAGCGGATACGCTTTCGGATCTCCGGCCGTATAGGGCTCCTCGTAGTGGGGGATGAATGCCTGTTCTCCCCGCGCCTGGTAAAAACATGCCTCCATGACCCGGTCCACCGTGACGCCGTGTTTCTCGGCGTGCTTCGTAAGGGCCTCCTTCAGGGTCTCGGAGTAGAATTCGAACATGCCGGTTTTGGTTTTCATGTTCCCCCAGCGCTTGCGGAACGGGTAGGGATCGGAGTTGGAAACGCCGATCCGGGCGAATTCCGCCCAGCCGCTGAACTTGTCGCCGCCCTCGTGCAGCTCCGGGTCCCAGAGCTTATGCGTGGCGTATTTCAGGGCGTAGAGCGAAAATTCTTCGGCATTGGTCGGTTCTTTGCCGGTCTCGGGATCCCGGTAGGTCTTGTAGTGACGCAGCGGGTTGTCAAAGCCCCGCTCGGCAAGCTTTTCGGCGAGCAGCCAGGGAATTTCGGTTTCGTCGCTTTTATAGTCGCCCACCCGCTTGATGCTCGGCAGCATCAGCGAGATATGCCGGTGGCCGTTGCCGTGCACTTTGACATAGCCCCATTTTTCGAACAGATGATGCGCGCTGGGCAGCAGGATATCGGCGAACCAGGAGAACTCGGAGGCATTGGTGGTGATGTGCACCAGGAAGGGAATCTTGGCCAGCGCCCGTTCCCAGCGCTCCGGTTGCCCGCACGAGAAAGTGAAATTGTTCATGTAGGCGATGGCCACCTTGATGTCGTACGGGTCCGCCTTCAAAATGCCGTCCGCCGTATTGTTGGTGACCACGCCGCCGCCCGATTTGCCGCTGACCAGCGCCGGAAATTCGAGGCGCCCGCGATGGTCCAGCTTCTCGTATTTCTTGCCGGCCTTGGCGATATCGTCCAGGAAAGGATCCGCTTCGGGAAAATCCTGGGAGTACACTTTGTTGGGGGCGAGGGTGCCGCCCACATTGTCGACCGCCCCGGTCAATCCATTCAGGGCATGGCAGATCATGCTCGCATAGGCGCCGCGCACCTGCATCACGGGACCGCCGCCCACCCACGAGATGGCCTGAGGTGCGGCTTTGCCGTAATCGAGCGCCACCTGGCGGATCTGACCGGCCGGCAGACCGGTCCGAGCCGCCGCCCACTCCGGGGTCTTGTCCTTGAGTTCGAGATTCCACCAGCGCACCAGGCCGTGCGTATATTTTTGTTCGAACTCTTCCTCCAGGACCTCCTGGCCGGTCTTGAAGCGATTGAAGCCGTCCCGGAAATCACCCACAAACTCCCGGTACCACAGTCCTTCAGTAAGAATGACATGCGCGATCGCGGCTGCCAGAGCCCCGTCATGACCCGGCTGAATCGGCAGCCAGACATCGGCTTTGGCGCCTGTGGCCGAAAGCCGCGGCTCCACCACCGCGATCTGAGCCCGGTTGATGACCGTCCCCCAGACCTTCGAGTAATAGGAAACCTGCCGATTGGCGGCCAGCGGATCAGCGCCCCAGATCAGGATGTAGCGGGCGTTTTCCACATCGTACTGGCGGTAGTCCCATAATCCTTCCGTGTAGTAGGGTCCGAATTTTTCGGCTTCGGCGCAGATCGCGCTGTGCGAAATACTGTTGGGCGAGCCGATGATCTTGGTCATGCGGTCGTAGAGAATGTCGCGCATATAGGTGTAACGGCCGCGCATCAGCATGTACTTGTGCGCCTCGCCGGACTTGCGCAGGGCGATGATCCGGTCGGCGATCGTACCGAGGGCCTCGTCCCAGGAGATCGGCACGAATTTCGGATCTTCGCTGCGTCCCTTCTGCGGATTGGTCCGCTTCAGGGGCGTCTTGATGCGGTCTGGATCGTACACCTGCTGGATGGCCAGATGCGGGCGCGGACAGCCGGCACCCATGTTCACCTTGGAATGGGGGTTGCCCCTCACCTTGACGGCCCGGCCGTCGACCACGTAGACCTGTTGCGCGCACCACGAGGTGCATCCCTGGCAGGTGGCCGGAAGCCACTGGCCCCTTGCGCCCTCTTTTTCGCTTGCCGCCGCCAGCGCCCTGAGATCCAGCGTGATACCGGAACCCAACGTCACCGAGGCGCCTGCGGCCGCCGTGGCCTTCATGAACGATCTTCGGGAGAGGCTGAGGTTGCCGAGAAAGTCCTTCATCAGGGTTTTTTGCTGTTCTCTTTTCCGGTTCATATTCGCTCCTTGTTTTGATTTTTCCAGGTTACGGGACGGGCCGTTCCATATATTTTGATGCTATCCGTATTCCATGGGCCGCTCCGGAGTCCGCCCGTCATCGGAGACGCATTTCAGGAGGTAGTGCAATTCGTCGGCATCAATGGGTTTGTTCAGGCAGGCGAACAGGTGGTGACAGATGGCCTCTTTGATCTCGGGATGAAACCGCTCTCGCGACGTACAGAAGAAAGCGACCGCTGGATATGTCGACGTGAGATTCCGGATGGTCCGGTTGTCCAGGGGGAGACTGTCGATATCCAGGATGACGGCCAGCCATTCCTCGGGTGAACAGCGGTGCAGTTCCGCAAGGCTGCCGAATACGCGCGTGCGGTACGCACCGGTCTGGATGAGCCGGCAGATTGTTGAGGTTTCATGCGGATCGGCTCCGAGAATGCCGACCATGTTTCTTGAACCGGGTTTGTGCATGGTTGCCTGCCGTAACGGGATCAGATCGAGGACTCGAATCCGTACCGTTTTGCAAAGCAATGCCGGTGCCAGGGCACCGGTATGGTCCGGAATGCTCGGGCTCCATTTCGCAGCAATCCGTTTTAATTGGGTATCTTGATTTTCCGAGTTGAACCCCATCCCCGGTGGATTCGGCGAAGCGGTCCGGGAGGAGCGTCCGGCTTTCGGACACATGAATTCGATTTCCAAAATTTACCATAATTACGAGATGTTATCGATGTAAGGAATTCGCACAAGGAAAAGCGGGGAGACGCCTGCCCCGGACAGCTGGGTCAGCCCTTCATTCGAGCGGTCTTGATCGGCTGGAGTTTTTTTATCTTTTCGTAGAGGGTGCTCCGGCTGATGCCGAGCTGGCGCGCCGCCTCGGCTTTGTTGCCCTGGCAGGCCTCGAGCACCTCCCGGATAAGCCGTTCTTCCGTTTCGTTGATGGTGGCGCCAAACGTATGTTCAGGGGGGCGGCGCTCCGCCTCGATAATCGCCGTCGGCAGATCCCTGAGCTCGATCTCGGTTCCCTTGGCCAGCACCACCGCGTGTTCGATGCTGTTTTCCAGCTCGCGGACATTGCCCGGCCAGGGCGCGTCGATCAGTTTGCGCATCGCCTCGCTGCGGAACCCGGTGATCGGCTTGCCCTGCTCCCTGGCAAAGCGGTTCAGGAAATGGCGGGCCAGCAGGTGGATGTCCTTGGGTCTTTCACGCAAGGGGGGGAGTTGGATGGGAATCACGTTCAAACGGTAAAAAAGATCCTCGCGGAAACGGCCCAACCTCACTTCTTCGATCAAATTTTTGTTGGTGGCCGCCAGGATGCGGACGTCGACCCGAATCGAGCGTTCGCCGCCCAGTCGATCGATGGTCTGCTGCTGCAGCACGCGCAACAGCTTCGTTTGTGCGGCCGGTTCGATTTCCCCGATTTCATCCAGGAAGACCGTGCCGCCGTCGGCCTGTTCGAAACGGCCGATCTTGCGCTTCAGCGCACCGGTAAAGGCCCCCTTTTCGTGGCCGAAGAGTTCGCTTTCCAAAAGCGTGCTGGGATAAGCCGAGCAGTTGATCACCACGAAGGGGTTTTGCGCGCGCGGGCTGCGCTCGTGGATGGCGCGGGCCACAAGCTCCTTTCCGGTTCCGCTCTCGCCATGGATCAGAACGGTGGCGTCGGTGGGGGCCACGTCGTCGATCAATCGGAAGATCACCTGCATTTTCGGATCGCGGCCGATGATCCCCTGATAGCCCGCGTCGGCGTCGATGCGCTGGCGCAGCGCGCGGAGCTCATCCTCGTGGCCGTTGGCGCGGTGGATCGCCCCCGCCGCATGGTGCAGGGTGATGGCGACCACATCCAGTTCATGGCGGACGCACCGGCAGTCCCCGGTGCAGGCCACCAGCATGGCGCCGATCAAAAGGTCGTGATGCCGGATGGGGAACAGGGCAATCTGATCGACGCGGCCCATCCATTCGGACAGGCCGAGCCGTTCGATGTCGGGTACGCGGATGAAGGCCAGCGCCTTGTGCCGATTGAATTCATCGTACAGCGCATCGTAATGCTCCGGTCCGAGATGATGGGTTTCCTGGGGCGTGGCCAGATTGATCGTCCGGATGGCGGTGTTGAAGGCCATGAGGTTCAGATTGCGGCACTCCACCACCTGCCTCAGGGTCGTGATGAGAAAGTGGCAGATCTGGTCCAGCCGCGGCAGGGCGGCGATTTGCTGGGAGATCGAAAATGAGGTCTCGAGCTGCCTGTGGGCACGGTCCAGTTCGAGGTTTTTCTGTTCGAGCTGGACATTCGATTCCTTCAGCCGGCTGGTATATTCTTTGAGGCGTGCCAGCATGGAGTTGAACGCGGATGCCAGCCGGGCAACCTCCTCCCGTCCACCCACGGCGATCCGGGTGTCCAGGCTGCCTTCGTCGATCCGCCCGGCATATTCGGCCAGTTGGCCCAGAGGACGGGTCAACCGATTGATCATCCACCGGCCGACGCCGAGCGCGACGACCAGGATGCCGAGCGTGATGGCGCTCATTTGAATCCAGAGTTTCCGGACTGCCTGCCGGTAAGGAGCTTCGGCAAGTCCCAGCCGCAGTGTACCGGCCTGGCCGCCGAAAATGGGCCAGGCAACATCGATGAAGCGCGCTCCATCCTGGGAGACGATTTTTTCGATATGGCCGCTTTCTCCGGATTCCGGGGTGTTGGCCGCGATCAGGTGGACCGGGGTACCTTCCGCGAAGGTGTGGGCCAGCAGTTCGCCCTGCCGGACGATAAAGATGTAGGCGACCGCGGGGTCGCTGATAATTTGATCGTCGAGCATTTTCTGCACGGCAATCCGGTCGTTGATCAGGATGCGATCGGCGGCGTCCAGGGAGAGTTTGTGGGCGACATTCTCGGCGCGGGCGGCGGCCGCGGCCAGCAGGCTGGCGCTGTAGCGGTGCGCAACCAACTGGGAAACGGCGATCCCGGTCGTGATCACCAGCAGCGCCATGGCGAGCAGCAGCATGTTCTTAAGGCTCCTGGGCAGCACCATCCGTTTCCTCTTCGAGCCGGAGACGCTCGAGCATTTGCGTGACCGGCAGGTACCACTCCTTTTGAGGAGCCGTGAATCGATCGATCATCAGTTCCGACAGGATGCGGCGCCCCTCCGGATCTTCGTGCATGGACAGCATGCGTTCGACCAGCGCCGACTTCAACTCCGGGGCCACCATGTCCGAGACCACCACGGGAGGGCTTCCGAAAGGGTCCGATTTTTTAACCACGCGGGTCTGGGAAGAGAAAAACGCATTGCGTTGTTGATAATATTCCCACATGTGCCCGTCGACGGCAGCGCCGTCGACCATTTTTTTGGCGACGGCCATGATAGCGTTGTCATGGCTGTAGGTGTAGCTGAAGCTGCGGAAATAGCTTTCGGGGGTCGCCCCCATCTCCTTGAGCCAGTAGCGGGGAACGAGGGCGCCTGTATTGGAGTCCGGATCTGTGAAGGCGAAGTTTCTGCCCCTGAGGTCGGCCAGCGACTGAACGTCGCTGTCGCGGTGGACGATCAAATATGACTCATAAAACGGACGGCCGCGGATCACGGGGGTGGCGATCGCCTTGAAGCCCGAGCGTTCGCTGCCGGAGACGAACGGGCCGGTGCAGATGAAGGCCACGTCGATGCGCCCCTCGGCCAGCAGGCGGTTCACTTCACCATAGGTCCGGCGCTGGACGAGTTCGACATCATACCCGATCGCGGAGGCCACGTAGTCGATCAGTTCCCGGTAGAAAATCAAGGTTTCTTTTGGCGATATCATGGCCGCCACCGCCACCCGCATCGTTTTCCCCTCACGCTCGGGAACGTTCGGATGAGGCAGTTCGACGCGCTCACTCAAGTCCACTTTTTTATATTCCGAATCTTCGCTGCAGGCCGGAAGCAGCGTCGCTGCGATCAGCACGGCGATCCAGCGCAAGGACCGGACACTGCCAATCAAGGTTAAGCATGTATGAGTCATGATTCCGCTGTCTCGCAGGGCAAGAGGCCCCTGGGTGCGTGCAGATCCGCGCGCACCCACATTTCAACAGAACCCATAGACGATATTGAATATTCAATAATATAGGCAACCGGTCCCGCTTATCAATGAAAAAGGGCGGCGGTTTTCGGTTGCGGCCATGCTCAGCCCGAATTCAGGCCTGAGCAATGCATGTCCTGCGGTGCGGCGCTCAAGGCCGTTCGGCCCGGCGAACTAAACCTTTACTCCAGCGGACGGGATGGGTATATTCTTCAGCTTCTGAAGCAACGTGCCAACGGACGCCGGGATCCCTCGTGGAGCATGATCCTGCCGACAGTGAATGATCGTCGGCGCCGTATGAATTCATCAATGATTCATGGCGGCTCCCTTTGGGAGGTGCGCCTGCTTGTGAAATTTGCAGATGCGTGATCCGATGACCCGAAATGCAGTACTATTCCGATTGCGGCAGGCGCTGTGGCAGGCGGTTCTTTTGTTTGCCGGCGCCTGCGCGATTGCGCTCGGGTCCAATGCGCTGCGGAAGGACGCGATTCCGCTTGCCGCCGACTGGTCGGTCGAAGCCCGGTTCGCGGATGCCGCCGGGCAGGATTCGATGATCGATCTGGAAGAAGCCCGCGTGCTGTTCGAAAGGGGCGCCGCGGTTTTCGTGGATGCACGGCCCGGGAGCCAGTATGCAGAGGGACACATCCGGGGGGCGCTCAGTCTTCCGTTTCATGAGGTGGACGATCACTTCATGGATGTGGCCGATCGGCTGGAGGTCCCGAAGACGATCGTGACGTACTGCGATGGAGAAGGCTGTGAACTGAGCCACGAACTGGCCTTGTTCCTTAAACAGATTGGATTTGAAAACGTGCGGGTCCTGGTCAACGGCTGGACCGTGTGGCAGCAGGCCGGTCTGCCGACGGAAGCGGGAGCGTGAGCATGTCGTTTTTCCGCGCCGGCCGCCTCCGGAGGATCGCCTGTCTTGCCGCCCGCATCGCGCTGGGCGGCATATTCCTGTACGCCAGCACCGACAAGATCGCGCATCCGCTGGATTTTGCCCAGGCCGTTTACAATTATCAGATACTGCCCGGCGCAGCGGTCAATCCGGCGGCGCTGATCCTGCCCTGGCTGGAGCTGCTGACCGGCATCTGCCTGATCGCCGGGTTCTGGCTGCCGGGCGCCGCCCTGTTGAGCACCGGGCTGCTGACCGTGTTCATCGGCGCCCTGGTGTTCAACCTCATACGCGGGCTCGACGTTCACTGCGGTTGTTTCTCCACCGCCGCCGACGCAGGCGCCGCCGGCCTGTGGACCGTGGTACGGGATGTGGTCTTTCTTGCGGTTTCGGTATATCTGACCGTTGCAGTGCTTTTTAAACCCTCGGCTGCGGAGGGGTGACATGCCATTTGACGATCGCCCGCGGATGCGCTTCCGGGTTATCAGCGCAATCCTCTTTTTCATCATTTTTAGTTCCTTGGGCATGCCCGGCAGGTCTTCCGCCGAAGCGGCCGCCGATATTTTTTCGCGCGGTCGCGGACCGACCGAAGTGCTCGTCTTCACGGACTATTTTTGCCCGCCTTGCCAGGCCGTGGAGCCTTATCTGGAAAAGGGCCTGGCCGAACTGCACCGCTCGGGCGTGAAAGTGACCTTCGTGGACAAGCCGCTGCATGCCCAGACCCCCCTCTATTCGCGCTATTTTCTGTATGCGGCCAAAAAAGCCGACCGCTTCGAGGAGGTGCTGCGCATTCGCCGTATTTTGTTCGACCTGGCCAAATCCCGGAAGGTGGAGGCTGAAGGCCAATTGATCGCCGAGATGAAAGCGAACAAGGTCAGGCTGGGACTCTTCGACGTCCAGCCGGTCTTCGGTCAGTGGATGGAATTGATCCGGCGTTACGCGGTCCGCAGCACACCGACCTGTGTCGTGCTGCGTCCGGGGCAGGAACCCAGCACTTTCAGCGGCACCGGCAAGATCCCCGAGGGCATCGACCGGCTGCTCCAAGAGCGTTCCGTTCCTTCGGCCGAGGCCGCACCACCGCAGCCGCGGGCCTTCCTCCCCGAATCGCTGTTCGAGTTTCCGACCGCAGTCGAAGGGACCCGGGTGGTGCATGAATTCGTGCTGCAAAACCGGGGTACGGCCGCTCTCGAAATCCTCGATATCAAATCCGGCTGAGGCTGTACCGCTGCGTCCAGTGCGCGGCAGATCCCTCCCGGGCAGGAGGGGCGCATCGAAGTGAGCGTCGATACCGGCGGCTACGGCGGTCAAAAGATCCGCGAGGGCGTTCGGGTGAAAACCAATGACCCCGTGATGCCTTTTTTCGAAATCGCCATGACCGGCACGATCGAACCGTTCGCCGAGATCCGGCCGGACCACATCCGTCTCTCCGGAAAGGCCGGGGAACCGCTCGTTCTGGAGGTGGAGATCGTGCCGCGCAGCGATCACCCCTTCAACATTGTCCGCCTGGAAGCCCAGAACGGGACGTTCATCAAATATGAACTCGAGGCGCAGTGCGCCCAGAACGGCGGACACTGCCTGCTTCGTGTGGAGAACACCCGCAAGGAGCCGGGGCGCTACGTCGACCGGATCCTGGTCCATACCGACAGTCCGCTTCGCCCGACGATTCCGATTCTGGTCAGCGGCGAAATCCTGTAATCCACGGCCGCATGCCTGACGGATGGTTCTATCGTGGCGGCTGAACGCATTGTATACGCAAAGGAGCCGAGTGCGAAGATGAAAGAAATTCGGAACAATGCCAGGGAAATGATGAAAGGCTTCTGCCGGGTCTGTCCGGTATGCGACGGCCGGGCCTGCGCGGGCGAAGTGCCCGGGATGGGCGGCCTTGGAAGCGGGAGGGCCTTCGGCGCCAACCTCGAAGCGCTGGCCCGGTACCGCCTGAACATGCGGCTGCTGCATGATGTGGAAACCCCGGACACGCGGGCCACAATCCTGGGCAAGACCCTCAGCATGCCGGTTCTGGCGGCCCCCATCGGCGGTGTCTCCTTCAACATGGGCGGCAAGGTCTCGGAAGAGGCGTACATCGAGGCGGTGGTCGGCGGGTGCGTCGATGAAGGGACGCTCGCCGGTGTGGGCGACGGTGTCCCCGACTTCATACACCAGGCCGGCTACGCCGCCATCAAGGCGCACGCCGGCGTGGGGATTCCCTTCATCAAGCCGTGGGAAACGGCCGAATTCGAAACTAAATTGGACAAGGCCCTGGCGACCGGCGCCGGGCTGATCGGCATGGACATCGACGCCGCCGGCCTGATCACGCTCAAGCTCATGGGCCGGCCGGTGACGCCCAAGTCTCCGCAAAAGCTGCGGGAGATCGTTTCCCGCGTCCCGGGCAAATTCATTCTGAAGGGCGTCATGACCGTTGCCGACGCCCAGGCCTCCGTTGCGGCGGGCGTCCATGCGATCGTGGTCTCCAATCACGGCGGGCGAGTGCTGGAACACACACCGGGGGCCGCCGAAGTGCTTCCCGAAATCGCCAGGGCGGTCAAAGGCAGGATCACCATTCTGGCCGACGGCGGCGTGCGTTCGGGCGGCGACGTACTCAAGCTCCTCGCCCTGGGTGCCGATGCGGTGATGATCGGCCGCCCGATCGCCGTTGCCGCCGTGGGCGGGCTGAGAGAAGGCGTCCGCAAGTACCTGCAGCAGATCCGGTCCGAGCTTACGGCCGCCATGGTGCTCACCGGCACGGCCGACGCGTCGAACGTGTCCGCCGACATCCTGCGGCCGACCGGGTACTAAACTGACCGGAACGGCGGCCGGAAAGACGCTGTTCGCGACCGTGCGCAGGCATCTTTGCACCTGCCTGCGGGCGCCTTCCAGAGCGACCCCATTCCGCCCAGCGCCGGTCCGCTTCGGAGTCAAGCCGGCACGGACGGTCCCCGCCGGCGCCTTTCCGGAGGAGTCGACCCGCAGGTTCCCGACCGATCTATGACTCGCTCTCGCCGCGGGCCGAATCGCCTTGGCCTGCTCGGAGAGCCGCCCTTTTTACGGAGTCATGCATGAACAGCACCCGGAAATTCCTTTTCGGCCTTGTCACCCATTCACCGGAAATCGTCGATTCGGTCCGCAGGTGTCATGACCCTGAACATGAGGAGCTGGTCGACAAAATTGTTGATCTCGATCAAGCCGTTCCAGCTGCCAGGCAATTATTGCATGCAGGTTTCGAAGTCATACTCGGCCACGGCGGAACGGGTGCATTAATCGCGGAGAGCATCGGCCGCTCGGTCATCAACATTCCGACAACCCATTTGGAAGTAGCTCGAGCCGCGATGAAGGCTAGAACGTTCGGCCGCCAAATCGGTGTCACCAGTTTTTCTGAACCCAGGGAAGGAATCGATCTTCTGGAAGATTACCTGAAAATAAATGTCCGCCAGATCCTCTTCCGCTCGAATTCTGAACTCGAGGCAGGGGTTCGGCAGGCGATTCAGGACGGGTACGATGTGATCGTGGGCGGTGGGGTGAGTCGCGGCATCGTCAGGGATCTTGGAGGGCGAGGCGTCATCATCGAACCGAATCCCAAGGCCGTTCTTCAGGCACTGCGCCAAGCCAGGGCCATGGCGGAGGCCGGTCGCCGGGAGCGAGAGCAGGAAGAACAGGTCAGAACGATTCTTCAACTGATGCACGACGGAGTGGTCGGCATCGATCGCTTCGGGATGCTGAATTTCTTCAACCGAAAAGCGGCCGAGATTCTGAATATCGACTTCGCAAAGAAAATGGGGCAGTCATTATCAAGGGTTTCAAAGGATCTTGGATTGATCGACGTGTTGAGCTCGAAAGACCCGCTACGTTCACAAATCCGTAAACTGTCGGGGCTGGACCTCGTGGTGGACACGTTGCCGATCATGATCGACAACCGCATCAAGGGGGCGGTGGCGGTCTTCAGGGAAGCGCGGATCATTCAGGATATCGATCGCAAGCTGCGCGAGCGGCTTTACGCGAAAGGCTTTGCGGCCCGGCACGGGATCGACGCCTTCAAAGGGACCGGCCCGGAAATCATTTCGCTGAAGACAAAGGTCAGGCGGTACGCCGTCACTGAAGCCGCAATTCTTCTGCAGGGCGAGACCGGTAGCGGTAAAGAGCTGCTGGCCCATGCGATCCATAAACTCAGCCCGAGACGCGACCGGCCTTTCGTAGCCGTCAATTGCGCCGCCCTGCCCGAGACGCTTCTGGAAAGCGAGCTGTTCGGTTACGAAGAGGGTGCATTTACCGGCGCCAAGAAAGGCGGCAAAATCGGCTTGTTCGAATTGGCCAACGAGGGAACCATTTTCCTCGACGAGATCGGAGATATCCCCATTTCCTTGCAGGTCCGCCTGCTGAGAGTGCTCGAGGCTAAGGAGGTCATGCGCGTCGGCGGAGATCGCATTGACCCGGTCGACGTCAGGGTCGTCAGTTCGTCCTGCAGGAATTTGAGGCGCGAAGTACAGAAAGGAAGATTCCGCGCCGATCTCTACTTCCGACTGGCCGTATTGAAGTTGTTTGTGCCGCCCTTGAGAGAGCGGTTCGGCGACGTCCCCCTGATCCTGTCTGAGTTGATAAGGACCTATGGAAAAGGACCGGGCTGCGTGACGCCGAGGATGCGGGAACGCATCGAGCAGTACGACTGGCCCGGCAATGTACGCGAATTGAGATCGCTGATCGAAAGCTATTTGATTTTATGCACCGACCGGCCTGCGGATGAAGATCTTTTTTTTGATTTGATGGATGAAGCGTGCGACCAGGATGCGCATGAATCCGCCCCGCCGAGACCAGTTCAAGACGATCGTCCGGTAGACCTTAAACTAAAGGACCAGATGCAGGATCTCGAACATCAAGTTTTGATGCGGACCCTGCGGCACTGTAACTACAACCGGAAGCTGGCCGCAAAGAAACTCGGAATCAGCGTCAATACGCTATGGCGCAAAATGAGATCAAAAGGTGCGTTCCAAGACTGAGTGCGGAATGATTTTGCGGATCGATCCCGCCAGCCCGGCTGAGCAGGATCGATCCGGCCGTGAAGCTGTTCGAAAAGCACCGTGCATGCACAAGGGGATGGTTTTACCTGGAACCGTCTCCTCGTTTACCGACAGCGGGGATCCATTCTTCCAGCACTTCAGCGTTGTGTTCTCCCAGCATCGGCGGCCTCAAACGGGCATCGGCGGGCGTATGGCTCAGTTTGAAGGGAAAACCGAGCTGGGGAATCAGCTTTTCAATCGGATGGGGCATTTCGAAGTAAAGCCCGCGGGATTTGATATTCGGGTCCGCGAACACCTCGTCCATGCCCATGACGATCCCGCACGGAATGCCGGCCTGTTCCAGCAGAGCCACCCATTCGGCTGCGGTTTTCTGACGCATCCTGGCTTCCAGGATCGGCATGATGATCTCCCGGTTGGCCAGCCGCAGGCTGTTGGTCCTGAACCGAGGATCATCGATCAGTTCTTCGGCGCCGATGGCACGGCAGAACGACGGATACATCGCCTCGCTCGTGGCCGCCACCTGGACATAACGCTCGTCTTTGGTTTCGAAAGCCCGTGCCGGAACACGGTGGATATGGTCGAGGCCCCACCGCTCCGGAGGTTGCCCGGTGGCGAAGTAGTCCATGGCCATGATCGACAGCAGGCTGATCATGCCATCGTAAAGCGCCACATCGATATATTGTCCTTCGCCCGTGTTCTGGCGGTGAATGTAGGCCGCAAGAATGGCGGTGGCCGCTTGAAGGCCGGCCGCAAGATCCGTTATCGGAATCCCGACCTTGACCGGCGAGCGGTTGCGCTCGCCGGTGATGGACATCAGGCCGGTCATGCCTTGAATGATCGGATCGTACGCTTTCTTGTCGCGATAGGGGCCGCTTTGGCCGAATCCGGAAATCGAACAGTAAATCAGGCCCGGATTATCTCTGACCAGATTCTCGTAGTCGATTCCCAGCCGGCGGGTCACACCGGGCGTGAAATTTTCCACCACTACATCCGCTTTTGCAGCCAGCCGGCGCGCGGTATCCCGGTCGGAGGATTCTTTGAGGTTCAATACGATGG
>JAEYRZ010000023.1 GCA_023435265.1 Pseudomonadota bacterium
TTTTTAAACCACACGCCGGTGGACGCCGCCCTGATCGATTTAAAGATGCCTGAAATGAGCGGACTGGAGCTTCTGTCCAGGATTCACGAGGCCTGGCCCGGCGTTCAGGTGATCATGCTCACGGGACATGGCGGCATCGACGAGGCCGTTCAGGCCATCAAACGGGGCGCCGTCGATTTTCTGGTCAAGCCCTATGAACCGGAGCGCCTGCAGCTGCGGGTGCGCCAGCTCTACCACATCTGGTGCCTGGAGCAGGAAAACAGATCGCTCAAGGAGCAGGTCCGGTCGAAATTCGGTTTCGACCAGCTGATCGGGAATGCCGCCGTGATCCTCGCCTTGAAGCGGATGATCTCCCAGGTTTCCGCAAGTGATGCCAATATCCTGATCCAGGGCGAAGAAGGCACCGGCAAGGAAGTGGTTGCCCACGCCATCCATCGGCACAGTGCACGGGGAGACGCTCCGTTCGTGCCCGTCGACTGCGGCGCCAGCGGCGAAAGCATGATGGACGGTGAACTGTTCGGCCGCGTCGAAGAGGTCTCCAGCGGCAAAGCTGAAACCACGACGGGCCTGATCCGCTCGGCCGATAAGGGCACGCTGTTCCTGAATGAAGTGAGCGCGCTTTCCATGGCCACGCAGGTGAAATTGCTGCGCACGATACAGGAAAAGGTGGTGCGGCCCGTCGGTTCCAGCCGCAGTTTTCCCATCGATGTGCGTTTCCTTGCAGGCACCCACCTCGATCTGCTGATCGAAATCGCCGAAGGGCGTTTTCGGCAGGACTTGTACTATCGCCTTAATGTGGTCGAATTGAAGGTGCCCCCCCTGCGCGAACGGCTGGAAGACATTCCGGTTCTGGCGCGTTATTTCATCGACCGCTTTCAGACGCCGGCCAGTCCGGTCAGGAAGCTGTCGGAACCGGCTCTGGCCTGTCTTCAGGCCTATGGATGGCCGGGCAATGTGCGTGAACTGGAGCATGTGATCCGCAGGGCTGTGGCCGTTGGGCGGCACGCGGAGATCGCGCTCGAAGATCTTCCGGATAACCTGAGCGGCCGGTCTGCGGCCGAACCGCCGGAGCTGGCGTGCGATCGCATGGAAGCCTACGAAATGAGCGCCATCCGCAATGCACTGGCCAAGTGCGCAGGGCACCGCAAGAAGACCGCCCAATTGCTGGGCATCGGCGAAGCCACATTGTATCGCAAGCTGGTCAAGTACCAGATCTCGTAATGCCCGGGCCGGACGACGCCGATCAGATTGCGCCTTTGAGGTAGCGGTCGACGCCCATGCGGGTGAAAAAGCGCTCCTCCGGAAGATGATGCGCAGAGCGGGCGAAATCCAGTACTTTCTCGAAATCGAATTTCAGGTTCATTTTTTCGTAGTAGCGTGCAAAAAGGCGCTTGGGGCGGTAATCCTTGTGCCGGCAGGGGGTGGAGAGCAGCGGAATCCCTTCCGTCGCCACCACTTCCAGGATATCCTGGTCGTTGTACCGGATCAGGGGTTTGAAAACCGAGAAACCGCCCTCGAACTGCAGAAATGGGTAGAAGCGCTGCGAGGTTTCAAGGAAACGCGCCTCGGTCGTTTTATGCTGGACCGCGGGAAGCGCATCCGGAAGCGCGAAGCACGCCGTCAGCGTATGCTCGATCGAGGCGCTGACCAGATCCCAGAGCGAGTAGCTCATGATCACCACCAGGGCGCTCATGTCGACGGCTTCGGCCTTCAGATGTCCGATAAGAGCTTTTTTCTTGGCCGTATTGCAGATCAGGCAGGGGCTCACGCCTTCGGCCGGAGCTTCGTCCAGGCGATCGTCCGATTCCGGCAGAGCCTGCCAGGCAATGGCCACTCCCCGCCGCCGCCAATAGTCGTCCAGTTTTTCCCGGTCGCTTGAAGCGAAGACATGATGCGGGTAAACTCCCGCGAAAGTCTTGAACTCGAAGCCGAACTCTCTGCCGGCGAGTTGAATGAAGTGCAGGACCACGGACGAGTCTTTGCCGCCCGAATAGAGCATCATGATCTCTTTTCCGGGCAACGATTCGAGGATGGGGCGATGATCGTCTTTCCAGACTGTGTAATTCAAGGCGCTACCCATTTCTGCTCCTTTTTGTGCGTTGGGGAACGTTCCCAGTAACATAACTTTACCGGAATTGGAAATCGCCGCTCCAATGCCGAAACGGAAGTCATCATCCGGCGGGCGGGCCGCCGGCCGCAAGGGCTACGCGGAATCGAGAAAAATCCGCATCCCCAAACCCGCGCTTGGATTCTATCGAGGCAAGGCAGTTGTCAACTGCTTTGCGAACCGCACAAGACGCATTCCTTTGTCCGCCAAAATCGGATATGAACGTACACCGGCGTTTCGCGTCAGGCACGGCGTCCGTGTCGCGTTTCGAGCGCATTTCGCCGGCGAAAGGAGCGTTTGGTGGGTATACGAATCACGGACATCCGCGAGGCAACGCTGCCCATCGCCTCGCCGATCCGCAACGCCTATATCGATTTCTCCCGGATGACCTTCAGCCTGGTCGCGGTGGTGACCGATGCGGTGCGCGACGGCAGGCGCGTCGTGGGCTACGGATTCAACTCCAACGGCCGTTACGGGCAGGGCGGCCTGATCCGCGAGCGCTTTGCGCCGCGCATCATGGAAGCCGAAACGGACGCCCTTCTCGATGAATCGGGTGCCAATCTCGATCCCGATCGGGTGTGGACCGCAATGATGACCAACGAGAAGCCCGGCGGGCACGGCGAACGTTCGGTCGCCGTGGGCGCCATCGACATGGCGGTCTGGGACGCCGCGGCCAAGATCGCCGGCAAACCCCTGTTTCGATGGCTGGCCGAGCGTCACGGCCGGCAGGCCGACCCGCACGTCTTCGTCTACGCCGCCGGGGGATATTATTATCCGGGCAAGGATCTTTCGGCGCTGAGGACCGAGATACGCAGCTATCTGGACCGCGGCTACACCGTAGTCAAAATGAAGATCGGCGGCGCGCCTCTTGACGAGGACATCCGGCGCATCGAGGCTGTGCTGGACGAAATCGCCGGCCGAGGGCAGCTGGCCGTCGACGCCAACGGCCGCTTCGAGCTGGAAACCGCCGTCGCCTATGCCAAGGCGCTGAGGCCGTACGGCCTGTTCTGGTACGAAGAGGCCGGAGATCCGCTGGACTACCGCCTCCAGGCGGCGCTGGCCGAATTCTATCCCGGCCCCATGGCCACCGGTGAAAACCTTTTCAGCCACCAGGATGCGCGCAATCTCATCCGTTTCGGCGGCCTGCGGCCGGACCGCGACTGGCTGCAGTTTGACTGCGCGCTCTCTTACGGTTTATGTGAGTACCAGCGCACCTTGTCCATGCTTAAGGACCACGGCTGGTCCTGGCGGCGCTGCATCCCCCATGGGGGGCATCAGATGTCGCTCAATATCGCCGCGGGGCTCGGATTGGGCGGCAACGAGAGCTATCCGGACGTTTTCCAGCCCTTCGGCGGCTTTCCGGACGGCGTGAAGGTCGAAGCGGGGCATATCACGCTTCCCGATCTGCCGGGTATCGGCTTCGAGGCCAAATCCGATTTGTACCGCTTCATGCGCGGACTGGCCCACTGAGACGAACCGGCTCAACCCTGTTGAAAGGAGTCGCTCATGCATCGGGTCATGATCCATCCCGCAACGTATCAGGATTGCCGGAGCGCCGTCGACCTGGCGTTTGCGCTTTTCCCTCAGGACATTGCCGGAAAGAAAGTATTGATCAAACCCAACGTGCTGCGCTCGTCCACGGCCGAAGAGCATATTGTAACCCACCCGGCGGTGTTGCGGGCGGTGGTCGAAAAAGTGGAATCGATGTCGCCGCGGGCCATCGTGGTCGGCGACAACCCGGGGATCTTCAGCTACGGCGACAATGAGAACAGCTTCAAAAAAAGCGGCTTGATGGATGCGGCCGGGGGATATTACCGCAATATCGGCAATGCCACCCGCAGGCGCGCGTTCAATCCCGATTTTCTGCCCGAGGTGGCGGTCTCCGAAGAAGTGATGACGGCGGATGTCGTCATCAGCCTGCCCAAGTTCAAGACCCACGGCCTGACCGTCATGACCGGGGCGGTCAAGAACAGCTACGGCATTCTGCCCGGAGCCCAGAAAGCGCGCCTGCACAAAATTGCCGGCACGCCGGAGCGCTTTCACGAGATGATCGTGGAGGTGTTTCGCCTGCGGGTTCCGGATCTTTTCATCATGGACGCCGTGATCGGCATGGAAGGCAACGGTCCGGCTTCGCCCGAGCTGCGGGAGATCGGTCTCGTTCTGGCCGCCGACAACGGGGTTGCCCTGGATGCGGTCGTCGCCCGGATGATGGGCCTCGATCCGGCCCGCCTGCGTTTTCTCCAGAAAGCGAAAATGATGGGGCTCGGGGAGTTCGAGGCGCATCGAATCCGCATCGATGGAGAAATGCGGATCCTGTGCGATTTCAAGCTTCCGCCGCTGGGCGGCGAGGCCATTGCCGGCAACCCGGCCATTCAGGATTTGATGCTGACCAAAACCAGGCTGAAACCGCAAACCGATCCGGAACGGTGCACGGCCTGCGGCGCCTGCGTGGACCACTGCCCGGTGTCGGCGCTCGCCATGCAGGACGGCTTCCCGGCGGCGGACCCCGACCGCTGCATCACCTGCTTCTGCTGCCAGGAGATCTGCCCTGAAAAAGCCGTCAGCCTGCGATAAAAAAAGACACAACCGGTAACCCGGGCCCTCCAGGATACGTATCGGGGCTTGACCGCCGTTCCGGAACGTTCGAGGGATGCCCTGTCCGCGGCGGCCGGACTTCATTGCGCATTCCCGATAGCGGATTGGGAAGAAATCGTAACTCGGTTACATTCACGGTGGGGTTAAGGCACCCCGCGCCGCGAATCGGCCGCATCTCAATTTGATAGAAATGCCGACGGGTTATCCGGTAAAGGCATACACCGTGCGGCTGCGCGGACAAAGAGGATCGCTCCCGGGCGACCGGGTTCGGCGCCGTGTTCGCCGAACCCGGCTGGCACGCTTTTCGTAAACCGGTATCCAAACTGCTATCGAACAGGCGAGGCGTGGAACCCTGAAGAATGTATGAATGGGGCCTGACTTTTTGCACGCGGCCTGCATAAGGAAGCGGGTTCGCCATTCGCCTGCTCGTATATCTACGATTCGATAATTACCTGGAGGAAACGATGAAAAAAATGATGATTCCGGCCCTCGCCGTGTGGCTGATTTTCTTTGCAGCACAGGCATCGGCCCAAACCGAGGAATTCGAAGTCGGCGGCCCCCCGAACGCCGCCAAGCTGACCTGGCAGCCCCTGGAAGAGGGCAAGCTGCTGGTTTCGGCCACCGATGCGCAGGAAAAACCGCTGCTCGGACTTGGATTGGAGCACTTTACCGTGCGCCGCGGCGTGAAGACGGCCAAAATATTATCCGTGGAGCCTCTCGAGACCAACAAGGAGGTGGCGCTGCAGATCATCCTGGTGGTGGACAATTCCGCATCCATGAAGCTCCGCAATGCCATACGTCCGCTGCTGGAGGCCCTTGAAACCTTTTACCGCACGCTGCGGCCGATCGATGTTGTGACGGCGGTGGTCTTCGACGAAAAAAACACGATCACCGTGGACGGACGCAAGCTGCACGCCAAGGTGATGCAGACCAGCGACGTCAAAAAGCTGCGCGCATTCATCAATGAAAGCATGGGACCCGGGCTGACCATGGGCACCTATCTTCACGACGCGATGATGGCCGGTCTGGACGTCGCCCGCCGGATGCCCCCGCGCACGCACAAATTCCTGGCTGCTTTTTCGGATGGCGAAGACATCAATTCCATCGTCGAGCCCGCTGAAATAAAAAAGGCCGCCGAGACCGTGGATAATCTTACGGTTCTGGCCGTGGACTACATGCCCCAGAGCGGCCTCGATCCATTTTTGAACGAAATTTCATCCCGCCACGGCGGCCGCGCCTGGAAGGCGGCTTCGGCGGCCGAACTCCTGCCGGTGTTCGAAGCCTTTTCGTCCGTGCTGCTGCACCGTTATGTGGTGGCCTATCGCTTCCTTACCCCGCCCAAAGGATCCCTGTCGTTCGCGCCGCCGCAATTGACCATCGAAGAGGTGACCACGATCGACAGTTCGCCTTTGCTGAACCACATCTATTTCGAGACCGGGCAAAGCGAACTCTCAGAGCGCTATGTCCTGTTCGACCAGCCGAAGCGGACCGAAGAATTCGATGAGAAGAATTTGAAAGGCCCCATGGATAAATACCGCAACGTGCTCAACGTCATCGGCCGCAGGCTGCAGGTCCATCCCGAGGCCGCCATCCGGCTGGTCGGCTGCAATTCCAATGTCGGGGCCGAAAAAGGGCGCACCGATTTGTCGCGCAGCCGGGCCGAGGCGGTTCGCGCCTACCTGCGCTACATGTGGGGCATCGATCCCCAGCGCATGACCGTCGAGCAGCGCAACCTGCCCGCTGCACCGAGCACCAACCGCATTCCCGAAGGGCAGGCCGAAAACCAGCGCGTGGAGATTCATTCGGATGCCGATGCCGTTCTGGATACGGTGAACAGCGCCTTCGTCGAAAAGGTGTGTGCGGCGCAGGATGTGCGCATCATTCCGCGCATCGCCTCCGAGGTGGGCCTGGCCGACTGGCGGGTCCAGCTGGCTTGCGGCGATCGAGAAATCAAGACCATCCAGGGGCAGGGCGCGTTGCCGGAAGAATGGTCGATCCCCCTGGATGCCGATATGCTCGAGGCGGTGTCCGCCTGCGGCGAGATCGGCCTGCGCATGACTGCGGCCGACAAGGAAGGCAACACGCTGAGCGATCTGGAAAGCGCGGCGCTGCCGGTCCACTATGTTCAGCGCTCGCAACAGTCGGCCCAGGTGCAGGGTTACAAAGTCAAGGAGCAGTATGCCTTGATCCTCTTCGACTACGACAGCGCAGATATCAAGGCACGAAACCAGGTGATCGTGGATCGGATCATCTCCCGTATGAATCAGCTGCCCGAGGCCCTGATTTCGATCGTCGGGCATACGGATACCATCGGCAAGGAAGAATACAACCTGAAGCTCTCCGAAAGGCGTTCCCAGGCCGTGCATAAGTCTATGATCGCAGCCATGCCCGCAATGGCCGGAAGGCTACATGTCACTGGGGTGGGACCTCATTCCCCGCTGTATGACAACGGCCTGCCGGAAGGACGATCCCTGAACCGCACGGTGACCGTAACGCTGGAATATCTGCAGAAGGATTGACCGGTGCAGGCAAGTACGGCCGCCGGGAAATCCGGAGGCCTGCGTCTGAGTCTATCGCTTCAGCTTGCGTGTCCAGTCGACGAGGCCCTTCAGCAGCCGGGCGATGAACTCCCGGCTCCGGTCGTCGACCAGGTTCCCGCCGGCATCGAACCGCTCGGCGGCCAGCGAAATCATCACCTCGGGCTGGTTCAGGGGATACATGTTCAGGTAAACGCAGCACTGGCGCAGATGATATTGGGCGCGGGCCGACCCCAGCATGCCGATCGAGGCGCCCATGATGGCCACCGGCTTGCCGTCCCAGGCATTGTCGCTGTAGGGGCGGGAGGCCCAGTCGATCGCGTTCTTCAGCACGCCGGGAATCGAGTAGTTGTACTCGGGCGTCACGAACAGGATGGCATCCGCGGCGCGTACACGGGACTTCAGTTCGACGATGGGGGGCGGAGGATTGTTTTCTTCATCCTGATCGAAGCCCGGTATTCGATGCGTCAGCTCGAAGATATCGAGCCGCGCATCGTCCGGACGAAGTTCCCTGGCCGCGCGCAGCACCGCCCGATTGTACGACTGTTTGCGAAGGCTCCCGGCGATGCCGAGGATTGTGATCGGTTCCATTTGCTTCTCCTTTGATGGAAGCCGAAGATATCGCTCCTTCGGGTGCGGGCGTACCAGCGTCCAGGTTGCCTGCCCGCTCCCCTGAGGCGGCACCGCAGCTTATTCCATATGCCAGCCGTGGCTGACCACGACGGACTGGCCGGTGAGCGCGCTGCTGGGGAATGCGGCCAGGAAAAGCGCGACCTGGGCCACGTCGGCTGTGGTCGTAAACTCGCCGTCGACCGTCTCCTTGAGCATGATTTTTTGGATGACTTCCTGCTCGCTGATATTGAGACGGACCGCCTGTTCGGGAATCTGCCTGTCGACCAGCGGCGTGCGCACGAAGCCCGGGCAGATCACGTTGGCCCTGACGTTGTATTTCGCCCCTTCGATGGCCACCACTTTGCACAGGCCGAGCAATCCATGCTTGGCCGTCACGTACGGCGCTTTGAGCGGCGAGGCTTCCTTGGAATGCACCGATCCCATGTAGAGGACCGTCCCGCCGCGGCCGCCGGCATACATGCGCCGCAGGCACGCCTGCGTGGTTAAAAACGCCCCGTCCAGATGGATGGCGATCAGTCTGCGCCAGTCGGCGTAAGGCAGTTCGACAATCGGGGCGATATGCTGAATTCCGGCATTGCTGACCAGAATGTCGATGCCGCCGAAGGCGTCGGCGGCTGCCTGCACACCGGTCTCGACCGCCGCCGCGTCGGTTACGTCCATGGCGACCGCGAGCGCGGTGGCGCCCTCATTTTCAAGCTCCGCCGCAACCGCGCGGGCGGGCGCAAGGGCGATATCCGCGATGCACACTTTGGCGCCGGCGGCGCAGAATGCGCGCGCGATTTCCTTGCCGATTCCGCTCGCGGCACCTGTCACCACGGCCGCTTTACCTTTCAGTTGCATGGCTCCTCCTCAAAAAGTCTACCGGAAAAGAAGATCCCGGGATTCACGCGTATCCGCCGCAGGCCCGGTCGTGTGCACGACCACGCCGGTGTGCGGCGCGACAGGGTCTTCCCAAGGCCGGCGCTCGAAAAACCGGGAAGCGTCGCGATGGCCGAACTGCCAGCGCTGCTCGACCGCCGCGCGTGAAAAATCGGCGTCCCGGTAGGCCAGCTCCCAACTTTTGTCCGGATAGATGAGTTCGGCAATGTGTATGGTCGACAAACACCCCTGATCGGCCAATGCTTTGACTTCCGGATTGTGCTTCACATCCTCGGGCAGAAGGGCGTAAATCGATTGCAGAGACCTGCGCAGATCGTGGACCCGGCAGTATTCGCGGATGTGTTCGAGCATTCGGGTGGCATACGTAATGTCTTTGTGGCGTTTCTCCGCTTCCGCTATGGATCTTGGCTCCGGACCCGCGGGATTGAAGAGCGAAGGCATCAGGCACAGTGTGTTGACCCGCGGCACATCGTCCAGAACCACCTCGATCGGCGTATTGGAGTAGATTCCGCCGTCCCAGTAAAGCTCACCTTCGATGCGCACCGCAGGAAAACCGGGCGGCAACGCGCCGCTGGCCATGATGTGTTCGGGCGTCAGCGTGTCGCGCCGGCTGTCGAAGTAGCGCAGGCCGCCCGTGACGATGTTTACGGCGCCGACGCTGAGGCGCGTCGAACCGTCATTCAGAAGGTCGAAGTCGACCAGGCGCAGGAGCGTCCGACGTAAAGGCCGGGTGTCGTAGAAGCTGACCGATTCGGTGGCCCCGGCTGTAAACAGCGCTGCCGCATCGAACCAGCGGGGCGTGAAAAAGCCCGGCCGGCCCAGCAGGATGGACTGCCAGATACTCCACAAGCTGTGCGACCGTCGTGAAATCTCGGATTCGCAGGGGCGGGGCCAGAAATCGGTTTCGGACACCAGATCCCAGAACTCCCGCAAACGCGCGATTCGGTCTGAAGTCCGATTGCCGGCGATGATCGCGCCGTTGATCGCTCCGATGGAAGTACCCGCAATCCAATCGGGATCAAACCCGTGCGCCTGCATGGCTTCATAGACGCCGCCCTGATACGCCCCCAATGCGCCCCCGCCCTGGAGCACCAGTGCAATGCGGTCGAGCTTCGTGGCGTCGTGTGGTCCGGATGCCCTGCTGTCGGCCATCGTCATCCCTCCGGCGCGCCCCCGCGGGGCGGGATCAATTCGCGGGGAAGACGTTGGCATGTGGGGCGCCCGGTTCAAATAGGCAAGGCAATGCATTCCGAACGGGAATGGACCCGATTTAAGGATTCATCCATTCCGCCTGGCGGCGGTGGTCACCAGATCGGGGGTGATTCCGGCGATCGTGGCGCAGCCGCAAAGGGCCATGGCCAAGTCCAACTCGCCGCGCAGTATTTCCAGTATATGACGCGCCCCGGGTTCGCCGGCGGCCGCCAATCCCCAGAGGACAGGCCGCCCGACCAGGACGGCCTTAGCGCCCAGGGCGACGGCCTTGAGCACATCGGTGCCGCGCCGGATCCCCCCGTCGATCAGGAGATCGGTGCGTCCGGCGACCGCCGCGGCGATCCTCGGCAGGACTTCGATGGTTGCCGGCGCGGTGTCGAGCTGCCTCCCGCCGTGATTGGAGACGACGATCGCCGAAACGCCGAGCGCCGCGGCGCGCGAGGCGTCATCCGCCCGGACGATGCCCTTGATCACCAAGGGCAGGGAGGTGATGGAACGCAGCCATTCGATGTCCTTCCAGGTCAACGCGGGGTCGATCAGGGATGCGAAGTAGGCCGCCAATCCGGAGTCCGCCGCCTCTTTAGGGAGTTCGGACATGCCTGCCGGCACCAGGTTTTTGACCGACAAACCGGGCGGCAGCTGAAAATGATTGCGCACATCGCGTTCGCGCCGGCCGAGAAACGGTGCATCGGCCGTCAGGACCAGGGCCGAACAACCCGCATCCTCCACGCGCCGGACCAGTTCTCCCGTGGCGCCGCGATCCTTGTAGACATAGAGTTGGAACCATACCGGTCCCGTTGCGGCCGACATCACTTCTTCGACGGAACAGTTGGACAGCGTACTCAATATCATGATCGTGCCGGCTTTCCCGGCGGCGCGGACCGTTGCGCGTTCTCCTTCCCCATGCGCCATCCCGTGGAAGGCGGTAGGCGCGATCAGAATGGGCATCGAGATCCGCCGGCCCAGCAGCACTGTCGACATATCGCGTGCGCTGACGTCGACAAGCACCCGGTACATAAGCTGGATGCGGTCATACGCATGGCGATTGCCACGCAGGGTGATCTCGTCGTGCGCGCCGCTCGCGTAGTAATCGCGCACCATGGCCGGCAGTTTCTCCCGGGCCAGTTTTTCGTAATCGAAGACGTTGATGGGCTCCATCGAGATCCTTTTGCTGCGGTCCGGCTTCGGCAAAAGAGCTTTCGGATCTGCGGGTAGGCGCGCGGGGGAGAGATAGAGGCGGGATCGATTGCGCTCGCAATAGCTGCAGCCGCCGGACAGATGTCAATCCTGCTTTTGGCCGATCTGAAAGTCAGCCAGGAGTTCCAGCGCCCGCACCATGGCCGAGTGATCCCAGACCGCGCCGCCGTGCGCGGCACAGGCGTTGAACAGCTCCTGGGCGGTCGCCGTGCTGGGCAGACTCAGGCCGAGTTGGCGCGCACTGGCGAGCGCCAGGTTCAAGTCCTTCTGATGCAGCGCGATTCGAAAACCCGGTTCGAAGGTGCGCTGAATCATGCGCTCGCCATGCACTTCCAGGATCCGGGAATTGGCGAATCCGCCCATCAGGGCCTTGCGCACTCGGGCGGGATCGGCGCCGGCTTTGGCGGCAAACAGCAGGGCTTCGGCAACGGCTTCGATAGTCAGGGCCACAATGATCTGGTTGGCCACTTTGGCCGTTTGACCGTCTCCGTTGCCCCCGACCAGGGTGATGTTCTTGCCCATCAATGCAAACAGCGGCATTACCCGTTCGAAGGTTTCACGCGTGCCGCCGGCCATGATGGTCAGGGAAGCGGTTTCGGCCCCGATCTGCCCCCCGGAAACCGGGGCATCGAGGTACTCGCAGCCCAGTGCGTTGATGCGCCGGGCAAAATCCTTGGTGGCCATGGGCGAGATCGAACTCATATCCACCACGATTTTACCCGCCGACAAACCCTGGGCCACACCGGCCGCCCCGAACAGCACCGATTCCACGTCCGGCGTATCCGGCAGCATCGTGATGATCACATCGACATGGCGGGCGACCTCCCGGGGCGAGTCACAGGCACTCGCGCCGGCGCCGGTCAACTCCCGGGGCACGCCGCTGCGGCTGTGCAGGTAAAGCGCACAGCCGCCTTTCAAAAGATTCCCGGCCATGGGTTTCCCCATGATTCCCAACCCGACGAATCCGACCTTCATGGGCCATCTCCTTTCAGGGCGATTCGAATCCGGAGAGGGGCGTAGTTGCTCCTCCGTCGTATCGACTTGACATTAGAATAGTACCCATTACTAATTTAGCTACCGGCATTAAATGAATTAAGTTCATATTTCTCCCATCCCAGCACGCCAGTCCGGTCGAATTCGCACCCAGTCCGAACGGCATGCCTTAAAAATATGCAACATGCTTCGGCATTTCATTCCCCTTAACCCACAGTAAGAGGCGGGACCACGAGGCCTCGGAAAAGGAGCAGTCAAAATGAGAAGAAAAAGAATCAGAGAGGAGATCCGGAAGGGTCAACCCGGTTTGCCCAAAATGTCCAGCCGCCGCAAATTCCTCAGGGCGGCGGCCG
>JAEYRZ010000077.1 GCA_023435265.1 Pseudomonadota bacterium
TTGATTTTGGCTCTGTAGTAGGGTGGAGAGACGCTTACTATAACCCACGTTTTCAAGGTTAGGCAGGCCATTTTGTGCCCGAGGACGATTCAGCCTTCAACCATATTGTCTCGCTGCGCTCAGACAGTGCGGGACGACCATGCTCCGCTGCGCCAAGCGGCACTAAAACCGATGGCTGACGTCCTTGCACCCGGATACCCCGGCACACCTGATCCGTGCCCATCGAACCGAACTGGAACTTTCCAGATAACCACGTAAACTTTAATGAATTGATCAAGATTAAAGACAATACGGCACGATCGCCTCTCTCATTGCTCAGCGCCGGGATTCCCGTTCTGTGATTCGCGTCCCGGCGGGCGGCTTGCCGTATCGGCTTTTATCAAACGCTCGGCTCAACAGTTCGATGCCGCGGGCGATCTGCGTTTCGTTCAGGTGTCCGAACCCGAGGATCAGGCTCGGATGCCGCGGCCGCCAGCGCACGCAGCACGGACTCCCGGGATAGACCTTGACTCCGGCCGTGAGCGCCGCCGAAACCATCTCCGATTCGGATAAGTTCAGATCGAATCCGGTGTAGACATGCATGCCGGCGGCCACACCCTGCACCCGGGCCGCGGTTCCGAAGCGGCGGCCCAGCGCCTGCAGCAGCGCCTCGCGGCGCGCGGCGTACACCCCGCGCATTTTGCGGATATGATGCTCAAACAAGCCGCTTTCGATCCATTCGGCCAACGCGAACTGCTCGAACACCGGCACGCAGCGGTCGCTGAACCACTTGAGATCGAGAATCCGTCCGATCAGCCGCTCGGGCACGATGCAGTACCCCAGGCGCAGACCGGGAAACAGGGTCTTGGAAAACGATCCCATGTAGACCACGCGCTGCGTTCGGTCAAGCGCCGCCAGGGCGATCGGCGGCAACCGGTCGAAGCGGAATTCGCTGTCGTAATCGTCTTCGATCACCCACCCTTCACGCCGCTCCGCCCAGGCCAGCACATGGGCCCGCCGCGCAAGGCTCATGGCCCATCCCGTTGGATATTGGTGCGACGGAATCACGTGCACTCCCGCACAATCGGATTCCGCGGGCAGGCGGTCGGCGCTCAGCCCCTGGTCGTCCACCGGGACCGCGCAGGGTTTGATGCGGTGAATTTGCAGCAGGCGCCGCACAGGCTCGGGCCCGGGGTCTTCGACCGCCAGGCTGCGGATGGGGGCCAGCGCGCGCAACACGAGATCGAGCGCCTGGGCCGCACCCACGGTGACGACCACCCGTTCGGGCGTCACCGGCAGCCCGCGCGTGCGGCCGGCGTATTCGGCGATCAGGCGCCGCAGGCGCGGCAGTCCTTCGACCGGTCCGTAGCCCAGATGATCCGTGCGCACATCGCGCACCGCACGCGACAGGGCCGCTTTCCATGCGTTGCGCGGAAATAGATCGAGCGCGGGCAGTCCCGGCCGGAAATTGACCGCCACCGCCTTGCCCGGCAGCGGATCGGTGCGCCGCGGCGGGTCCTCGATGCGCGCCATTGCGGGCTGCAGCAGCGTCAAGGTTTTCGAAACGTAGGTGCCGCTGCCGGCCCGCGTTTCCACGTAGCCGTCCGCTTCCAGCCACTCGTAGGCTTCCACCACCACCATGCGCGAGACCTGCAGGCGCCGCGCCATTTCGCGCGAGGGCGGCAGGCGGGTGCCCGGGCCGAGCCGCTGGTTGACGATCGCGTCCCGAATGCCGTGCGCGATCTGCAGCGCCAGGGGAATGCGCTGGGTACGGTCGAGTGTGAGCTGCAGTTCCATATTGACGGTGCCGTAAAAAGCCCAAGATCTACGTTGCGCTTCACCCCGTCGTCCTTGCGGCGTACCTTAAGCGCGCCTCAGGACATCACGGGATTCGCGGCGCCTTGATCTTGAACTTTTTACGGCGCCGCCCGAAAAGCGGATTTTTACGAATTCATCCATATTGGTCTATTTTATGAACGATGAATTGGATCTGTTGCAGACCAATTTAGATGGTATAGTGCTTTTGAACAAGCAAAAAATGGTAACAGGCATCGGGCTGCGGCTGTGATGCGTGTCGGATCGGCATCAGAAGAGGTGATCCAGGTTGCGCCTGCAGCACGTGTGGGCGGGCCTGCATGGATCACCGGCCAACAGCACCCATGAACCGAGCACTTCATCAAGGAATACGACCATGCCGTTTGAACCCAAGACCGCTATCGAGCCCTTTCGTATCAAAAGCGTCGAACCCCTGGGCATCACCACCCCCGCCCAGCGCCGGGAAGCCCTTGAACGCGCGGGCTGCAACACCTTTTTGCTGAAAGCCGAAGAGATCACGATCGACCTTCTGACCGACTCCGGCACCGGTGCGATGAGCGCCGCCCAGTGGGGCGCCATGCTGCTGGGCGACGAATCCTACGCCGGCAGCCGTTCCTTTTATAAATTCGAGGCGCAGATCAAGAAAATCACCGGGTTCCGGTTCGTGCTGCCGACCCACCAGGGCCGCGCGGCGGAGAACATCCTGTTCAGCACCATTCTCAAGCCGGGCCACATCGTGCCGAGCAATACCCATTTCGACACCACCCGGGCGAACATCGAACTGCAGGGCGTCGAAACGTGCGATCTGCTGGTGCCCGAGGGCAAGGAGCCCATGCGCGCGCATCCCTTCAAGGGCAACCTGAATGTCGCCCAGCTCGAAAACCTGATCGAAGTCAACGGGCCGGCGCGCATCCCGGTGGTGATGCTGACGATCACCAACAACGCCGGAGGCGGCCAGCCCGTTTCGATGGAGAATATCCGCGCCGTCAGTCAGGTCTGCCGCCGTCACGCCATCCCCTTTTTCATCGATGCCTGCCGCTTCGCCGAAAACGCGATGTTCATCAAGCTGCGCGAGCCGGGCTATGCGGACAAAACGCCCCTCGAAATCGCCCGCGAGATGTTCTCCTACGCCGACGGATGCACCATGAGCGCCAAGAAGGACGGCCTGTCCAACATCGGCGGGTTCCTGGCGATGAACAATGAAGACTGGGCCGAACGCTGCCGCAACCGCATGATCCCCATCGAAGGGTTTCCGACCTACGGCGGCCTGGCCGGTTACGACATGGAAGCTCTGGCCGTGGGCCTGGAAGAGGTTCTGGACGAAAATTACCTGCGCTACCGCCTTGACAGCATCGCTTACCTGGGCGCAAAAATCCTCGCGGCCGGCGTACCCATCATCCGCCCCACCGGCGGCCATGCCGTATTCATCGATGCCGGCGCCCTGCTGGATCACATCCCCTGGCACCAGTTTCCGGGAACCGCGCTGGCTGCCTACCTGTATGCGATCTCGGGCATCCGGGCCTGCGAGATCGGAAGCCTGCTCTTCGCGCGCAAGAACGGCGACGGCAGCGTCACGCCCGCCCCGCACGAACTGCTGCGCCTGGCGATACCCCGCCGGATGTACACCCGCTCGCACCTCGATTATGTGGCCGAATCGGTGGCCTACGCGGCGGAGCACAAAGACGAGATCCGCGGCGTGCGGTTCACCTACGAGGCGCCCGTGCTGCGCCATTTCACGGCGCGTTTCGAATGGGTCTAAGAACTGCGCGCCGGTCCGCTTCGCGACTCATGGGCGCCCGCTGCGTTTATCAATCACGGACCTTGAGCTCGATCAGGCGCGCGTCGAGCGCTCCGCCGCGGAATGCGATCCGGGCCATGCCGACCGGCAGCGTGAACCTGCGTGGGCCAGCGCTGCCGGGATTGAGAAGCAGAACGCCGTTTTCCTCGCGCAGGGAAGGACGGTGCGAATGGCCGCTGATCACGACGCGGATGCCCGCCGCGCGCGGGTCGAGATCGAGCGTGGCGAAGTCGTGAAGCGCGTAGAGCCAGATCTCCCCGAATTCGATCAGATCGGTCTTCGGCAGCGGCGCGGCCCACAGCCCCGTATCGACATTGCCCCGCACCGCCCGGACCGGGGCGATGGTCCGCAGGGTTTCCAGTATGTGACTGCCGCCGATGTCGCCGGCATGAATGATCAAATCCGAACCTTGCAAGCGCTCCAGCGCCTCGGGCCGCAACAGGCCGTGGGTATCCGAGATGACGCCGATGATTCCGTCCATGCTTCCTTCCCTTGAGCTCAGATGTCGATTACGGTCCCGGTCCGGAGGATGTTCAGCCGGTCCCCCATCACGCGTTTGAGCGTCGCATAAGCCTTGTTACCCGTGCAGTGACCGGTCCAGGCCAGTTCCACGGGATAGTCGAGCATCGCCCGGCCGACCGCCGCCACCGCCCGGCTGCGGTCGGCCGCCGTGTTGAAGGGCGGCTTCGAAACCATGTGGAATCCGCCGACGACCGCCCTTACCGGAACGCCGGGTAACGCCGCGCGGACCGTATCGAGGATGTTGAGCACGCCGTTGTGCGAACAACCGGTGAAGACCACCAGCGTTCCGTTCTCCCTGACCGCCACGGCGATCTCGTGCCGGAAATCGTCGCGGCGAAATCCGCCGGAGTTCTTTAGAAACAGGATGCGGTTGCCGCCGGGCCGCGCATGCGGGCCGTGGATATCCGGAAAGAGGAAAACACCGGGCAGAATTTCGGTCGCTTCGCGGACCGTTGCGAAACGGCCATGGTGTTGTTCGAAAATCGCCGGGTCGATCCCGATGCAGCGCCGCAGCACCCTGAAACGCCTTGCCCAGCAAACTCCCTGAGGCGGCTTTGCAAGATGGACCCGGGCTGTGGTGTTCACTTCGAAAAACCGGCGCAGACCGCCGCCGTGATCGTAATGGTGATGCGACAGGACCGCCGCGTCGACCGTCCCCAGGTCGACGCCCAGCAGCGCGGCATTTTTGACGAAGGCGCCCGACGCGCCCGTATCCAGCAGGATCCGGCCGCCGCCGCAGGCAATGTGCAGCGACAATCCCCACTCGGCGGTCAGCCGGGGGTCGCGATCGGCGGCACGATTTTCGATCAATGTGGTGATGCGCACTCGCCCTCCTCGGCAGGGCGCCTAAAGCAGCTTGAAAATCAATCCCAGTACGACACCCGCCAATGCCAGGGCGATGACCGCCCTTACGCCGTCGCGTGACGTCAAAGACAACCCGAAGGCCGTCAGAGCGGCCCCAGCGGCAGTGGCCGAGAACGGTATCAGCTCCATGACCGGCATACAAGCGGCGATCATCAGGCACACGATCGCGATCAGGTTCACGCCGGCACCGTGCGTGAACACCTTCAAACGCGGACGCAGCAGGCGGTCGACGAAGCGCGCCTGTGGACGCAGCCAGCGAAGCGCCCGGTCGACTTTATCCTTTGGTATCGAGCGGTTGAGCAGAAAGTCCGGCAGCCAGAAATGTTTGCGATGTCATCTCTGCGCAGCCAGGCTTTTCCGGCCACTCGCTTCGGCATTGGCCGGACCGGGACCGGAAAGCGCATCGCGGACGGCCAGGCCGATCTGTTCGACCGTGTAGGGTTTTTTCACGTAGGCTCCGGCCCCCAGCCGCTGGGCCGCGGCCACGCGGTCGGTTTCGGCGAAACCGCTGGCGATGATCACCTTGACTGCCGGGTCGATCGCTCGAATGGACCGGTAGGTGTCCAGCCCATCCATTCCAGGCTCCATGATCATATCCAGGATCACCAGATCCACCTTGCGGGAGCGGAGAAAAGCGGCCGCCTCCTCGCCGCTTGCGGCCGCATGAACGACATAGTTCAACTTTGCCAGAAGGTCCCCGGCGATCCGCCGCTGCGCTTCCACATCGTCGACCACCAGCACCGATTCGCCGCGGCCCGAATATTGATCGAGATCGACCGCCGGTTCCGGCCCGCCGGCGTTTTCCCGCGTGATGGGGAAGTACAAATCGAATCGCGTTCCGCGGTTCACCTCGCTGATCACGTCGATATACCCCTTGTGGTCCTGGACCGTTCCCCAGACGACCGCCATGCCCAGCCCGGTTCCGCTGCGTCCCATCACCTTCTTGGTATAAAACGGTTCGAAGATCCGCATCCGGTCCTCGGGCGCGATTCCGTGGCCTTGATCGGTAACCGAAAGCAGGACGAACTCGCCTTCGCTGATGGTTTCGTATCCTTTGACCGGTCGGTCGAGGTAGCGGTTGCGCGTCCGCACCACGACGCGTCCGCCGCCCGGCTGGGCCTCGGCTGCATTCGAAACCAGATTCATGATCGTCTTCTTGAGGTGCACCGCGGAGCCCCGGATGTTGTGCAGATCCGCCGCCAAATCCGATTCGATGCGCACACCGCGGTGGAAGGATTTCAACAGATCCAGCTCGGGCGACCTGAGATATTCCTCCGCGAGCGCATTCAGGTTCAGCACTTCGAAGTTGATGACGTTGCGCCTGGCCAGGGTCAATAGATCCTGAACGATCGTGGCCGCTTTCTGGCCGGAATCCTTGATCGTCTCGATCGAGCCGCGCAGCGGGCTCTCTTCCGGCAGGTCGAGCAGCAGCAGGTCGGGATAACTCACGATCCCGGAAAGCACATTGTTCAGATCGTGCGCCACACCGCCGGCCAGAAGCCCCAGCGCTTCCATTTTGCGGGAGCGGTCCAATTTCTCCTGCAGATCCTGTTTTTCCATTTCGGCGCGCTTGCGGTCCGAGATATCGCGGGTGACTCCAAGGATGCTCACCGGCCGGTTGCGCTCGTCGAACAAAAAAGAGGCGGTGATCTCGGCCCAGAAGCACGACCGGTCCTTGCGGTACAGTTCCAGCTCGACCTTGACCGAATTCCGGGAGGCGGTCGATTGGAGGCCGGCCAGCCCCCTGGCGATTCGATCGCGGACCGCCTGCAGGTGGCGATCGGGGATGAAATCCTGGAGCGAAAGCCCCGCGGCCTCTTCGGCCGACCAGCCGTGGACGTTCTGCACCGAGGGGCTGGCGAACAGGATGCATTCGGATTCGATGGCCACAAGCCAGATCACGTCATGAATGCTCTCGGCCAGCAGGCGGTATTTCTGTTCACTGGCGGCCAGGGCATTACGGGCGCTTTCATGATGCGCCATGAAGCGGTTGAAACACTCGGCAAGCACGTTGAACTCGAAAGTGCCGCCGGTTTCCATGCGCACGGCCGGGTCTCCGGCCGCGCCGGCCTTGAACTTCTCGATCAGACCGCCGATCGGCTTGAGCAGGTGATCGCTGATCGCCAGGGTCGAGAAGGTCAGAATGGCGATGACGCACACGGTCGAGAGGATGATCAGGTCGCGCAGCAGCGCATAGGGTTTCAGCACCTCGTCGTAATATGCGGACGAGGCGACGATCCAGCGGTACTCGGGAATGTAGTCGAAAACGACCAGTTTGTCGCGGGCCGCGGTCTCCCCCGGATTGTGCCAGGAATGTCGGATCACACCCTTCTTGCGGGCGATCATAGCGCTGATGAAATCCGTCTCCGCGCCGAAGTCGGTAAACGCATTGCTCCCTTCCAGCTCAGGGTGGATGATCGCGTTGCCTTGGTCATCGATCACATAGGAATAGCCGGTCTCGCCGAACCGGAATGCGAGAACGCTCCTGCGAAAATCGTCGATATCGATCAGTTCGGTGAATTCTTCGCGGTAGGAGGCCACCGAAACGATCCAGTCGAGCGGTTCGAAATAGGTCATGAAGAGCGCCTTGGGACGCGCCCGGGGTTCATTCGGGTTTTTCCATTCATATTCGAGATAGCCCTGCTTTTTGCGGATCTGCTCCTGGACGAAGCCGAAATGCAGGAAGGTCTTGCCTTCCAGTTCGGAGTGGGGGTGAAAAGTCACCGTCCCCTTGCTGTCGATGCAGTAGATGTAGCCGCTGGTGCCCACCACCTGTGAGGCGAGTGCCGCCCGGATGGCGGTCATCATTTCCGCGGCATCTATTTTACCCGTCTCCTTGTCGTCGTGGATGCGGGAAATGGTTTCGAGATTCTTTTCGGCGACCGCGCGCAGGTAGTTCTTAATGGATGCCGCGGCGGCGGTTTTGACCATGCTGAGAATCGAGCTGGTGGAATTGCCCAGTTCCGATTCCATGTTCTTTTCCAGCGTGCGCTGGACCATCCCCAGAGTAAAACCACCGCCGCTCACGATTAGCAGGAGAGACAGGCCGATGTAGGTGATGAGCAGCTTGCTGCGCAGTTTCCATTTTCTGATCCGCATGATCGAATGCAAACCTTCGCCTGAGTGCTCTATGGCATAGATTCAATGACTGTCTGTATTTGCGCCGATGCGCCCTGAGAAATCCGCAAAGCCGACCCCGTCTTCCTAATATCGTGCAATTCGCCGCCGCGCTTTAGAGCCATGACCGGGTTACCCTATTCGGCAAGGGACGCCATGGTTTCCGGAGCGCGCCGGGCGCGCCAGGCCGTTGTGCCTGCCGCGGTCCTCGGGGCCGCGATTTCCATGGCGTCACCCCGCACGCGGCCTTTATAGTGCACGAGCGCGGCGTGTCCGTCCACCTCCTGCTCCACCGTGAATTCGAATCGGTCGCCGACCAGCCGCGTATCTTCCAGGTGACTCGATCGGCCGTCGATGCGGATGGTTCCGCTCACGTACTGGAATTCCTGCGCAAGCTCCAGGCGGTAATCCGTACTTCCTTCGGGAAGGTCGCTGCGCCACTCCCAAATGCCGCTCACATTGGCCGGTACGATCCAGAAGTAGACGTGGTCGCCTTCGACTATTTCGAATTCATCGGGTTCCCAGTCCCCCATATCGAAGGCATGTGAAACGATTCGGGTCCCGGGTCTCAGCTCCTGCAGCAGCTTGGGCCGCAGTTCAAGGTTGATCCAGGGCAGCAGGTACAGCGTCACCACGCTGGCCCCGCTCAAGTCGGCTTCGAAGAGATTCTGCTGCAGAAACCGCACCCGGCCGCTCACTCCCGCGATCTCGGCGTTGGCTGCGCTCTCCCGGATGCGCTCGGGATCGATATCTATGCCCACGCCGCGTGCACCCCGCTCCCGCGCCGCCGTAATGACGATGCGCCCGTCGCCGCTGCCGAGATCATAGACCCGGTCGTTTTCATCGACGCCTGCCATCTCGAGCATTTTCTGTACAACGGCCATCGGCGTCGGAACGAAGTGAACGTCCGGTCTGGCCGCAGCAATGCGCCTCAGTTCGAGCGGTGCCGATGCGACGGCCGGATTCGTCGGAAACGATGCGGCCGGCACGCCGGTGCAAAGACTCAGCACAAAGAAGAGGCTGAACAAACTTTTTCCTGTCGATTGCTTCATCGCACATGTCTCCTTGCAGGTGTTTATCCCATGTTTTCCCTGCGGTTGACCGGCAGCAGCCATACGCCAACGCCCGTCAACAAAACCGCCACCCCGACCCAGGCGCCTTTGCCGGTGTGCACCAGGCTGGAATGCAGCATGTACAGACAGGCCGAACCGAACAGCAGCGGGGTCAGCGGGTACAGCGGCACGGGGAAAGGACGCCGCACCTGCCGGTCCTTGCGGCGCAGAATGAAGATGGAGAATACGACCAGCAGAAGAAACATCCAGAAAACCGGCGCCGTGTACTCCACCATCAGAACAAAACCGCTGCGCGCCCGGCTGCCGGCCAGGACGAGCACAACGGCCAGCCCCGCCTGGAACAGCACGGCGTTGACCGGCGTGTTCCTTCGATTCTGCCAGTTCGCCAGGAAGCCGAAGACGGCGAAATCCCGGCCTAAGGCAAAACAGGTGCGCGACCCGGTGATGATCATGCCGTTCATGGTGCTCAGGGCGACCAGGAAGACCAGCAGGCTGATCAGACGGGCTCCGTGTTCGCCCAGAGTCAGGCGCAGCAGGTCGGCGGCCACCGCATCCGAACCGGCCATGGCCGGAAGGCCGAGCCCTTTCACGAACGCCAGGTTGATGAGAAGATACATACCGGTGATCAGGCCGATGCTGTAGATCAGGACTCGCGCCATGTTGCGGCGCGCGTGACGGACCTCGCCCGAAAGATAAGCCGCCTCGTTCCAACCGCCGTAGGTGAGCAGCACGAAGATCATCGCCCGTCCCAGAGCCTGCCGGTCGGCGGGATGCGCAATGCCGGAGGCCGGGGGATCTCTCGTCAGTCCCAGAACGGTAATGAAGAGTAGCCCCAGCACGATGCCGGCCATCAGAACCCGCTGCGTCAGCCGCCCCTGCCTGATCCCGGCCACATTGACGGCAGTTAAGGCCAGGATGGCCGTTATGGCAAAGCAGGAATCCGAATAGCGTCCCAGCGGCAGCAACTGCGACGCATAATCGCCGATCAGAAACGCGATCATGGCGATCGAACCCGTCTGGATGACCGTCATGCGCGCCCAGGCCAGCAGAAAGGCCGGTGCCGGGCCGAATGCGCGGCCCAGATACCGGTAGTCGCCGCCCACATGGGGATAGGTGGTGGACAGCTCGGCGTAGCACAATGCGCCCGTCAGGGAGATCGCCCCGCCCGCCAGCCACAGTAAAAGCAGCATCCCCTCCCCGCTGGCGCTCGCCGCGACCAGTGCGGGCGTTTTGAAGATGCCGACTCCGACGACCACGCCCACGATGATGGCCACGGCATCCATTACCGAAAGCGTCTCCCGGGGTCTCGCTTTTTCGGGATCGCGCTTGGGGGTTTCGGTGGTCATGCGCCGGTCTCCGCGAGCAGCCTTCCGGCTGCATCCAGAAACCTTGGTCAGTTCGGGGAAATAACGAAATGGGCGGCACCCGGTATTTGGGGCCTCGAGGACTCAGCAAAGAACGATCCGGCCTGCATGTACACCCGGAAGGGGCATCACGCTTTCGCCTGCGGGTCGCCTCCCTGCGGGCCGAAGCGGCGCGCCGACCGCGCCCGCGCCTTTTCGGCTTCGACTTCGCGGCTGCGGGGGGGTGCGGCGGTCACGAGAGCATCGAGCAATGCGGCCGCGGTGCGGCCCACCTCGTCGACCGCCCGATCGAACGCCGCCTGGTTCGCAACCGAAGGCTTGGCGAACCCGCTGATTTTTCTTACGAACTGCAGCGCCGCCGCGTGGATTTCGTCTTCGTTCGCCGGCGGATCGAAATTGAAAAGCGGCCTGATGTTTCGGCACACGATTGAATCACCTCGCTTTATCTCGACACTCCGGCCCTGGGATCCGGAAGCTGTTCTTCCCGCTGCGGCGGTATCCGCCGCTCTGCGCGGCCCACCTGCAGGGCATTGCAGCCGGACTGAAGCACCCCGCCTGCAACCCCCTCAGCGCTTCGAAATCAAGGCGCATGCAGCGTCTCGGTCGGTATCCGAATATCCTCGTCATGCAGGAACCTGGAGAAGAAGTCGTTCACGCGCTCGAAGGCCCCGTCCGGAAAGCCCCCATGCCCGGCGCCGGCCACCGTGATGAGAAAGCTCGGCACACCGGCATCGGAGAGCGCCTTGTCGAGGCGGACCGCCTGGTCGTAGGGGACGATCCGGTCGGCCGTGCCGTGCAGCGTCAGTACGGGCGGATCGTCGGACGATACATAGCGGATCGGCGATGCGGCCAGCGCTCTGACTGTGTTGTCGGGCAGGGCGCCGCCGATCAGCAGCGCCTCGGGCGCATCGGGGCGCGCCCGGTCGATGTCGCCGGGCTGACCGATCATGGCCAGCATATCGGTTATTCCGAAGAAATTCACGGCTGCGCAGACCCGGCTGCTGGTGCCGGCATGCGGCCCCAGGTCGCCTTCGAGCTCGGGCACGGCCCCGGAGAGACCGAGCATCAGGGCCAGGTGCGCGCCGGCGCTTCGGCCGAAAACGGCGATGCGCCCTGGATCGAAGCCATAGCGGTCCGCCTGGGCCCGCACCCAGCGGATCGCGGCCTTGGCGTCGTGGATCTGGGCCGGCCACCGGACTTCAGCAGAAAGCCGGTAGCCGGCCGACACGCCGGCGTATGCGCCGCCGCGGACAAAAGGCAACAGCTGCCCCGCGCCGTCCCGCTTGTCGCCCCAGCGCCAGCCGCCGCCGTGAAAGAACACGATCACCGGAAGCCTGTCCGAGGCGGGTTTTTTCGGCAGGTAGAGGTCGAGCCGCTGGCGGGGATTGCCGGTGGCGGCGTACGGAACGTCCAGCTCCAGGGTGATCGGCTCCCTGCGCAGCGCCTCCATTGGCATCGCGCCCTGGTCACCGGGCAGGCGTGCCTCCGCACATGCCTGGGCCGCGGCAGTCCCCACCACCAGCGCAAGGATCATCAGCGCGGTTCGAACCATGATTTCTCCTTGCAGGATAAAGCGCGGCCCAAAGCGTCGCACTATCCCGGCCCGCGCTCATCCGGATAAGGTTCGTCCGTCCTTGGGGCGCTTGCGGCCTGCTCGTCCAGCGATTGCCGGTACCGCACACAGCCGCGCATGAATTCCGGCCATTCCGGCACCACCGGGAGCGGGTCGGTCCGCTCGGGCAGTAGTCCCCAGAGCGCCGGATGATGCCAGCACAGGCCGTGCCGGTTACTGTCGCGATGCCGTCGGATCCCGTGGCGCAGCTTTTTGATCTCCTCGATCAGTTGCTGGCGGGTCAGTTGATGAAGGTCGTCGTCCATGATCTTCCTCGCAATACTGCCTAAAAACTAGACCGGGCGACATGCGTGTCAAGCCTGTGCGGAACGTTCTGCGACCTTCACCCCGCGTCTCTTGAGATAAGCCTTCAGATCGGGAATCGCGATGACCCGGAAATGAAAGACCGAAGCCGCCAGGAGGATATTCGCCCCGGCCTGGGCCGCCTCGTGGAAGTGCTCCAGCGCGCCAGCGCCGCCCGAAGCCACCACGTCGGCAGAGGTCGCCGCCCGGGTCTTGCGGATCAGCGGCAGGTCGTAGCCGGTCCGCACGCCGTCCGTGGTTTTGCTGGTGGGCAGCACGGCCCCCACCCCATAGCCGTCGATGCGCTTGATCCACTCTACCGCATCGGCGCCCGTGGCGGTGCGGCCGCCGTCGATGTAGACCTCGTAGCCCGAAGGCAGGGAGGCGTTCACGGCGGCGTCCACGGCCACGGTCACACGCTGGGAGCCGAAGGCCTTGACCATTTCGCCGATCACCTCCGGATTGCGGAAGGCCGCGCTGCTGACCGACACCTTATCCGCGCCGGCCGCAAGAACCGCCTCCGCCGAGGCCGCATCCTTGATGCCGCCGCCCACGGTGAAGGGCACCGTTGCCGCGGCAGCCACTTTTTTGACCACCTCGAGCATGGTGGCCCGGCCCTCAACAGTGGCCGTGATATCCAGCAGGGCCAGCTCGTCTGCCCCTTCCGCGCAGTAGGCGCGGCAGCATTCCACCGGATCGCCCGCATCGCGGATATCGACGAATTGCACACCCTTGACCACCCGCCCGTTCTGCATGTCCAGGCAGGGCATGATTCTGACGATGGTATCTTCCGAGTGCTTCATCTTACACCGCCTCCATGGTCGATGGGGGTTTCGAAGCGATATTGTAGGTAACGCTCACCACGCCGGGAACCTCCGTGGTCATGCGCCCCGCCAATCGTTCCAGCAGTTCGAACGGCAGGTGCGTGGGCCTGGCGGTCACCGCATCCTTGGTGTCCCAGCAGCGCACCTCGATCTGCAGGCCGTAATCCCTTTTGCCGTCGCGCATCCCCGGAATACGGTCGTTGTGCAGGATGGCCATGTATTGGAAGGCCTTCACGCCGGCCAACTCCTCTTCGAGAACCACAGTGGCCTTGCGGACCAGCGCGATCCGTTCCCGCGTGGCTTCGCCGATGACGCGCGCCACCAGGGCCGGGCCGGGAAACGGCGGCCGGTTGTAGATCTCTTCCGGCAGTCCCAGGGCTTTGCCCACCACCCGCACGGCCGGTTTGCGCAGTTGGATCACCGGCTCAATCACCGTGTAGCCGTATTCCTTGTCCGTATCGATGCCCAGCTGGGCCAGGATGTTGTGCTGCCGCTTGATGCCGGCCACCGTCTCCTCGACATCGGTGTAGATGGTCCCCTGCAACAGGAAGCGGGCGCCGCTCTCTTTCACCAGGCGCGAAAAAACGGTTTTATAAAATGTGTCGGTGATGGCCTGCCGTTTTTCTTCCGGATCGGTCTTGCCCTTCAAGGCCTTGAAAAATTCGTCCTGGGCGTCCACCAACGTCACCGGCGCGCCGCAGCGCTGCAGAATGTCCACCACCCGCCGGGGCTCTCCTTCGCGCATCAACCCGTTGTCGATGAAAAAGGTCTTGAGACGGTCGCCCAGGGCGCGGTGGGCCAGCATGGTGACCACCGAGGAGTCCACGCCGCCCGAAAGGGCATTGACCGCCGTGCCCGGGCCGACCTGGGCCGCAATGGCCGCGCACTGCTCCGTGATGAACCGCTCCGGCACAAGGTCGTCGAGCTTGATTTCCGTTACCTGCATGCGAGTTTCCTTTCCATTTGGATGCGCGTTGCATCGAAGCCGAGTTTCTATTTTGACCGAATGTCCTAGTGGGCGAAAATGCCGAAAGGATGATTGAGTCCGGTGATCAACAAACCATCCTCCAAACCGTCCTCATCGATCAGCGCGAAAATTTTCGACAGCATTGATTGCCTATCTGTGCTGCAAAGTAAAGGAGAACGTTCATGCAGCGGACGCACCGGCAAGCGGAAGGTGCAGGTTGTGCACTTCATAGCGCAACTCGGCCATTCCAGCGCCCATCCGGCGAACCGATGTCAGGCGCAGAACCGGGCTCGGCACCCTGCGGGGGAACAGCGGCTTCCCCCTGCCAAGCGTTACCGAACCGACCTGGATGATCAGTTCGTCCAAAAGCTCTGCATCGTAGAACTGGCCGGCGAGATCTCCACCTCCGACGATCCAGATGTTCCGGGCGCCGGCAGCGGATCGCATTGCAGCGTGAACGCGGCGCACATCCCCACCGACGAACCGGATGTCCGCACCTTCGACGACCGGCAGCGTGCGCTTCGTAAATACCCAGGCCGGCTGCGTGTAGGGCCAGGCCGCCCCGGTTTCGGCGGCGACCTTTTCTCCGTTGCGCACCATCCACTCGTATGTTGCCGACCCCATCGCCAGCGCACCCACGTCTGCAATGAACTCCGGATAGCTGGATTCATTCAGGCCGCCGAGCGGAAACAGCCAGTCAAGCGAGTCATTCTCAGTTGCAATGAACCCATCGAGGCTGGTCGCAGTGTAGTATTGCGTTTTCATGGGTGTGTGCAGTTCCCGAACGACGTTACGCACCGGACGTCGAGGCTCGGGCTCAGGCGGGTGGCCCGTCGTCTGCCCTTCTTGTCCGGCACTCATGTGGTCTTGACGCAGGCGAATAATGTGTACTCATCTTCACCCGGGCAATAGCGTCCCTCATGCACCTCGAAGCCTGTTTGGCGCAGAACATGCCTCCAGGTGTCCAGAGAGAAGATCCCCATCGTCCAGTGTTCGGTTTCAATGCGCAGGTGTCCGTTGTCGCGGATCAGGTACAGGATCGTCGTTTCATACTGCTCGTCTGCCGGATCGGGGTCATACACGTTCTCGACGAAAACGACCTCCAGGCCGTCCCGAGCGGCCGGTGTGGTCGTGGTCTTGTTCTGCCTGAATGTTTCGATCGTCACGTCCGGCGTCGCGATCAGGACGCCGCCCGGGTTGAGGTGGGCATGGGCGGTGCGAAAAGCCGACTCGAAGTCGGCCCGGCAGTTCATGTGTGAGATCGCGTCGTCCATGAGCACAGCGTCGAAAGCCCGGCCGAGTCTGAAGGACCGCATATCACCCTAGACAAACGTGCAGCCAGGGTTCAGTTCCTGCGCCTGGGCGAGCATGGCGGGACTGATATCCAGGCCGGTGACGTCGAACGCGCGCCTCAGGTTCAGGATGTTCTTCCCGCCCCCGCACCCGATATCCAGCAATGTCGCCACCGGCTGCCTGGCATGCTGCCGAATCAGGGCGGTGACGTGTTGGCAGTAGTGTGCGTACTCAGTGGCGGCATCGCCCCACAGCGGCCATAGCCATGCCAGGTCCGTGTAAAGGCGGCGGGTCTCATTCACTTTTCTTCGATCTCCTCATGTGGTGCCAGGGCGGCGCGCGACAAAGAACTCATAAGCGTAGCAGTCTGAGTGGTTCCGGTGCATTGCGGGCTCCCGCGCAAGCTGGCCGAGCACGGCAAGCGCCTCGGCGTCGTTGGCGTACTTCCGGCGCAACGCCATGATGCGCCGTTCCATCGGCGCGTAGAAGTCGTCCCACCAGGCCTCGTCCGGCAGTGTGAAGCGGCCGAGAAGCTCAAAGCCGCCGCGCTGAATGGCCGTCACCACATCAGACGCCGTGCCCATGGTCGGGTAATCCGACTCGAAGCTTGCCTTGACCTCCGGTGGTGGGTCTTCCTTGCGCCAGACCGCGTCGGTGAACGCAAGAAAGCCGCCGGGACGCAGCAATCCACGGCAGACACACAGCGCGTTCCCGATGCCCAGGTTATAAAGCGCTCCTTCGGACCAGACCAGGTCGCAGCTTTCCGGCGCCAAGTCCAGATGGGCCATGTCGCCAACCAGCGCCCGGACGCGCCGGGAAAGACCTCGCGCGACAAGCGTGGCCCTCAGCCGCTCGATACTGGGCGCATGGCTGTCGACGGCGACGATGGATCCCGCCGTCAGGTCGGCCAGATGCAGCGTTTGCCCGCCGACTCCGCAGCCCAGATCGGCAATCACAGGGGCTCGGGGAAGCCCTGCGCAGAGCCGGAGGGCTCGTTCGGTGCAGCTACGATTGCCCGGCCCCTGCCTGGGCAAGCGCTCATACAATTCAAAGAATATCTCCCGGAAACGGGAATCGTGATCGTTCATTGGAGACTCCGCTGCGCTCTTGCCAGGGGCAGGCACTTCTGGCGGTTCATCGATAAGCCGACATTACATTCAGGACATTTTTATGATTCCTTCTATATATTCGGCTTTACATTCGGGACAATACATATGCAGATTTCCTCAATTGGAGTTCAACTGGTGTTTATGTGAATCCGGATAATACCGCAAAACGCGCCTATTTGTCTGCATGACAAATCTGCCACATGACAGTCCTGCCGCACACGCCGGGGACACGCGGATCGGCATAAAACCCCTTCAAGGTTAGCTTCTGGCGGCCGGGATGGTACATGCTTCCGCATAGCATAAATAAAATCGGCCGCAGGGCGGAATGTAGGGGCCAGTCTTCCCTGCGGCCAACGGTTGAAAATCAAAACGGGGGGTTCAGGGCGGCGGAACACCTATGCCCCCATTACCCTTTTTTGCAATGTACAATACGCGGCGGGTTCCGGTGCGATTGCTCCCTAAAAGGTAAAGCGCAGCTGCCCCAGGATGCCGTGCGACTCGTAATCCTGTCGGAATTCTCCTGTGTAGCGCAGCGAGGTCGAAATTCCGTGTTCGGTCATCAAGGTCACGCCGGCGCCGAAGACGAGGCCGACCGGTTCCACATCCTGGCCGTCCACCGAAAAGGAGGCATTGGGCGCGCCCTGGAACGCGGCGCTGATGACCCGGTCATCGATGTCGAAATCATAGCTGAGCGCGGCTCTCGCTTCCGGTATCAGGCTGCCGAACGACGTCTTGAGCTGTCCCGCGGCGCGCAGGCCGAGTTCCGAGACCAGCGACTCGGTGCTGCGCTCCTTTATGGCAAGGTTCAGGCTTTCGGCGCCGCGCTCGGTAAACGCCTCTTCATCGAGGTAGACGTAACGCAGCGCTGCGACCGGCCCCAGGGACCAGGCCCCCAAGTCGAAGAAATATCCGCCGCCCAGATGGGCTGAATAGACATCCGCGTCATGATCGCTCTCCGCCGTGCGTCGCAAGTCCCCGATGATTATGGAGCGGCTGTTCTCATAGGAGTTCCGGCCGTAGGAGAAGGCGCCTTCCACGTATGCATTGCGGGTGAACCAGCTTCCGTAAAGCGTTCCAGACGTCGTATCGATCGAACCCTCGCCGGCCCGGTCGTCGAGATCGATGTCCGTGGCCGCCCTGGAGAGGCTCAGTCCGAGCACCCAACGGGATGGAAACGTGTAATCGAACCCGATGCTTCCTCCGCCCAAGGTGTAGTCGTAGCCGGGAAAGCCGGATGCTTCCCCCTGGTCCCCCCATTGCTGGAAACCGCTCAGCCACAGCCCATTCCGACCCTGGCGTTCGGGCACATCGCCGCTGGTCAACAACTGCGCCAGATCCACATCCGATCCGCCGAAGGCCAGCAGAATGGGGTCGGATTGCGTCCGGGCCCCGGCATCGGCATAAAACCGCGCCAGGCTCATGCGGCGCTGCAGCGCGTCGAAATTCCGTCGCGCGCCGTCATAACTCAGCAAGGTCGAGTGGTCGTAGGCCGCAGGGCTCAGGCCGGCGAACGCGCGGCCGAACTGGGAGCGCGACAGGTCCTGAAACTCGCCCAGCACCATGTTGAGATCGCCCGCCGCATCCGGCATGATCCTGTCCAGGCAACCGGCGACGGTCGACTCCACCCGGTTTTCGGCGACCGTCCGCACCGGCTGTGCGACCGTTTCGACCGCCACGGCATCGCCGGTTTGACGGAGCCTGAAGCGCAGGAGCGGTTTGTCCTCGGGAAGCAGCAACCGGTCGAAGCCGCCGTTCACCTCGCCCCGGGCGGTTTCCAGAAGGGAATAGATCTCACCGCTGCGGTACAGGCCCGGATTTTTGATGATGCTGAGCGCTCCGCCCAGCGAGGCGGATCCCGCGCTCAGGGCGAGTATGTCATGATTGCCCTGGGCGTCGATATCCATGGCCAGAACACCCGAACCGTTCTGTACGAAATTTCCGTCCAGGACCGTTTCCAGAAATTCATGTTCGCCGCCCGGGGACAAGGTGCCCGCGTTGACCAGCGTGTTCCCCGAGCCCAGGCGGACAGAGGTCCCGGCGTCGAAGATGCCGCCCGGGTGGTTATGGAACCGGTTGCCGCCCGCCCCGAGGTCGACCGAACCGATGATTCTGCCGTGGTTCTCGATCGTTTCAGCGCCGGCCGCGCCGGAAAACGCCGTACCGTCGATGCCGCCGAAGGTCGTGACCGTGCCGTGGTTGACGAACGTGTTGTCGCTCCCATCGGCCAGGCGCACCGCGGTGGCGCTGTTGCCCGTGATCGTGCCCCCTTCGTAGACGACCTCGATGTTGCGCTTGCCCGCGGCCCCCTCGCTCTGGGCGAGGACCGCCAGCGAGCCCTGGCCGTAAACGGTGATGTCCCCCGCCACCCTCACGACGACCTCGCCGCCATAATCGGCGCCGCCCACGCTTTGGGCGAAAATGCCGTGGGCATTGTCGCCGTGGGTGGTGATATTGCCGCGGTGCAGGACTTCCACCCGGCCGCCGGCGCCGGCGCCGCCGACGCTTCCGGCAAAGCCGAATCCACGGCCGATGCCTCCGGCCAGCCCGCCGCCGCCGCCCACGCTCTGGGCGAAAATGCCATAGGCGCCGGTGCCGCGGGTCGTAATGTTCCCCGTGTTTTCCACGGTAACCGCGCCGCCGTCGCCGCCGCTCCCGCCGGACCGTCCGAAAGCCAGGTTGGTGCCGAAGCTTTCGACCCCCCGGTCCACATTGCCGCCGATGCCCCCGCCGCCGCCGACGCTCTGCGCCAGAATGGCATGCGCCGCCATGCCGGCCGTATCGACGGACCCCGCCAAGGTCACCGCGACGTCGCCGCCGTTGCCGGCCGCGCCGCCCGCGCCGCCGACACCCACGGTTCCGTCTTCGCCGACCGCCCCGATGCCGCCGGTGCCGCCGCCGCCGCCGACGCTCTGGGCCAGGATGCCGTAGGCGCCGTCACCGAACGTTGCGATGCGGCTGTTTTGCTCGCTGAACACCCGCACGTCGCCGCCGCTGCCGCTGCTGCCGGCCGAGCCGCCGACCACGACCACCACGTCGCCCTGGGATTCGATCGGCATCAACGCTTCCCAGGCATCCGCCCAGTCCTCCGGGACGCCCACTTCCGCCCAGTCGAGGCCGTGATATCCGCCGCCGCCGTTCCCCCCGCCCCCGCCGATGCTCTGGGCGAAGATGCCGTAGGCATCCACATTGCGGGTGAAAATGTCGGCCCTGTTGGTGACCGTTACGTCTCCGCCGTCGCTTGCGCTGCCCGCGTCGCCGCCGACGCTGATGTTGACGGCCTTCTCGATGCTGGTCAAAGAAGGCGGCGGCTCTGCCGGGAACAGGCTCGAATTGGAGGGATCGATGCTCAGGGTCATGGCGCGGGCGTCTCCGCCCGACCCGCCTCCCCCGCCGATGCTCTGGGCGAAGATGCCGTGCGAGGCCACGCCGGAGGTGTCGATCAGGCCCTGGTTGATCACTTGGACGATACCGCCCGTATTGCCGCCGCCGCCCCTGCCTCCGAGCGCGAGGGCGAAATCGATTTTGACCTCGAGCTGCGGTTGCTCCGCTCCGGTGGCCGGATCCTCGGGCAGCGAGAGATTGCCGGTGGCGGCGATGCTTTTTCCGCCCGCGCCACCGCCGCCGCCCACGCTCTGGGCCAGTATCCCGTAAGCAAAATCCTCGTGGGTCACGATGGCGCCGGTGTTGTCGACCGTGACGTCGCCCGCCACGCCGCCGGTGCCTGCGTCCCCGCCCAGGCTGACTGAAAAATTGGCGCTGCCGGTTGGATAGGGTTCCGGGATGGGAATCAGGCTGCTGAAATTGACCATGGCCGCCCCCGAGGTCCCGCCGTTGCCCCCGCCTCCGCCTACGCTCTGGGCGAAAATGCCGTGGGCGTATTCGTTCCAGGTTTCGATGGCGCCGCTGTTGCCGACAGTGACCGCGCCGCCGGTGTTCGCATCGCCCCCGGTGCCGCCCATGCTGAAGTTCAGTCCGCCGAAAGCCGTCAGCGAGGCCGCCAGGCTCAAGCCGCCGTTGCCGCCGCCGCCCCCCACGCTCTGGGCCAGCATGCCGTACGCCTGCTCGCCCCGGGTGGTGATGTTGCCGGCGTTATGGACCGTGACCTCACCCCCTGTGCTGCCTTCCCCACCGTCGCCGCCGAAACTGAATCCCAGCCCCACCGCGCTGCCCACGCTGCCGGTGATGCTGAATCCGCCGTTGCCCCCGCCCCCGCCGACGCTCTGGGCGAAAATGCCGTGCGCACGGTCGCCTGAAGTGAGGATCGTCCCCGTAATGGGGACCTCCTCCGCCCCGACGTTCACAGCGGCGCCGGCGCCCCCGGGGGGGGCGGGGGGGGGGGGGGCGGGGGGGGGGG
>JAEYRZ010000136.1 GCA_023435265.1 Pseudomonadota bacterium
AACATCTTTATTCCCCCCGTCCACCCCCCGGGGGGCCGGGTTTACCGGGGGCCGCCGTTCAGCAATTCGTCACCCAGCAGGTTACACCTTTACAGGCTGTAAAAAGCGCCGACGCCCTCCGAAACGCGCTGTGTTCGCGCCTCCTTTGAATTCCGCGGAATTGCAGTATGTTGTAGCTGAGCGACATACCGCGGCCGATGGCATGTGCGTTGCTCTTGCAGCACGTGGCAGCCATGGCTGCATGCGCATTTACCGATAAGCAAGGAGGCCCGTGATGAAACCGATCAGCCGTATTCTGTTCCCGGTGGATTTAACTGAAAATTCGGACAAGCTGGTGCCGTACGTCGTGCAAATGCTCCAGAAGTTCGATGCCCAGGTCAACATCCTGTTCGTGGTGCGCGTGTTCCAATACTTCACCAGCATCAATGTCCCGCCCATGTCCATTCATGTTTTCGAAAACGAGCTGCTGGAAAACGCCCGCAGCAAAATGGAAGAATTCAAGAGCCGCCATTTCGGCGATCTCATTCCCGTCAGCGCCGAAGTCCTGCTGGGCGAACCTTCTGAAACGATCCTGAGCTACATCGACGATCATCAGATCGACATGGTCGTCATGGGCACCCATGGGCGCAAGGGGATCGACCGGGTCATCTTCGGTTCCGTGGCCGAACGGGTCATCAAGACCTCGCCGGTGCCGGTTCTGGTGGTCAACCCGTACAAAGCGGGATAGCTCGGACATTCACCATTCGACTGGAAGGGACTCGGAGCTGTGGGCATCCTGCATCTCGATCGAATGCTGCATCCGGCCGGCGTGGCGGTGATCGGCGCCAGCGAGCGGCTGGGCAGCGTGGGGGCCGCCGTGATGCGAAACCTGGTCGACTCGGGTTTCGCGGGGGCCGTCTTCCCGGTCAACCATCGACATCCCCGCATCTGGGGCCGCGAGTGCCTGCCCTCGGTCGCGGCCATCCGGGAAAAAGTGGACCTGGCGGTCATCGCCACCCCGCTTGAAACCGCACCAGAATTGGTGGCGCAATGCGCGGCGGCCGAGGTGGGCGGCGCGATCATCATCGCCGGCGGCGGCCGGGAAACCGGGGCCGGGGGGGCCGGGCTCGAAAACCGCATCCGGCAAGCCGCAGGCCCTTCCATGCGCATCCTCGGACCCAACTGCGTCGGACTGATCTGCGCGCCGTGCCGCCTCAATACAACGTTCGCCCATCACACGCCGCAGGCGGGCGGGCGGCTGGCCTTCATCTCGCAAAGCGGCGCGATCGGCACCGCCATTCTCGACTACGCGAGCAAGGAACACATCGGCTTCAGCCATTTCATCAGCCTGGGCTCGATGCTGGACGTGGATTTCGGCGATATGATCGATTGCCTGGGCAACGATCCGGCGGTCGGCAGCATCGTCATGTACGTGGAGCAGTTGAGCCGCCTGCGCGCGTTCATGAGCGCCGCACGCGCGGTGGCCCGGGTCAAACCGATCATCGCCCTCAAGGCCGGCCGCACCCCGGCAGGCGCACGTGCGGCCGCATCGCATACCGGGGCCATGGCGAGCGAAGACGCGGTTTACGATGCGGCCCTGCAGCGGGCCGGAATCCTGAGGGTGCGGACGTTCGAAGAACTCTTCGACTGCGCCGAACTCGTAGCCAAGCAGCCGCGCCCCGACAAGACCGGGCTGGTGATCGTCAGCAACGCGGGCGGCCCGGCCGTGATGGCGGCCGATGCGCTGAACGACTACGGCGTCGAACCGGTCGCGCTGAGCGCGGAGACCCTGGCGCGGCTGAACCGCCTTTTGCCGCATTTCTGGAGCCGCGCAAACCCGATCGACATCCTGGGGCACGCGACCCCCCAAACTTATCTGGAAGTGGTCGAATGCGTGCTCCAAGCGCCGGAGAGCGGCGGTCTGCTGATCATGCTGGCGCCGCAGGCCTTGACCGACGCCACGGCCGTGGCCCGCCTGCTGGCCGGCCATCTGAAGGGCCGGCGCATTCCCATCGTCACCGCCTGGCTGGGCGGCCGCGCCGTCGAGGCCGGGCGCGACATATTCAACCAGGCCGGCATTCCGACCTTCGACAGTCCCGAGCGGGCCGTGCGCGCCTTTATGGACCTCTACCGCTTCGGCCGCAACATCGAAATCCTGCAACAGATCCCGGCCACGCTGCCGCGGCGCTTCGAATTCGACCGCACCGCCGCGCAGGCGCTCATCGAACGCCGCACCGGCGCGCAACCAGTGTGGCTGGACGAAGTCGAGGCCAAGGCGCTGCTGGCCGCCTACGGCATTCCGGTCAATCCGACCCGGCGCACCGCCGATGCCGAGGCGGCGGTCGCCGCCGCAGAGGCGATGGGCTACCCGGTGGTGCTGAAAATCGATTCGCCCCAGGTGCTGCACAAGAGCGAGGTGGGCGGCGTAATGCTCGACGTGGATTCCGCCCGGAAGGTCCGGGAGGCGTTCGAAGTGCTCTGCACCCGGCTGCACGAGGCGCTCCCGCAGGCCGAACGGCGCGGTGTGACGGTGCAGCCCATGGTGGCGCGGGCCGCCCACGAATTGATCCTGGGCGTAAAACGCGATCGCGACTTCGGACCGGTGGTCCTCTTCGGTCGGGGCGGCGTGGCGGCTGAAATCTTCCAGGACCGGGCGCTTGCGCTGCCGCCGCTCAATCGGCTGCTGGCCCGCCGCATGATGCAGGAAACGAAGATTTACCGGCTGCTGGAGGGCTACCGCGGCATCCCGCCGGCCGACCTTTCGCTGCTCGAGGAGATCCTGGTGCGGCTGGCCCAGCTGACCACCGATTTCGCCCAGATCCAGGAGATCGACATCAATCCTTTGATGGCCGGCGGCGACCTTTGCTGCGCCGTGGATGCCCGCATCGCGCTCGCGCGCAGCGAAATGCCGGCACCGCTGCACCTTGCGATCAGCCCCTACCCGCGGCAGCTCGAGAGCCGAACCGAACGGGACGGCGTCGGCCCGCTGTTGATCCGCCCCATCCGGCCAGAAGACGCCCCCCTAATGCAGGCCCTGTTCCAGACGCTCTCGACGCAGAGCATTTACTACCGCTTCTTTTCCCCGCTCAGGAAACTGCCGGCGGGCATGCTGGCGCGCTTCACGCAGATCGACTACGACCGGGAAATCGCCATGGTGGCGGTGCGTGAAACCGAAAGCGGGGAAGAAATCCTCGGGGTGGCGCGCATCATCAGCCTTATGGCGGCGACGCACGATGCCGAATTCGCGGTTCTGGTGGGAGACCGCTGGCACGGCAAGGGCATCGGGGCGGCCCTGCTGAAGCGCTGCCTGTGGATCGCCAAGAGCCGCGGCATCCGCACGGTGTGGGGCGCGGTCCTTTGCGAAAACACCCATATGCTGGCGCTGGGGCGCAAGCTCCACTTCGACATCAAGCGCGTCCCGGAGGGCTCCGAGTACGAACTGCGCCTCGATCTTTCGAAGGTTCCCGTACAGGAGCTGGAGGGTTGATGGGTTGGTGGGTTTGTTTGTTGGTTGGTTAAACGGCAATTGGAGGTGACCACAAACCCATAAACTGATAACCAATAAACCCATAAACCAATAAACCGGCTAACCCGCTATACCCGGGCCAGTTTGTACAGACGGGGATGGGTGCAGACTTCGTAGTAGGTCCGCTCGGTCAGGCGGATCGGCTTGAAGGACTTCGGGTCCAGGACCGGAACCGGCGCTTCGCGAATCACCAGCCGCTGGTAGCGGCCGCTGCGGGTGGGGAATTTGCCCGTGTAGAACCGGAAGCGGCGTTCTTCGGCGTCGGGCAGAACGCCGGTCATAGGCACCAGGTCGATCTCTTCGCGCAGCTTGATGAATCCTTCCGTGCTCAGTTCGATCCCATTCACATTGTAACGGGTCAGGAGATCGTCGGATGTAGCGGCCAGCGCTTCGTCGGGCAGGAGTTGAAAGACGAACACGTTGAACGGGCTCTTGTTGTCGGCGAAGGCGCAGCGGCCGGATTTGGAGCAGCTCGACAGCCGGTCGGCATGGTTGATGGCCGGTGAAATCATGATGCGTTGGCCGCCGTCGAACAGAAAAGCCGGCGGCTGCTTGGAGTGGCTGATGCCGATGCCCAGCTCCAGGATGGGCAGCAGGTTGCGGTGATTCTTCTCGTTGATCGCCCGGATGATCACCAGCATGTTGAGGGCCACCCCGCAGGCGCGCGCCACGCTGTACCACCCGCCGGGCGTATTTTCGTGTTCGAAGACCGCCAGGATGACGGCGTCGCCTTCGATGAAAACCTTGTTGGCCTCGTACTCTCCGAGGATTTCGGAGATGGGATCGAAAAAATTGAGACTGAAGTAGGAAGCCGGGTTGAGGCGGCGCTCGTTCATGCGGAAGGTGATGTCCGTCGACCCGCGAACGTCGGCCTTGATGACCACGTGATTGATCACCGGCGTTTTCTCCGTCTCACGTTCGTGCGGCAGCAGGAATTCATACAGCGTATTGTTTTCGCGCGACAGCAGGATGATCTTCTCGTCGCCGACCACGTTGATCCGCTCCATGGCCTCGCGCAGCAGATCGCAATTGCGCCGATCGCGATGGTAGCGCGCGAATGCGGCGAGGAAGCGCGTCAGATAGGCCTTGCGTCTAGCGGCGGTCATCTGCTCCATGCGCTTGATCTTTTTATTCAAGGCGGCCAGCGAAAAAGACCGCCCGTAGAGCGGCTGCATTCGCTTCAAGCGGCTCTTGAGCGCGCGGCGTGATTTGGGGGCGACCAGGTACTGGGCGATCTGATACGGCGTCAGCGGCGGGCAGTATTCGAGGTACTCGGGCTGCATTTCGTAAGCGGCCGCAATGCGATCCATCAGACCATTGCGGGCGAACTGGCGGCAGAAAAACGCGAGCAGCGTTTTCTGGGCCTTGATCCGCCTGGCCAGCGCCGCACGCTTCTCGGCCGGCGCCCTCTGCTTTTTCGACTCGGCCAGTTCGGCTTTGGTTCGCTGCCAGTTGAACAGCAGGTCGATGTTCGCGGGCTGCTGGATCCAGCCTTCGATCTTGCGGATATAACGCTCCTGCTCTTCCTTGGGCACCGGCTTTTCGGAAAGCGCCGGCGGCCTGCGCTGCTCGACCGAAATGCCCGTGCGGTTGCCCGGGTCCTGAAGATCGACATAATTGAACAGGCAGCGGATATAATAAAGCAGCGTGTCGTACCGGTCCGGGTCTTCGACCCGCCGCCCGAGGGCCAGGTCGTACTCGGCCAGCATGAACATCTCGTTTTCGGACTGCTCGACATGCGGCAGCGGATTGGGCAGCAGAATGGCATAAAAAGGTGTGCGCAGTCCGAAAATCGCCTCGCGCATCGTATCCAGATCCGCCTTTTCGACTTCGGCCCACAGGCCGCAGAGTTCGAGTCCGACGCGCTGGCGGATCTCTTCGCGCGCCTGCCCGATGCGCTGCAGTTCCTGCTTGAGGATGGGAAGCTGGGCCGGATCGCTGTGCAGCGCCAGGTCGGAAGAGCGCACATCCTTTTTCAGACGCCCGACCAGAAGATCGAATTGGGTCCTGATCGCTTCCAGCGACATCTTGTAAACCGCCGCCTGGGCCAGGTTCTGGATCTGAATTTCGCGCTGGCCTTTGGCCTTGTTCAATACCTCCTGCATCATCTCCTTGTAGAGCCGTTTGTAATCGTCGATCTCCTTGACCCAGTTGATCTTCGCCGCGCGCGCTTTGTGATTTTCATCCGCAAAGCCGGCATGCCGTTCGATCAGCCCGACGACGACCTTGCACGTGGCGGCAGTGAACGCGGGGCTCAACAGCACGTCGTGGCGGATATTGTCCACGCCCAGCGTCAGGTGATCGAGATTGAACTCCACGTGGTACGTCGACAGGGAAAAGTCGCTCAGGGAGGGCAGTGTGCGCCGTTCTCTCAGGAAGCGGAATAAGGGCAACGTCTCATCCTCGACTGCGGGGGGCTTGCGGGTTTCGGCCGGCCGCCCGGCCGTGAACGAACCGCCGGCGGCCGCGGCATCATCTCCCCGGATTCCGGCGACTCATAACACACCCGCTTCCCCGATGTCCACCGGCGCCGGCCTGCGCGCGGGCAATCGCATGGAGCTTTATATCCGGAGTCCGTATCGGAGTCGGAATCGGTATCGAACAACGCCGCCGGTGTGGTCCGTTCCGGAGAGATCGTATCTGTCGACGGGTTGGGGAAGCGATTGCGACTCCGCTGTCAGTCCAGCATAAAAAACCTGGCCCGCCAGCGCCGGATGAACTCCAGCCTGGTCCAGCAAGCCCTACACGCTCGAAAAACCCGCCCGGCCGTGCGCCGGGAACTGGGATCGCGACGTCGAGTCGGAGGATCTGGCGATTCCCATGCAACCTGCAGCGGTCCGGATCAGGCGCCGCGCAGCACCCGGGCGAACGCCTCGGCGGCCGTCTCGATGTCCTGGGCGCCGACCTGGTAATGCGTGACAGCGCGGATCTTGTCCCTGGCTGCCGCAAGTACACGAACACCCCGGGCATTCAGGCGGTCGACCAGCGCGGCGGCATCGAGGCCGGGTCGGGTGATCTGCACATAGACGATATTGGTCCGAACCTTGGCCGGCACGACGGTCAATCCGGACAGCTCGGCCAGGCGCTGGGCCAGCGTGCGGGCGTTGTGATGATCTTCGGCCAGGCGCTCCACCATTTCGGTGAGGGCGACGATGCCGGCCGCGGCCAGCACCCCCGCCTGGCGCATGCCCCCGCCCAGAACCTTTCTCACCCGCCGTGCCTCGGCGATGAAGGCCGCCGATCCGCACACCAGCGAACCCACCGGCGCGGCCAGCCCTTTGCTCAGGCAGAAAGAAACCGAATCGGCGCCCTCGGTCAGGACGTGCACCGGAACGCCCTGCGCCACAGCGGAGTTGAAGATGCGCGCGCCGTCCACATGCACCTTGAGATCGTGGCGGCCGGCGAATGCAACCACAGATCCAACGTATTCGGGCGTCAGCGGCGATCCAGAACAGCGGTTGTGGGTATTTTCCAGGGCGATCAGCCGGCGGCGCGCAAAATGGACGTCGTCCGGCCGCATGGCGGCCGCAAGGTCGTCAAGGGCCAGGGTGCCGTCCGGCTGGTTGGGCACGGCGTGCGGAAGCATGCCGCCGATGGCGGCGGTGCCGCCCTGTTCATAGAAGTAGATGTGGGACTGGTCGCCGAGCAGCACCGCATCGCCGCGCCGGCAGTGGACCATCTGGCAGATGAGGTTTGCCATCGTGCCGCTGGTGACGAACAGCGCGGCCTCTTTGTGCAGGCGTTCGGCGGCCAGCGCCTCGAGGCGCCGCACCGTGGGGTCTTCGCCGAACACGTCGTCGCCCACCTCGGCCGCGGCCATAGCCTTGCGC
>JAEYRZ010000148.1 GCA_023435265.1 Pseudomonadota bacterium
GTTGCCCACCTGTTCGGACCAAAGGAGACTCCCATGCCAGTTTCGCGCAAAAGCGCCCCGGTCACCGTGGGCGCCAAGATCAAAAAATTCCGGGTCCAGAAGAAGATGACGCTCGATCAGGTCGCCAACGAAACCGGCTGCAGCGTCGAGTATCTGAAAGGCGTCGAAAAGGGGGACGAGAAGCCCCCGGTCGGAACATTGCTGCAGATCGCGCGCGCCCTGCAAATCGACTCGGGCGATCTACTCAGAGAGCAGCAGCAGAATCTGCACGCCCGCGTCAAAGCCTACACGCAGCGCACCAAGAACTATGCCTACACGACCCTGACGCCGGGCGCCGAGAACAAGCACCTGAAGGCATTTCGGGTTAAGATCGAGGCCCAGAAAGATCACAAAGGCGTCGGCTACCAGCATGAAGGTGAAGAATTCATCTATGTCCTCAAGGGCGGGGTGGAGATTTCAGTCGGCGATCATCTCAATCGGCTGGGGGAAGGGGAGTCGCTGCACTTCAACTCCGGCATTCAGCATCAGATCCGCAATACCGGAGATTCGGAAGCAGAGCTGCTCGTGGTGATCTATAACCCGTGAGTAAGCGTAAAAACAGTCGTCCCTGTCGAATCCTTCAAAAGGAGCTTGATGTCCATGCAATTCACTGACGAGCAATTGATGATCCAAAGCATGGTGCGCGAATTCGCCCGTGAAGTCGTGGGGCCGGAGGCGGCCGCACGGGATCATGACAAGACCTATCCGCGTGAGATCCTGCGCCAGATGGGCGAATTGGGTTTGATGGGCATGATGATACCGGCCGAATACGGCGGCAGCGGTGCGGATACCGTCAGTTATGTCCTGGCATTGTCCGAGATCGCCTACGCTTGTGCGTCCACGGCCGTGGTGATGTCGGTGCAGAATTCGATTGTCTGCGAAAGCCTGTATCGTTGCGGCAATGAAGCCCAGAAGCAGCAATTTCTGGTGCCGCTGGCCAGGGGAGAGATCATCGGCGCCTTTGCCTTGACCGAGCCCGATGCCGGCTCCGATCCGGTCAGCCAGAAGGCCAAAGCCGTGCGCGACGGCGATCATTATATCCTCAACGGCACCAAACGCTTCATTACCTCCGGCAGGAATTGCCAGGTGGTGATCGTGACCGCCAGAACGGATGACAGCAGCAAGCATAAAGGCATTTCGGCCTTCATCGTCACCAAGGACGATCCGGGCATGAAAGTCGGCCGCATCGAAGACAAGATGGGGCTGCGGGCCTCGGATACCACGGACCTGATTTTCGATGACTGCCGCATCCCGGTCTCACAGCGTATCGGCGAGGAGGGGCAGGGGTTCGCCATCGCCATGAAGGGGCTGGACGGCGGCCGGATCGGCATCGCGGCCCAGAGCATCGGCGTGGCCCAGGCCGCTCTCGATGCGTCGATCCAGTATACCCAGGAGCGCCAGCAGTTCGGCCAGAGCATCTCCAAATTTCAGGGTTTGCGCTGGATCGTGGCCGATATGGCGACAGAACTGGAGGCCGCCCGCCAGCTGACTTTTTCCGCGGCGTTTATGAAGGACCGGGGCGAAGAGATGAGCATGCAGGCTTCCATGGCCAAACTCTTCGCCAGCGAAATGGTCAACCGGGTGACCGCGCGGGCGGTGCAGCTCCACGGCGGATATGGCTTTACCAAAGAGTACCCCGTAGAGCGCTACTACCGCGATGCCCGGGTGTTCACGATTTACGAGGGGACGTCCGAGATCCAGCGGGTGGTGATTTCGAATCACCTCTACAAGGATAAACGCAAAGCGTAAGCGGCTACTGCGTTTTGAAAATTTTAGCGGCGTGCTCGATATCGTCCGGGCAGAAGACAAACAGGCACTTGCCGTCCGGCGCGGCCACGGAACCGTATACATAATTGATGTTGATCCCCTCCTCGCCGAACCGTCCGGCGATTTTGGCGAGCTCGCCGGGGCGGTTCTCCAGCGTGAGGGCGATGACAGGCAGGATGTCGAAGAGGTAATCCTGCTGGGAAAGCAGATCGATGGCTTTGTTGGTCATGCCGTCGGCCGGCAGCAGTCGGATCAGCGCGAAATCGGCCGAGTCTTTGCTCATGGAGTTGTAGCTGGCCGGCGAAGCGATGCGCTTGAGCGATTTTCCGCGCGCCCTGAACAACTCCTTGACGTAACCCGAGGCGTCCTGAATGGTGATGGCATCGATGTTAATGCCGGCGTCGGCCAGCAAGGCGGCCAGTTTGCCCAGCTCCCCGGGGGCATTCTTGAGAAACAGCGAAATCTCGGTGCGGACCATGGCGTTATTTTCTCCTTCGATTGGTTTCGCAGCATTATAAAAGAAAAAGAGCCCGATATAAAGGGCTCTTTGCAGTTCGTCCGGTTTAGAAGGTTGGATCGTTTAACTGGTTTAACTGGTTAGAGGATCCGAGGGATTTGGTGGTACCTCCAACCAGTTAAACCAACCAACCAATTAACCCTTCAACCATGGAGCTGTTTGACCCTGGCGCGATCGACGGCGCCGGATGCATTCAAGGGCATTTTTTCGATGAACGTGACGTACTGCGGCTTTTTGTAGCGGGCGATCCGTTCCCCCACAAACGCGATCAGTTCCCGGTCCGTGCAGGTCCGGCCGGGCTTCAAAGTACATACGGCTTTGATGCCCTCCTTCCACTTGGCGTCCGGAACGCCGAACACCACCACGGCTTCGATGGCCGGGTGCTCCAGAATGGCGTTCTCTACTTCCGCCGGATAAACGTTTTCACCGCCCGGCTTGATCAGCTCCTTTTCGGGTTTGCGGCCCGCATACCAGAGGAAACCGTCGGCATCCAACCGGCCGAGGTCCCCGGTGTGATGCCAGCCGTTGCGGAAACAATCGGCATTGTCGCGCGGCAGATTCCAGTATCCTTTGAAGACCATCGGTCCCCGCATCACGATCTCGCCGACCTCGCCGGGACCGACCATCCGGTCTGCCTCGTCGACCAGTCCGACGGTGGCCATGGGCAGCGGTCGGCCCGCAGCGCCGGGACGCTCGTCATACGCCCCCATGCTGGCCAGCAGGGAGGTTTCGGTCTGGCCGTAAAGACAGTAGAAGGTGCCTCCGGTCACGTTTTGGAAGCGCTCGATGGTCTCGGGGGCGTCGAGGCCCATGACCGCGCGCAGCGACTTCAGATCCGCATTGCTTTTTTCCTGTTCGTCCAGGATGGACTTGAGAATCGGGGCGAACTCGAAGAACAGGGTCACCCGCTTTTCCGCGATCAGCCGCACGGCCAGGGCCGCATCGAATTTGCGCATGTTGACATTCAGGGCGCCGGCATGAAAGCTCTGCAGCGCCAAGCCCAGCCCGGCGACGTGGAACAGCGGCAGCAAATTCAAATGCACGTCCCGGCAGGTCATGCCGAAGCAATACATCAGATGCATGTCGGCATGCAGCAGGTTGCCGTGGCTCAGCAGCGCCCCACGCGGCCGGCCGGCCACAGCCGCCGTGTGGATGATCACCAGGCCGTCATCCGCATGGATCTCGGCCGGGGGTGCGAATGCCCCGCTGTCCGCCGGCAGATCCTCGAAAGCGCCCTGGCCGGGCGAAAGGTTGAAAACGGCAGTCGACTCGACCAGGCGCTCCTGCAGGGCTTTGAACCAATTCGGATCTTCGGAATCCGCAAACACGATCCGCGGCCGGGTGTCGTTGAGATTGTAGGCCGCTTCTTCCGGAGAAAGCCGCCAGTTGATGGGAACCACGATCGCGCCGATGGCTGCGGCGGCGCCATAGAGCAGGAAGTACTCCAGACAGTTCTTGCCGACCACGCCGAGGCGGTCGCCTTTCTGGAGGCCCGTGCGCAGCAGACGCTGCGCCAGCCGCTCGGCTTCGGACTTGTAGTCGCGGAAAGTGATGCTCGCACCGCTTTCCGCATCATACCAGGCGGTTTTATCCTTGAAGAGAAGGGCGTTGCGTTTGATGACATCGTAAACTGTAAAGTCGTAGATGCCCATGGCCGGTGCTCCTTGTCTGCGTTGATCGAACAGGTTCAAATCGGCGGACCGGGGCATTCGTCGATAAGGACGGTCCACCTTCACGAACAGCGGCACCGACTGCTACCGATATACTCCGCCGCTCCGGTGCTCGTTCACCCGAACCAGTCGCGCAGCACACCTGCGGACTGGCTGGTGCGTTCAGGTCAGGTAAATCAAACCTTATTTTATCGTCGTGACCGGACAAGGCCCTTTGAGGATGACGAATTGAGCGGTGGAACCCAGAATGATCTTGCGGGTGCGCGACTTTTTTTCGATTCCCAGGAAGATATGGTCGATTCCGTTGTCAATGGCGAACTTGACCAGGTCTTCACCCGGCGACAGGCCGCGGGCCAACTGGATGGTTTCGCATTTGAGATGTTCCTTGACCAGCATCGCCTTTGCTTCCCGCAACCGGTCCTCGACACTTTGAATATCCTGCAGCGTCTCGCCGCTGCCGCCCTCTACGGAGGTCACCACAAACACCAATGCACCGGATTTCTTGGCTTCGCCGGCGGCAAGGCGCAGGGCGCGCTGGGCCGATGGAGACGCATTGTACCCGACCATGTATTTCATATCTGCTCCTCGATAAACGATCGATCAGTCACATCCAGCGTTTACGGCGCTTGTAGGATTTTACTTCTTTAAAGGATTTCCGGCCGCCGCCCTGAGTGACGCCCATGTAGAATTCTTTCACGTCCGGGTTGTTCTTCAGCTCTCGAGACGATCCCTCGAGCACGATTTTTCCGGATTCCATAATGTAGGCATAAGTGGAGATCTCAAGCGCAATGCGCGCATTCTGCTCCACCACCAGGATGGTGGTTCCCATTTCGCTGTTGATCCGCGAGATGTTCTCGAAGATCTCTTTGACCAAAAGGGGCGCCAGCCCCAGCGAAGGTTCATCCAGCATCAGCATTTTAGGCGCCGCCATCAACGCCCTGGCAATGGCGATCATCTGCTGCTCGCCGCCGGAGCAGTAGCCTGCCAGGCGGTTGGTCACCTTGGACAGGCGGGGGAAATGATGGTACATGCGCTCGTGGTCCTGGCGGATTTTCTTCGAGCCGTCCTTGCGGGTGATCGACCCCACCCGGATGTTCTCATCCACGGTCAGGTGCTTGAAGACGCGCCGCCCCTCGGGAACCAGAACGGCGCCTTTGTGGACCACGAAGGTTCCCAGTTGGTTCGTCAGATCTTCCTGGTCGAATTTGATATGGCCGTCGCGGATAAATCCGTTTTCGGGTTTGAGCAATCCGCTGATCGCCCGCAGCGTCGTCGTCTTGCCGGCCCCGTTGGTGCCCAGAAGCGCGACGATGTCGCCTCTGGACACGTGCAGGCTGACGCCCCGCAGCACCTGGATGATGTCGTTGTAGACCACTTCGATGTTGTTGACTTCCAGAAGCCGGACGCCGACCGGATCGTTCGTCGATATCCCGGCGCCCGTGGCGGAAGCAGCGGTTTCGGTGCTGGCCATGCTTTTCGTCCTCGATCAGATATGGCGGGCGTTTTACGGCCCGCCGTCCGGGTGTGAAGCGCAGGTCGCTACGCTATTTAATTTTGGCGGCATAGACCGATTCAAACGGTTTGCCCACCGATTTGAAAACCCCGCCTTTTACGACGTAAATCTGCATCTGATCTACGCCCATGCGATCGGTCATGGAGTACGTGACCGGGCCAACGGTGGTTTTGGGATCGTAGGCATTGGCCCCGTTCATGGCATTGAGCTCGGCGTAAAGGTTTTCGCGTTTGATCGCCTTGCCTTTAGCCTTGGCGCGTTTGATCACTTCCGTAGCGATCTGGGCCACCATGATGCCGTTGGTATAGTTGTGGGAATTGGCGGTCTTGTCGTCCCGGCCGTACTTTTTGGCAAGTTCCAACTGAAAGGTCGTGCCCTCGCCGGGTTCGGAGGTCAAGGTGTAGGAGGTCGTCCAGAAGAAGCCTTCGGCGGCCGTTCCGGCCAGGTCGATCAGGTCGTTCCCGCCGGTATAATGAGCGCCGAGAAAGGTCAGTTTGCCCTTTTCGCCGAACTTCCCGGCAATCAAGCCCAACCGCTGGGCATCTTTGATCAAGGTGGCGACCGGCGATTGAACCGTGTGGCTGAGCACATACTGAACGTTTTTGCTCATCAGGCGCTGCAACGTAGCGGTATTGTCGAGGTCTTTGCCGTGCTCCACGACTTCCACGATTTCCATCTTCAGCCCCGCGGCCACCGCCTTTTGCACATCTTCGACCGGACCGCGGCCGAAGGCCGATGGATGGATGAACATCGCAACCTTTGGAACACCCCCGTCCGCGTGGTTGTTGACAATGTATTCGGACAGGCCGATGCACTGATTGGAGTAGGACACAATGGGCAGAAAAGTGTATTGGGCGTCGTCCAGGTTGCCTTTGTGGAACGAGGCCGGCAGAACAGGAATTTTTTCTTCGTTGAAATCGCGTTTCAAAGCAAGAGTGCTGCCGGTTGAGTAGTTCAGATAGAATTCCATTCCGGCATCCAGAAACTCCTCGAAGTTGCGTTTGGTTACATCGTTCTGGTACTGGTCGTCGCGGATCATCGGTTCGATGACGTCTTTGCCCAGCATTTTGGTGTCATTGACGTAGCGGAAATAATCCTCCACCCCTTTTGCATAGGGGGCGCCGGCATCGGAGGTCGGGCCGGTGATGGCCAGGGACAATCCGATCTTGTAGGTTTCGGCATGCGCCGAAAATGCGAAGCAGAGGACGGCCATCACGGCGCATAGAACAACCCAGGATCTTCTTTGTACTTTTTTCATAACTCCCCCCTTTTGAATGCGGATGGTAAACTGGCCCGCCGCTTAGTAACGGAAAGGCCAAAGTTTGAGATAGGTTCTGGCGATTCGCCACCAGTTGGCGATTCCCCTCGGCTCGAACATCAGGAAGAGCACGATCACCAGGCCGAAGGCCAGCGGCTTGAGCGCCGTGGCCAGGTTCATGCCCGCCGGCAGAAAGGTGGCCGACCATGCCGACAGATGCTCGACCTGCAGATCCAGGGTTTTAATCGCGGCAGGACCGAAGAAGGAGCCGGTCAAAGTGCCCAGGCCGCCGACGATGGCCATTGCCAGGTAGGTGATCGACTGGTGCAGGGTAAAGGATTCGATCCCCGCTCCGCGGTAAAGATAGCAATGCAGGGCGCCGGCCATTCCGGCGAAGAATCCGGCCAGGGCGAATGCATACACCTTGGTCAAGCCCGGGTGCATGCCCATGGCATCGGCGGCCCGGTCGTTGTCACGCACGGCGATCAGGCAGCGGCCGTAGCGCGTGCGCAGCAGGTTGCGCACGGCGAAGCCGCAGATCACCACGACGCACGTAAGCGCGTAATACCAGAACATATAATGATCCGCGCGCGGCACCTCGCCGGTCAGCCAATAGACGCGGCCCACCGGGATGGTCTGCCCCTGGTTGAAAAAGCTCATGAAGTTGATGGTCCACTGAAAGATCATCTGAAAAGAAAGCGTGGCGATGGCCAGATAGAGATGCTTGAGACGCAGGGCCGGCAAGCCGACCACGGCGCCGAAGGCGGCGCCCATGCAGCCGCTCAGGACGATCATCAGGGGCCAGGCATGCGTGATCAGCACGTGCGAATCGCCGATGACGCGTCCCAGGCCCGCCAGCGTGTAGGCCCCCACACCCACGAAAGCCGCGTGGCCGATCGAGATCAATCCGGCGAATCCGGTCACCAGATTCAACCCGATAATCGCCACCACCGCGATCAGGATGTTGTCCATGACCAGCATCATCTTGTTGTCCACTTCGATCACCAGCGGCCACACGAAAAGTGCGGCCAACAGCAAGGCAAGGACGAGGCGGTCGAAGTGGGTGAAGAAGATGCGCTGCTCTTCTCGGTAGCTCGTAAAGAAATTGCCGGTAGCCAGCCATCGATTTGCGGACATAGACTATACCCGTTCGATCTCATGGGTGCCGAACAACCCATGCGGTTTAAACAGTAATATGATGAGCAGAATGATATACGGGAGTACGTCGGCGGTGCCGTTGAGCCCCCAGTTGCCGTCCAGGTATCCGGCGGCGAACTGCTGGATCAGTCCCATGATGATGCCGGCCACCACCGCGCCGATGATCGAATCCAGGCCTCCGAGGATGACCACCGGAAAGACCGTGATGCCGAAGGCGTGCAGGGTTTCGAAGTTCAACCCGGTGATATTGCCGATGATGCCGCCCGCAGCGGCGGCGCTCAAACCCGCCATGGCCCAGGCCAGACCGAACACCTTGGGTACCGAGATACCCACCGACATGGAGGCGAGCTGGTCGTCCGAAACCGCGCGCATGGAGATGCCGACCGTGGATCTTTTGAAAAACCAGGAAAACAGGACGATCAGGCTGAAGGTGACGATAACGCCCACCAGCTGGGTCCAGGAAAGCGTGGCGCTTCCGACGTAGATGGGCGTCTTGGGGAAGAAATCCGGAAACGAGTGGTTGTAAGAGCCGAACGGGGTCAGATAGATGATGCCGTCCAGAATGGACATCAACCCGATGGTCACCATGATGATCGAGATGATCGGTTCGCCGATCAGCCGCCGCAGGAAAATCCGTTCCACGCTCATGGCCAGAAAAAAGGTCACGATCATACTGATGAAAAAGGCGATGTACAGGGGCAGGCCGACCCACACGGTTAAGGAGTAGGTGATAAAGGCGCCGCCGGCGATGATCTGCCCGTGGGCGATGTTGAGCACCCGGCTCGACTTGTAGATCAGGACGAAGCCAAGCGCAGAAAGGGCGTAAATCGACCCCACCACCATTCCGCTGATCACGAGCTGAAGAAAATAATCCATCCGCTACGTTTCCTTGATCCGGCTCGCCGGGCGACCGCCCTCGTGCCGCTGAATTCAATGATTCTACTGCAGCGAGTAAAACTGCATCTCGGTCGCCACCGTGGTGGTCTGGCCGTCCTGATACTGGTACGTGGATTCGATTTTTTTTGTGCTGACCCGCGGATCGTACAAGGCGTCGTAGAGTTCCTGATACTTCTTCTTGACGAAGTCCCTGCGAATTTTGCCGGTCTTGGTCAATTCGCCGTCGTCGACATCCAGAAGCTTTGTCAGAATCGCGAAGCGCTTGATCTGGAAGTGTGGCTTTTCCACATTGGCGTTAATTCCGGAGATTTCCCCGCCGATCAGCTCTGCGACCTCTTTTTTCTGCGACAGATCCATGAAGGTCGTGAACGAAATGCCGCGGTCCTCGGCCCATTTGCCCACGATGATGGGATCGAGGTTGACCAGCGCGGCCACGAACTCCCGCTGGTTGCCGAAGATCACCGCTTCCTTGATATAGGGGCTGAATTTGAGCTTGTTTTCCAGGAACATGGGACTGAACATCTCGCCCCGGGTGTTGTGCATAACGTCCGAAACGCGATCGATGACCACCAGATGGCCGTTGGCATCGATGTATCCGGCGTCGCCCGAGTGCAGCCACCCGTCTTCGAGCAGTTCCTCCGTCTTTTCCGGCAGCTGATAATATCCGGCGCAGACCGATGCGGACTTGGAGAGGATTTCGCCCTGTTCGGAGATCTTGCATTCGGTGCCCGGCAGCGGCTTGCCGACGGTGTCCGGGCGGATATCGCCGTCGCGGTGCATGTAGGCGATGCCGGTGATCTCGGTCTGCCCGTAGATCTGCTTCAGATTGACGCCGATGGCCTGGTAGAAGGTGAACAATTCTGGCCCCAGCGCCGCGCCGCCGGTGTAGGCCCGCCGCAGACGTTTCAGGCCGATCTGATTGATCAGCGGATTGAAAACCAGCACCTTGCCCAGCCAGGACAACAGCGCGAGCCTGGGCGGCATGCGGCGGCCGGACATGCGATAGCGCGCCGCCTGCTGTCCGATCTTCATGAAGTAATTGTGAACGACCCGGTTCAATCCGTACGACTCGTCGATTTTGAGCCAGATCTGGGAACGGATCGTTTCGTAGATGCGCGGCGCCCCGAACATGAAATGCGGCCCGATTTCCTTGAGATCGGCCATGATCGTTTCAACCGATTCGGGGAAATTGACCGTGATGCCCGTGGCCAGCGCCACGCCGAACGAGTTCATCTGCTCGCCGATCCAGGCGAACGGAAGAAACGAAACGTACTCGTCGGTGGATTGGAGAGGGTCGGCCTTGGTGATCTGAACGCCCATGTTGATATAGTTGCGGTGCATCATCATGGCGCCCTTGGGCAGTCCGGTGGTGCCGGAGGTCAGGCAGAAATGGCACACATCGTCCGGCTTACCCTGATCGATGAGGCGGTCGAAACGCTCGGGGTCGCGCTGATGGGCTTCCGTTCCCCATTGATAAAGATCCTCGATGAAAACGAACCATGGATCTTCACGGTAGCCGCGCATCCCCCGGGGATCTTCGTAAATGACCTTTTTTACCTTGGGAATCTTGGTTCGGATTTCGACCAGCTTGTCCACCTGCTCCTGATCGTCGCAGAAGACGATGCTCACATCCATGTAGTTCAGGATATCGGCGATCTCATGGGGCAGGCTGCTTTGATAAAGGCCTGCCGAGACGGCGCCCAGCGCCTGGGCGCCGATCGCCACGACGAGCATTTCGGGGATGTTGTCGGTGATCAGGGCGATCTTGTCGTTCTTCTGCAGCCCCAATTTTTCGAGCCCCAGGGCGGCCTTGCGGACCAGGTCGTAATACTGGTTCCAGGTCAGCGTGCGCCAGATGCCGAAATCTTTTTCGCGCAGCGCCACCCGGTCGCCCGAGGTTCTCACCCGCCAGCGCAGAAGTTGTGGAATGGTGTAGCGCAGGAGCTGGTCTTTGTCCGTGATCGCTTCCGGGATTTCTGATTCTGCTCGATTCATCGAAACGAAACGCCTCTTTCCGGCTGCGGCGCCGGTCTACCCTTCAAGGTTAATCTTCTCCGATGTAGGCTTCGATGACTTTGGCATCGCGGGCCACCTGGTCCGGCCGGCCGGCGCCGATCAGCTCGCCGAAATCCAGCACGTAAATCTGATTGGAGATGTCCATCACCACCCCCAGATCGTGTTCGACCAACACCACGCTGATGTGCCGCTCTTTTTGGATATCGAGGATGAAGCGCACCATGTCTTCCTTCTCCTCGATGTTCATGCCGGCCATGGGTTCGTCCAGCAGCAGCAGTTCGGGGCCCAGCGTCAGGGCCCGGGCCACTTCGACCCTTTTCTGTACGCCGTAACTCAGGCTGCCGACGGTCTTCTTGCGATAGGCCTCCAGTTCCATGAAATCGATGATGTCTTCCACATATTCACGGTTGAGGGCTTCCGAGCGCGATGCTTTGCCGAAATAGATCAAGGCGTGCAGCAGATTGTATTGGAGCTTGCGGTGGCGGGCCAGCAGCAGATTGTCGAGAACGGTCATGCCGCCGAACAATTCGATATTCTGAAACGCACGGGCGATTCCCAGCACCGAGACCTGGTGGGGCGAGGCCTTGGTCAGCCGGCGTTCGCCGTAGTGGATATCGCCGCGAGTCGGATGATAGAATCCAGAGATGCAGTTCAACAGGCTGGTTTTTCCGGCGCCGTTGGGACCGATGATCGAGGTGATCAATCCCGGGTCGATGGTCAGGGTGACATTGGAAAGGGCGCTGAGCCCTCCAAAAGAGAGGGTCACCTCGGATACGGTTAACTTTTTCATTGAGTGGAGTGGCCCCGGCTTTTTTAAAAATATCGGTTGCGAATGAGATTCATTTTTTATCGTCGATTAAGCTTTTTAATATCTTCCCAGGGCGGGGCTGTCAAGTTGATAAAACAGTGGCAAATTAGTGGGTATTTCCCGCTACTCCTCAAAAGAGAGCAGGTGCGTACGCAGGTTGACCGAGGTGCCCGCAAGATTGAGCTTCTTGCGGATATGATGGCGATGGAACAGGACCGTATTTTTCGAAATCAGCAGCAGGTTTGAAATCTCCTTGTTGGTCTTGCCCTCTTTGATCAGGCCGGCCACGCGGATCTCCATAGGCGTCAGCTTCAGGAACCTGGAAGAAAGGCGGCTGATAAACGGCGATACGATATTGCTGAGGTTGGATTCAAGAATACGCACCAGGGTCTGCTGGCGCGTGCTCAGGCGGGCCTGGTGCAGCTGCTCGATGTACGGGGCGACCAGCTCCTTGATGTTGTTCATCACATTTGCCTGGAGCTCGTTTTTGTCTTCGCTGCGCTGCTTGAGCAGCACCCGCAGCGCCGTGTTGACCTCTTCCAGGTGCTGGGATTGGGCTTCGAGTTCTTTTTCGCGCTTGAGCAGCGCTTTTTCGGCGCGCTTGCGTTCGTCGACTTGCTGGGCGAGCTGCTTGTTGGCCAGGGCCAGTTCGGCCGTGCGCTCCTGCACGAGCGTCTCGAGTTGATCCTGGTAATTGCGCAGCGCCCGTTCGGCGCGCTTGTGGGCCGTAATATCGCGCAGTGTGACGATGTTCCCGGCATGCCGGCCCTCGTCGTCCATGAAGAGACAGGAGCTGAGCTGCACATCCAGCGTGCGGCCGTCCCGGGTCAGGCGCTGGGTTTCGAACAGACTGATTTTCTCGCCGCGCAGCATGGTCTTGATCGCATCGCGCGTTTCAGGCCAGGCCTGGGGGGGAACGAAATCGATCTGCCGGCCGAGGATTTCATGGCGTGAAATGCCGAACGTATTCTCAAAAGCCGGGTTCACGTAGGTGGCTTCGCCGTACATGCTGTAAACGACGATGGGATCGGGCGAAGACTCGAGAAAGTTGCGGTAGCGCCGTTCGCTTTCGCCGATGCGCGCCTCGGCCTTTTTGCGTTCGGCCAATTCTTTGCGCACCTCGGTGTAGAGC
>JAEYRZ010000025.1 GCA_023435265.1 Pseudomonadota bacterium
CTACCCCGTCTAATCCGGCGGCAGCGTCAGATGTTTATAAGAGACTGCAACACGACGGCGTGGTGCCGGACATGGTCACGATGGGCAAGGGCCTGGCCGGAGGCGCCATCGCGCTCTCGGCCGTGGGCGTCCAGGCGGCGCATTATGAATCGATCCGCCGTTCGCCTGCCGGGTTCGTGCACGGCGGCACCTTCTCGCACCACCTGGTGGCCTGTTCGGCGGCAAACGCCGTACTCGACATTCTCGAACAGGAAGATCTGATCGCGCGGGTGGCCGCCAACGGGCCGGTGCTCGAGGCCAAGCTCCGGGCGGCGATCGGCGATCATCCCCTGGTCGGCGATATCCGCGGCATCGGCCATATGTGGGGCATCGAACTGGTGGCCGACCGCGGAACGCGGCGGCCTTTCGCACGCACGGAAAAGCTGGTCGAGCGCATCTGGCAGCGGCTTTACGACCGCAGCCGCGTCCTGCTCTACAAGGCCACCGGCCTGGCGGGCGGCGACGGCGACGCCCTTTTGGTCAGCCCGCCGTTTATCATCGCGCCCGAGGAAACCGATCTCATCGTGGCGGCACTGGTGCGGGCGCTTGACGAGATCCACCAGGAACTTCAGAATTAGCGACCGACGGGAGGATGCCATGAACGGTTGGCGGGGCAGAATCATACGAATCGATCTGACAGCCGGTCGGATCAGCGACCATGCGCTCGATCCGCAAACGGCGAAGCGCTATGTGGGCGGCCGCGGGCTGGGCATCCACATTCTGCTCAGCGAATTGGACGCCGGATGCGACCCGCTCGGCCCGGAGAACCTGCTCGTCATGGCCACCGGTCCCCTGACCGGCACCAAAGCCCCGACCGGCGCACGCTACATGGTGATGACCAAGTCGCCGCTGACCGGTGCAGTGACCTGCTCCAACTCGGGGGGCACCTTTCCGGCGGCCCTCAAGCACAGCGGCATCGACATGCTGATTTTCAGCGGCAAGGCGCCGGAGCCGGTCTATCTCTGGATCGACAAGGGCCGCGTCGAGCTGCGCCCGGCAGCGCACTTGTGGGGCAAAACCTCGCACGAGACCGATTCCGCGCTGCGCCTGGAAACGCATCCCGAGGCCCGCGTGGCCTGCGTCGGGCCGGCCGGCGAACGCGGCGTGCTGTTCGCCGGCATCATGAACGACAAGGACCGCGCCGCCGGGCGCTCGGGCGTGGGCGCCGTCATGGGCGCAAAGAACCTCAAGGCGGTGGCGGTCTACGGCGATTCGCCCGTGCCGCTCTTCGATGAAGCCGAATTCAAGGAACTGGTCAAAAAATTCAATCGCAAGTTCAACGCGGCCAACAAAGGCAAGCCGCCCGGTCTGCGTGTCTACGGCACGGCGGCCACGATCGCCGGCACGCAGACCGTGGGTGCGCTGCCCACACGCAACTTCCAGCAGTGCACGTTCGAAGGCTGGGAGGCGATCGGCGGGCCGGCGCTGACCGAGAAATATCTGGTCAAGCACAAAGGCTGCTATTCGTGTCCGATTTCGTGCGGCCGGGTGACGCGCGTGGAGGAGCCGGGCTATGAAGGCCAGGGTGAAGGACCGGAGTACGAAACCATTTACGCCATGGGCTCCAACTGCGGCATCGACAACCTGGCGGCCCTGACCAAGGCCAACTACATCTGCAACGAGCAGGGCATGGACACCATTACCATGGGCTGCACGATCGCCTGCGCCATGGAGATGTTCGAAAAGGGCATCATCACCGAAAAGGAAGTGGGCATGCCGCTGCGCTTCGGCGATGCCCGCGCGCTGGTGGAACTGACCCGCCTGACCGCCGAAATGAAGGGCTTCGGCCGCTTCCTGGCCGAAGGCAGCCGGCGGCTGGCCGAACGCTTCGGCCACCCTGAACTGGCCATTACCGTCAAGGGTCAGGAGCCGGCCGGATACGAGCCGCGCGCCGCCCAGGGCATGGGCCTGACCTATGCCACCTCGCCCATCGGCGCCTCACACATGCGCGGCGATACGGCCTATACCGAAATCCTGAGCGTCCCGTTCCTGATCGACCCGCAGGCCTGGGAGGGCAAGGCCGAGCTGGTCATGCATTACCAGGATACATTTGCCGTGATCGACAGCGCAGGATTGTGCGTCTTCTTCTCCATGCGCAACCTGGTGCTGCCGGAAAGCGCCATCCGGCCGCAGGGCGTGATGGAACTGCTCAACGCCGCCACGGGCGCCGGCTACACCCTGGAGGAGCTGACGCGCGCGGGCGAGCGCATCTTCAACGCCGAGCGGCTCTTTCTGACCCGGGCGGGATTCAGCCGCAAGGACGACCAACTGCCGGACCGCCTGGTTAAAGAGCCGCTGCCCGACGGGCCGGCCAGGGGCAAGGTCTGCCGTCTGGACCTGATGCTGCCCGAATATTACCGCTGCCGCGGCTGGGATGATGAGGGCCGGCCCACGGCCGGCAAGTTGAGGGAGCTGGGATTGCCGGAGCAATAGAATGCCGGCGCTGTTCACCACCATGAGGTGAGGTCTGTCCACAAATATAAAAAGGAGGCAGGGATGGAAAAGCGTTCGAAACGGATGGTTTGGGCGGCTTTAGGCCTGACGGTTCTGGCCCTGGGCCTGATCGTCGTTCCGGTTCAGGCGGCCGGAACGATCAAAATCGGCGTGGTCGGACCCCGCACGGGCGGCGCCGCCGCCACGGGCAAGGCGTTCGAAGAGGGCATCCAGCTGGCAACGGCCTATGTCAACGGCAAAGGCGGCGTGCTGGGCAAGCCGCTTGAAGTGGTGTTCGAGGACACCGCCGGCGCTCCGGACAAGGCCGCCTCGGGCTTCGAGCGCCTGGTGACCCGCGACAAGGTGGCCCTTGTGCTGGGCGAAAGCCATTCGTCATCGGCCCTGGCCGAAATCGAAGTGGCCAACCGGCTCAAGGTGCCGTTCGTGGTGGTGGAAGCCTGGGCCGATCCGATCACTGCCAAGAACTACCGTTACGTCTTCCGTGCCGGCCCCTCCAACTCCGGCGTGGTCAACAACACGATCGCGCAGTGGGTCGCGCACGCGGGCTTCAAAAAAACCTACATCGTGGCCGAGAACAGCGACTGGGGACTGGGGATCGCGAAACTCAGCGAAGCTGCGCTGACCGCCGCCAAAATCCCCTTCGAAACCTTGAACACCGAAACCAAGAGCCAGGACCACTATACCGAGCTGACCAAAATCAAAGCCTTCGACCCGGATGTCGTATTGGCCTTCATCTACGGCACCGGGCTGCACTACTTCGTGGCCCAGGCCGGCGAAGTCGGGCTCACCCCCAAGGCCGTGATCCTGGACGGAGCCGGTCCGCCCAGCCTGTGGCCCGACTACTGGACCAACGTGGGCGATTACGGCAACAAGGAGACCTTTGTCTCCTCGATGCACGAAAAAGTTGAGCTCACGCCGCTGGCCACCTACTTCCGTGAAGCCTACGTCAAGGCCTTCGGCAAGAATCCGACCGATTACAAGTCGCGCTCCATCTTCGACGCGGTGCTGATCGCGGCGGACGCGATCAACCGCGCCAAGGGCGTCGATGCCGAAAAGCTGGTGGACGCACTTGAAAAAACAAATCTGGAAGTGACCCGCGGCACGGCCAAATTCGGGACCCAAAAAGGCGGCCCCGAATATCACCACTGGATGCCGCCCATGCTGGTGATCCAATGGCAGGACCGGCAGCAGGTGGTGCTCTATCCGCCTGAAGCAGCCACCGGCTAGCTCCTGCACTGAAACCCGTCCCTCGTTCGGCCGCTGCGGCCGAA
>JAEYRZ010000030.1 GCA_023435265.1 Pseudomonadota bacterium
GTGTATATCAGGCCAGTTCGCTAGGGGCGCTGATTTCGCATGACTGTTCGGGACAGAATAGGTTCAGCCAGCGAAGCTTCCTTCCTTCCGCCGGAGCCGTACCGGGCCGTTCGATCTTTTCCTCAAGTATTTCATAGCGGCCCGAATCATCCATCACGATTCTATCGCTTTTTCGCATTTTGCACCTCTCCGTTATCTGTTCGCTCTGAAAATGTGCGTCGCCGGGCCGGATGTCAAAGGCCCACCCGCCGGTGCCGCTAAATACAGACCGCACCCACTTTCGGCGACGCATGGAACGTCCTATCGATAATTGTCGATGTATGTACCAAACATGGAGGGGTGGCGTGGAAGAAAGCATTACCTATGACGACGTCGTATTGATTCCGTCGTACAACCATTATGAATCCAGAAAGCTGGTCGACATCTCCATGGCCGACAAGACAGGACGGATCACCTTGGCTCTGCCGGTGATGAGCGCCAATATGGACACGATCACCGAAGCGACCATGGCCAATTTTATCTCCGGCAAGGGCGGCATCGGGGTTCTGCACCGCTTCATGCCCATTGAGGAAAATGTCCGGATTTACAAAATGTGCCGGCGGCCGGTGATTGTTTCCATCGGATGCACCGAAGCGGAACTGGGCCGGGCGGCCGCCCTGCGCGACAGCGGCGCCGATATGTTCTGCATGGATGTGGCGCATGCCCACGGGCGTTACGTGGGCCGTGCCTTCAAGCAGATCCGCGAACTGCTCGGCAGGCAGACATTCGTCATGGCCGGCAACGTGGCGACCTACGCCGGTGCCGACTATCTGGCCTCGTGCGGCGCGGATATGATCAAGGTAGGCGTCGGCGGCGGCTCGGTCTGCACGACGCGCGAAAAAACCGGTTTCGGTGTCCCCAATCTGACCGCCATTCGCGAGTGCGCCAGGGTGGATCGCTCGATTGTGGCCGACGGCGGCATCCGCACTCCGGGCGACATCGTCAAAGCCCTGGCCTTCGGTGCGGATTTCGTGATGATCGGCGCCATGCTTGCCGGAACCCGCCCCACGCCGGGGCCGCCGATCCGGCGCACCGATGCCGACGGGCGCGAAAAGCAGGTTAAAATCTACCGGGGCATGGCCAGCCAGGAGGCGGTGATCGAACAGCACGGCGTCATGGCCGGCTGGAAGACCGCAGAAGGGGTCTCGGTGGAGATTCCCTTGCGCGACACGGAAGACGATGTCGTCGCCGACATCATCGGCGGATTGCGTTCAGGCCTTACCTACGGCGGTGCCGCCACCATCCGCGAGTTGCAGCGCAAGCTCGATTACCGAAGGGTTTCGTGGGCCGGGCGCATCGAGGCAGGCGCTCACATCCACCGGAGTTGAGCGCACTACATGAAGTAATCGAAATCCTTCTCCGTCCGCACCCAGCGGCGCAGGCGGAAAATATGCGCCGGAACCGCTTGGGGATCGAGTTCCACGAAATTGGTCGTGCCGCGCCAGATGAAGCGGGCCCCGCTGAGCAGGTCGTGCATCTGGTAAGACTGCTGCGGTTCCAGACCCAGTTCTTCGATTGGCAGTTCCAGCCAGCCTGAACGGGTGTGATACGGGTTTAGATTCACGATCGCGAGCACGATATTATCCAGGTCGTCGGTTCGCTTGCTGAAGCAAAGCAGGTCGTCATTGTCCACCGAATGGAACGTCAGCGAGCGGTTTTCCCGAAAGGCCGGGTTCTCACGACGGATCCGGTTGACCCGCGAGATGAATGCCCTGAGGCTGTCGGCATGGTCCCAGGCCCAGTTTCCGATCTGATACTTTTCCGAATTCAGATACTCTTCGCTTCCGGCCTGCCGGGGCCTGCTTTCCAGAAGTTCGAAAGCCGGTCCGTAGATTCCGAAGTTGGCTCCCAAGGTGGCGGCCAGAACCAGACGCGTCATGAAAGCGGGCCTCCCGCCGTTTTGCAGATATTCGGACAGGATGTCCGGGGTGTTGGGCCACAGGTTGGGCCGGAAGAAGTCGACCAGGGGCGTCTTGTAGAGTTGGGTGAAATACTGGATCAGTTCCCATTTGGCATTGCGCCAGGTGAAATAAGTGTACGACTGCGTAAATCCCAACTTGGCCAATCTATACATCACCTTGGGCCGGGTGAATGCCTCGGAGAGGAAGATGGTTTCGGGGTGATCCTGCTTCAACTCGCCGATGAGCCATTCCCAGAAGGAAAAAGGTTTGGTGTGCGGGTTGTCGACGCGGAAGATCCGGACTCCCTGTTCGATCCAGAAGGTAAAGATGCTCTTCAATTCTTGCCAAAGCGCTTGCCAGTGATCGGTTTCGAAATTGAACGGGTAGATATCCTCGTACTTCTTGGGAGGGTTCTCCGCATGTTGAATGCTGCCGTCCGGCCTGCGCCGGAACCATTCGGGATGTTCGGCGGCGTAGGGGTGGTCCGGGGCGCACTGCAGCGCGATATCGAGGGCGATCTGGATGTTCATTTCGGCGGCTTTGTTCACCAGGCGCCGGAAGTCCTGCAGGGTGCCGAGGCGGGGATGCACCGATTTATGACCTCCCTCGGGGCTGCCGATCGCCCACGGGCTGCCCGGGTCGCCGGGCTCGGACAGAGGGGAATTGTTGCGGCCTTTACGGTTCATCCGCCCGATCGGATGAATGGGGGGCAGGTACAGGATGTCGAACCCCATTTCGGCGATGTACTCCAATCGCTTTTCGCAGTCGCGCAACGTGCCGTGAACGCCGTCTCCGCGGCTTGCGCGTGGAAAAAACTCGTACCATGCGCCAAAGCCCGCGAGCGGCGGATCGACCACCACACTCAGTTCTTTTTCATAGCCGGTGGCGAAGCTCAGATCCGGGAAGCGGTTCATCAAAGCCGTCAGAACAGGGTCCGCCGCAAGTGCGATGCGGACTTCCTTGCTCAATTGGGACTGCATGTCCGCGGCACACTGCCGGAGGCGTATCGCCTCGGCCCCGCCGGCTCGCGCCGCCGCAGCCTCGACCAATGCGGCGCCTGCAGCCAAATCTCCACCAACTTCCTGCCCCGCTTGTACTTTCTGGTGCAGGTCGCGCTGGAAGGTTCTGAAATGGTCGACCCAGGCCGTCAGCGTATAGCCGTAGCGGCCGATCCGCTCAACCCTGAATTCACCCTGCCAGCGGTCGTTGACGACCAGCTGCAGCGGGGTCTCCCGCCATTGCGTTTCGCCTTGGAAACGAAATCGCAAACGCGCGGAAAGAAGGTCATGACTGTCGGCGAAGATATCCGCCGTTACCTTGACGACCTCGCCGACGCAGCGCTTGATGGGAAAACGCCCCCCGTCGATCTCTGGATCCACCGCTTCGATGACTACCCGGACCCGTCCATCGGGTTGCTGCATGGATATCTCCTCCTCCTATAGTGCATCATCATAACCCTGTTCGCCGCAGGCTGACATACAAGCACGCCTGTATCTTGCCGGGCGTCTTGCCGGCTTTGCACCAACATTCCGAAGTACGGCCCGCGCGGGACGATGGCCAGGAAAATACAGATCGGGCCTGATTTGCCCTCCGCAATCCACGTGCATAGAATACTGTACAGTGCCATCGGATAACACTGGAACTTTCCAGACAACCGCTTATTCATTAAGTTTCAATGTGAAGCAGACTCAGGAGGACAGCATGGCCTATGCAAGACGGAGCGGGATCCTGTTGCACCCGACCGCCCTGCCGGGACCTTTCGGCATCGGCGATCTCGGTCCTCCGGCCCATCAGTTCGTCGACTTTCTGCACGCAACGGATCAGCAGCTCTGGCAGGTGCTGCCTTTGAATCACATCGGATTCGGCAATTCGCCCTACATGTGCATTTCGGCCTACGCGGGTAATCCCGCCCTGGTGAGCCTGGAACTGCTTGTAAGAGAGGGACTTCTCGAAACCGCCCAGATCGCCCGGCCGCCAGCCTTTCCGGCTCAATTCGTCGATTTCGGCTGGGCCGCGGCCTATAAAATGCCTTTGTTGATAAAAGCCTTCAGCAATTTCAAAAACCGCCATGCAGACAAACTGCCGGATGAATTCTACGCCTTCATCGAAAGCAATGCCTTCTGGCTTGAAGACTACGCGCTGTTTGCAGCGTTGAAGGATTATCATCAAGGCTTGCCGTGGACAAAGTGGGAGCATGAGGCGCGTGATCGCCATCCGGAGGCCCTGGCCGGCTGGCGGACGCGCCTGATGGATGAAGTCCGTTTCTGGATGTTCGTCCAGTTCATATTTTTCAAGCAGTGGAGAAACCTGCGGGAGTATTGTCACGCCGCCGGCATCCGCATCATCGGCGATATCCCTTTGTATGTGGCGCATGACAGCGCCGAGGTCTGGTCCAGGCGCAGACTGTTTCAACTGGACCAAACGGGAGCGCCCGTCGTCGTCGCCGGCGTGCCGCCGGACTACTTCAGCAGCACCGGCCAGCGGTGGGGCAACCCCATCTATCGCTGGGATCGAATCGAGGAAGATGGCTTCGCCTGGTGGATCGACCGTTTCCGCATCAATTTGATGCTGGTGGATGCTTTGCGGTTGGACCACTTCCGCGGTTTCGAAGCCTACTGGGAGATTCCGGCCTCCGAGCCAACGGCTGTCAACGGCCGCTGGGTGAAGGGGCCTGGCGCGAAGCTCTTCAAGGCGGTCGAGGCCCAACTGGGGGAAATCGAAATCATCGCCGAAGATTTGGGGGTGATCACCCCCGAAGTGGATATCCTGCGCGAGCGCCTGGGCTACCCGGGCATGCGCATTCTGCAGATGGCCTTCGGCAACGACCCAAAGGCCGCAGATTACCGACCGCACCATTATGTTCGGAATTGTGTGTGCTACACGGCCACCCACGATCACAATACGACCCTGGGCTGGTTCACCGCTGCCCCCGGCACTCAGACTACCCAGTCCCATGAAGAAATTCGCTGCGAACGCGAAGCGGTATTGGATTATGTAAACACCAACGGCAGTGAGATCCACTGGGATTTCATCCGCCTGGCCATGGGTTCGGTGGCCGAAACCGCCATTTTTCCCCTTCAGGATGTGCTCGGGTTGTCGAGCGCCGCGCGAATGAACCTGCCCGGAACGTCGCAGGGCAATTGGCAGTGGCGCTTCGAGGCGGAAACGCTCACGCCCGCCATTCGCAATCGGCTCAAAACCCTCACCCGCATCTACGAAAGAACCGCGCGGCCGGAGGCGCAATGCGTGCTGCAATCGAAAGAACATTGAAATAACACTGAAAGAGGAGACCCGGTGAAGCATTCGGAGTCCGCGGCAATGCATGACAATCCGCTCTGGTACAAAGACGCCATCATATACCAGGTCCATGTGCGCGCCTTCCAGGACAGCGACGCCGACGGGTCAGGCGACTTTCAGGGACTCACCTCCAGGCTCGACTACCTCGAGGACCTCGGCGTCAACACCATCTGGCTGCTGCCGTTTTATCCGTCGCCGCTCAAGGACGACGGGTACGACATCGCCGACTACACCGCCATTCATCCTTCTTACGGAACGCTCCCCGATTTCACCCGCTTCATGAAAGAAGCCCACCGCCGTGGATTGCGCGTGATCACCGAACTGGTGATCAACCACACATCCGATCAGCATCCCTGGTTCCAAATGGCCCGCAGAGCACCTGAGGGCAGCCGTGAACGCGATTTTTACGTCTGGTCCGCCAGCATGGACAAATATGCCGGCACGCGGATCATCTTCAAGGATTTCGAAACGTCCAACTGGTCGGCCGACCCGGTGGCCGGAGCATACTACTGGCACCGCTTTTATTCCCACCAGCCGGATTTGAATTTCGACAACCCGCGCGTGCGCAAGGCGATCGTGCAGTTGATGGAGCTGTGGTTCAAGCGCGGGGTGGACGGCATGCGGCTGGATGCGGTTCCCTACCTCTACGAACGCGAGGGCACCAGCTGCGAGAACCTGCCCGAGACGCATGCGTTTCTCAGACAGCTGCGCCGCCACATGGACGCCCGTTTTCCCAACCGGATGCTTCTGGCCGAGGCCAACCAGTGGCCCGAGGATGCCGCCGCCTACTTCGGCCAGGGCGACGAGTGCCATATGGCCTTCCATTTCCCGATCATGCCGCGTCTCTTCATGGCCATCCGCATGGAGAACCGTTTTCCGATCGTCGACATCCTCAGCGAAACGCCGGCCATTCCGGACAACGCCCAGTGGGCCATGTTCCTGCGGAACCATGACGAACTGACCCTGGAGATGGTGACCGATCGCGAGCGCGACTATATGTATCAGGTCTACGCGCGGGACCGCGAAATGCGCATCAATCTCGGCATCCGCCGCCGTCTTGCCCCGCTGCTGGGCAACGAGCGGCGGGCCATCGAGCTGATGAATTCACTTCTGCTTTCCCTCAACGGGACGCCGGTCATCTACTACGGAGACGAAATCGGCATGGGCGACAATGTCTTCCTCGGCGACCGCAACGGCGTGCGCACCCCGATGCAATGGAGCGCGGACCGCAACGCGGGATTCTCGCGCGCAAATCCGCAGCGGCTGTACCTTCCCGTTATCATCGACCCGGAGTACCACTACGAAGCCGTCAACGTGGAGAATCAGCAGAACAATCCGAGGTCGCTGCTGTGGTGGATGAAGCGCATGATCCATCTGCGGCGGCAGTACAAATCGTTCGGTCGCGGCAGCCTCGACTTCGTTGCGACCTCCAACTCGAAAATTCTGGCCTTCATCCGTCGTTATGAGGAGGAGACTGTGCTGGTGGTCGCCAATCTTTCGCGATACTCCCAGAGCGTGCAGCTCGAATTGAATGCGCATGCCGGAATGGTGCCCATGGAGATCGGCGGCGGGACGGATTTTCCACTGATCGAGGATCAACCGTATCGCATGACGATGGATCCCTACGCTTATTATTGGTTCGCTTTGCAGCCACAACAGTCCGAAAGGCTGCCGGCGGTCAGCACGGACCGCGAACTCCCGGTGATCGAACTGGATAAAAGTTGGGAGAATATCTTCAAAGGCAAGGCGGGCTTCCTGGAGCAGATTCTGACCGATTATCTCCGGCAGCGGCGCTGGTTCGGCGGCAAGGCCCGTAAAATGGAGACGCTGAAGATTTCGGATACCGTCCGCCTGAAGATCGGACCGCGGGCGACGGCCGTTCTATTGATCCTGCGGGTCGAATACACGGACGGCTCACGCGAAAGTTATCTTCTACCCGTGACCTGCGCGCGCGGCGAGCGCGCCGGTCAGATTCGCGAAGAAACCCCGGGGGCCATCGTGGCAATGCTGGAAAGCGAGGGGCGCGAAGCCGGCCTGCTGATCGACGCCATGTGGGATGCCCGTTTCGCCGCCGTGCTGGTCGGCCTGGTGCGCAAGGGCCGTGTGCCGCGGGATGCCGGCGGGGTGCTGAACGTGGCGCCGACGCAAAGGGCGCGGGCGATCATTCCTTCGCCCGACCAACTCTCTGAACCGCGGGTCCTGCAGACAGAGCAGAGCAACACGTCGGTTTTTTTCGGCAACCAAATCGTCATGAAACTCTTCCGCAGAATCGAGCCGGGCGTCAACCCCGATTTCGAAGTCGGACGGGCCCTGACCGAGCAGGGCCGATTCGAACAGACGCCGCCGGTCGCCGGCTCGGTGACCTACAAGCCCCAGCACCAGGATGTCGCGACCGTCGCCATCGTGCATGCCTTCATCGAAAACCAGGGCGACGCCTGGGAGTACACGCTCGAGTATTTGGGCCGTTTTTTCGAGGACGCGCTGGCCAAGGAGACCGAAATCGAAACTCCGCCACGGGTGGACGGACTGCAGCCCCTGGACGGCGTTTCCGAATCGCCGCCTGAATTGGCCCGTGAACTGTTCGGTGTTTTTCAGCAGCATGCCGAACTGCTCGGACGGCGCAGCGGCGAATTTCACCGGGTTCTGGCGTCGCTGGACTCCCAGGCGGATTTCAAACCCGAACCGTTCACCATGTTCTACCGTCAGGCTCTGTACCAGTCGATGCGCGGGTTGTGCACCGAGGTGCTTCGGATGCTGCGGGAAAGGCGTTCGACTATACCCGAACCGCATCAGGAAGCCGTGCGGCAGGTTCTGGCCCTCGAAAAATCCGTTATCGATCGCTTCCGCCCTTTGCGCGAACACCATTTCACTTCCTTGCGCATCCGTACGCACGGCGATTTTCATCTGGGGCAGGTGCTGTTCACCGGTAAGGATTTCATGATCATGGATTTCGAAGGCGAACCGGCGCGTTCGCTGGGCGAAAGACGCGGCAAAGCTTCGGCCCTGCGCGATGTGGCCGGAATGCTGCGCTCTCTGCACTATGCCTCGTTCGCCGCGCTATTCAACCTGCGCGAAAGAGGGGCGCCGGTCAAAATCGAGAATGCCGAACCATGGCGCGCCTTATGGTATGCCTGGAGCGGCGCCGCCTTTCTGCGCGGCTACATGTCGGTCACGGCCGAATGCGCCTTTATGCCCCGCGAAACAGAAGAACTGGTGATTCTGCTGGAAGCCTACACCCTGGAAAAAGCGATCTACGAGTTGGGCTACGAACTGAACAACAGGCCCGACTGGATCGGCATTCCGCTTCAGGGAATCTTAGAGATCATGGGATGCGAATCATGAATTTTACCCGGGCTGACGGGAGGCTTCCATGAGCGTTGATATCCGAAAGCGGATTGGACTTTACCGCCTTGAAATCGGCGCCATAGAAACAAGCGATTTTCAGCGAAGAAGGTTTTTCGGCGTCATTATAAAAAAGAGCTTGCAAAATTGGAATCATTAAAATAAGCAAACACAAAATCCTTTCTGCATTTTTTTGTCACCCATAAGCATTTTCAGCGCTGTCCAGCTGGGGCTCGGCCAGTGTGGGGGTATGTAGCAGACTCCCCGATAAGCTGCTTACTGAGTGATCGCATAAAAGCATATCGTTGCACGCGTATTCGTCCAGGACGGTCCCTCGTCACTGCTCGAGAACTATATCTCTGGTTGAGCTTTGGTGCGCCATCGGCAGCGGGAAGCACAAACGAGAGATACAAATGATGGTCGATGTTTTCAGGCCTGTGCCTCCCGGACCTCGCTTTTCGCCGTTCTGACGGGCATTCGCCCCTGATGCAGATAGATTGCGGTATTCGCAGGAAGCGGAAAGTACTTTCGATTCCCATCGCGTGACCTTTTCGGAAGGACGATCTTGATGCGGCGCTGTCTGAGCGTTTGGATTGCGATGATGATCATGCTGGCGGATTCGATCGCCTTCGCCGCCAACGAATCGCCTGAGGCGGAGATGGCCGCAGCGCTGTTCGAAGCGGTACAACTGCTCGGGAACATGCACAAGGATGGAATAACACTTGTACGATTTGATCGGTTGAAAGCGCTGGAAGAAAAGATGAGGCCTCTGCATCTGCTGCTCGAAGACAAGTTCGAGCGCCGGGAGAGGCGTGCCGCTGCATTAAGTTCGGTCGCCTCCAGGCGCCATGAGGCCATGCATCGAACGTACCGCCATGTCGTCGAATTTTTCCTCGATGAACTGGAAGAATTGCAACTGAGCGGGCAGCTGAGCCAGGCGCGGATCGAACACCTGTTGAATTTACTCGAGCCTGGTGCGCGCACTCAGGACATGCCTATTTACGGCAATCTGCCGTACCGCAACCTCGGCATACCTGCCAGAAAGCCCGATACGGAGAATACCGTCTCACCCGCGTATCTGAGCGAAACGCCTCAGGGCGTCGAACAGGATCTTGAGGCCGACCGATTCGCGCCCAAGGCCAGGGCGATCGTTGAGCTGGCCGAATCCTTGAACTGGAGCCCGGTCGAGATCTACGGATGGGTCAAAAACAATGTGGCAACCCAGTGGTATTGGGGTGTTATGAAAGGCGCGGAGGATACGCTGCGCCAGAAAAGCGGCAATGACTGCGATCAGGCCGCCTTGCTGGTCGCCTTGTTAAGGGCTGCAAACTACCCCGCGCGCTACGTGCGGGGCATCATCAGCCTTTATCCCGATCTCTCCGCAGCCCGAAAGTACTTTGGTATACGGGAGGACGAGGAGCTGTTGCAGCTGCTGCAAAAGGCCGGCATTCCCCATGAGGTCCAATTCAGCGCAGGGCGCATCGAGCAGCTGCATATCGAACACATCTGGGTCGAAACCCAGGTGCCTTATGCCAACTATCGCGGCGCCGTACTCGACGATTCCGGCAAAATCTGGATCCCGCTGGACACCAGCTTCAAGCCGGCGGGCTATACGATCGCACCTGCCGATGCTGTTGCGTCCCGGCTCGAGCTCGGCCCCCTGCGTGATCTGTATCTTGCGGGCGAACACCGGGAGACGCCGATGGAGTACCTGCGCACCCAGGTCGACCGGCAGCTCCTCACGCTCGAACCCGGCACCGATTACAACGATCTGCTGGCCATCCGCAGTCAAAATCCAGAGCACTTGAAGATCCTGCCGCCTTCGCTGCAATTCAAAACCATTCAGATTACCGGCGAATATACCGAACTGCCCGAGGCCCTCGTCCATTATGTTGTCTTTCGGGCCCGAAGCACGGACGGCCACATCTTCTACGATCAGAGGCTATCGGCCGCCCACCTCTCCAACCAGGCAGTTTTACTCACCTTCGAGCCGCATACGGTCGATGATCAGGAAATCATAAATGCTTTCGGGGGGCTCGACAATACCCCGTCCTATCTCATCCGCCTGCGCCCCGTGATAGAGGTTGCCGGCGAACGCAAGATCATCGGCACCGGCGGTCTGGCCGCCGGAGAGACCTTCATTCAGACCATCGGGCTCGAAGGCCCCACCGGGCAGCAGCAGTTCGACAATACCCACATCACGGGCAGCCCGGCCTTTATCGGGATATTCGCCCAAAAGGCTGTTCGGCCCGCGGACATGGACCTCGCCGCCAAGACAGCCGCGGCAATGTTGCATGAAGCCGCCGCGCAATATGACAATCTGTGGTACGAGGCCGAAGAAGAACTCGCAGCCCTCTTGCGGATCACCATCGTCCGTCCCATGCCCGGCGTGGTCACCACCGGCGGTGTGATGGAAATCTCGGAGCTTTTAGGCCAGCCTCACGACCTCGATTGGAAAGGGGTCTTCGTCGATGCCGACCTGCGCGCAATCGAAACCATCGGCGGCCTGGTCATGGATGACGGCGCCGAGGCCCGGAAGCTTTTCATGCAGCTTTCGGCGCTCGAGGGCTCTTACCTTGAAGCGCAGGTGCTCGAAGAAACGTTCCAGGTCGGCGGCGTCGCCGCCGCGCAGCTTTTGGGACACGCCGCCGACCGGCAGAATACCATTTTGCGGATTGACAGTGCCAACATCGACGCCGTTCTGCCCGGGCTGACCCTGGCCGGTAACGTCAAAGAGGATATCGTCGATGCCGTCAACCAGAACCTCACCGTGCGCATTCCCGCGCAGCTGTCGACCTTCGAAGATTGGACCGGAATCGGCTACATCAAAGAAAACCCGGAAACCGGCGAAGCCGGTTATATGCTCTCCGGCCGGATCGCCGGCGGCATGACCGTATGGGGGCTGTACCGCTGGCCCGAGGATGTGTTGAGAAAAATGACTTACAGCTACACCGGCGAAGTCAACGAAGATCCCGCGGTCGCCGTTCGGATCGACAAGATCATGGCCACCGACATGCAGGCGGGCACCGTCGGTCAGCCGCTCGCCGCCCCTTTGCAGGTGCTGGTGCGCGACGCCGAAGGCAAGCCGGTCAGCGGTGCGCAGGTGGAGTTCTTTATAAGGGCCGGCGGCGGCCGGTTTGAAAACGGCGCCACCGTTCTGACCGCCGCAACCGACCCCATCGGCGTTGCCAGGGCCGGGTTCGTCTGCGGCACGAGCACCAGTGTCAACCCTGCTTTCTGGTGGGAAAAGGACAAGGCGTATCCGCAGCAGGCAGGTGAGAATATCATCTCCGCCCGGTTGAGCAGTCTCAAGACGGAGCTTGCGGTGCCGTTCACCGCCTACGGGCTTCCCGGAGCGCCGGCCAGTATACAGAGCACCTTCCTGGGCGGCGGCAGTCCCCTGACCATCGTGTTCAGCATCCTCGCGGAAGTTCTCGATTCATACGGCAACCCGTGCGCCAACGAGAAGGTGGTGTTTTCGATCGGACGAGTCGAGCGCTACGAAACGTGCAGCAAGCCCAGTCCTGAAACACGTCAGGATTATCTCGTAAAGCGTGACGATCCTTGTCTGGCGGAAAATCCCACCTACGGTCAGTGCAGCAGCGGCGGCACGGTCATTGAAGATATCGCGGACTATCTGTATGGCGCCGTGGCATATGTCATGGCCGGTGCCGTGCCGGGGACCAACACCGAAATCGTCATTTCCTGCAGGGATATCACGTCCCGTGAATGGACCCATTCCACCGTGTTCGGCAATTGCAATGGATATTCGCCTCCGGCCGCGACCTTTCGCCTCAATACCTCCGCCGCGGTCGACAGCCACGGCAATGTAATCGATGCCGCGCCGACCGGCTCGGCGATTCCCATGCATGCCGACATCTTTTTCGTGCGCGAAAACGAAGACCGGGATGAGGAGACGATCCATTGCAGCGACGGCAGCTCGCGCACCTGCCAGACCATCATCGGCGGTCGGGAATTCTTCATCGATACCGAGTTCGATCAGGCTGGCGTCAGCTTCGGTGGTCAGAGCGGCTCGGATTTGGGGGGCGGGCGGTTCAGCATCCAGTACGTGGTGGCGCCGGGCGTAAACCATGTGGAGATCGTCGGCCGCGGCGCGGTGGACGGCAAAAAGCATGACAACAGCTGCAGCGAATGCAGGGTCGAAGACTACGCCATCGAGCGGTCGTCATCAATAGACAAGGTCGTTTACGGCGTCACCGTCGTTCCGCAAACCGACATCGTCGAAGTGGCCGTCAACGATTCGAACCAGTCGACCTGCGACGTGCCCATCCGCTATGACATCCAGCCGGGTGAATACAAAGCGGGCAGCGCCTATGTCTTCATATACAGGGCCGGCGCCCCGATCGCCGTATTGCCCGGCGAGACTCAGGGCAGCGGCTTCGGCGCCCTTTCGCGCGGCTTTCAGTTCGATGAAGGCGTCGAGTATACGGCCGATGTCGTGCTCAACCCGGGCGGAGGCGCCGAGATACGGAGCGAAAGCATCGTACTCCGTCCCGGCGCGGTCACAATCGAACGGATCGAAATCATCGACCACCAGACCAAGGGATGCCTGATTCCGATCGGCGGTAGCCGGGAGGTCAAGGCCTTTGCCGCGCCGGCCGACCGTACGATCACCTGGTCGCTGCTGCACCGCGAAAAAGGGGTCGCGGCCGGAATCCGGTCCCTGGGCGATGCGACCGCCAGGATCGAAGCCGGAGAGCGGAGCGAATCCGGCTGGGTAACCGTCAGGGCCGAAGATCGCCAGAACCCCTGCGTCTACAAGGAAGTGCGCATTTTTGTGGGTTGTCCCGCTTGCGAAAACGGCGAGTGCGATGCGCTGCCGGGCAATGGTTTTGTAACCCTCTCCAGCATCGATGTCGGCATCAGCCTCGGCCCGGGCGCCGGAGGTCAGGCCGCGGGGCATCTCTTCATTCGATCGGGCAAGCCCGATGAACGTCTGGCGACCCCGGCCGGGCTGTTCCTATCCAGCGTCGGCAATGAAACAGTGGCGCGCTACGGAGAGGATCAGAGCCTTCGTCAGGTGATGGCTCCCGAGGCCCTGGCCGACATCCGCGTGGTGGATGCGAACGGCTACGGTATTTATTTCTACCGTCCGGAAGAAATCATCGGTGAGCAAAACGGCCTGTACCAGATCGCCGCAGGCGCCGTACCGTCGTGCATCTGGACGGTCGAAAATCCGACCTCCGCCGGCGGACCGACTCAGCTCAAAGTGGTCGAGACGCGCGACGGTAAGGCCAAGGAGCACCTTTACACCTGGGACAGCGAACAGGCGAGCTGGAATTTGAGCAAGGCCAACGGTGCGCAGCGCCTTGCGCGAAGCGAAGAAAAGAACGGCGATCTTCGCACCGTCACCGAGACCATCAAGGACCGATACGGCAACATCGCCTCCAAAACCCGCACCACCTATCGCACTTTCGAATGGGGCGAAGAAATCGTCCAGACCATTGTCGATCCTGACGGGGCGGCGCTTGCCACCACCACCGAGTACTACACCGACAAGGCGCAGACCGGCAGCTACGGCCGCATCGCGCGGCGGATCGATCCGGACGGCTCCTGGTACCGCATCGAATATGACGATCAGGGGCGTCCCAGCGTGGAGATCACACCCTACCTGGACAGTCCCCCGGACAGCCCTGCCGAACAAGCCTGCGCCCGCTACTACGACTATACGCCCCTGAACAGCACGGACAGCGACACGGCGGCCGACAGGCACACGGCGCGCACCGTGGCCGAAACCATCGCCGGACAGGTTGTCGCCAAAACATACCATATTTACGCGCAGTATGCCGACGGCGAGCGGAACCACATCACCGAGCGTTGCGCAAGCTCCGGAGCGCTCCCGGGCGATCCGACGAACCAGCGCACCATCGAAACCTATTATCCTTCCGGCACCGGCCTTGCAGACGCAGGCCGCCTGAAAAGCATCGTGCATCCCGACGGCCGCATGGATATCTACCTTTACTCCAGCGGTCTTTACAGCCCGGCTGGCGACAGTCCCGGTGTCTTCACGCAGGGAGCCGGAACCGACATTCAGGAAAGCGTCTGGCATGTCACCGCCGATCAGCCCGACGGCATTCCCTTCAAGTCCACGCGCGACGTCACGATCGCTTCGAGGCTCGGCCGCTCACTGCTGTCGGCCGTAGATCTCGTTACGCCGACCGGCTTCAGCCGTCTCACATGGAGCACGCACGTGCATGACATCGACGGCCGGGTCACCGACACCTACACCTCCGGCAACACCCACACCCAGGCAAGCTGGGACTGCTGCGGAAAGGTGAGCGACACCGATGCCGCCGGCGGCACTACGCTCTATGTATACGACGACCTGAACCGAATCGTCAGCGCGACCCGCGAGGGCGCCGCCGGCATTCTCCCGGCCCAGGCCGATATCAAGACCCTCTACACTTATGACGCCCTGGGCCGAAGCATTAAAACCACGGTCACGAGCGGCAGCCTCGCCCAGTTCAGCCGGAACCACTATGATCGCGCCGGCCGATTGGCGGAAAACATCGACGCGTCCGGCCTTGTGACCACCTACACCTACAGTCCGGACGGTTTGACGAGCACGATCACGCGGCCTGGAGGCGCCACTGAAATCACCACCCGCCACATCGACGGCAAAACACGGCACCTCACCGGAAGCGCCGTGACCAACCGGTACTACGCTTACAGCGTCAATGCCGACGGCTGCCAGGTGCTCGAAGTGCGCAGCGGCTCTGCCGACGGCATCCTGCTCGAGCGCAGCGTAACCGACATGCTGGGCCGCACGATCCGCATTGAACTTCCCGGCCGGATCACCGAGAACTATTACGATGAAAAGGGACATCTGGTCCGCGTGAGTCAAAGCGGCCAGGCCGACACACTGTACCGCTACGATCCGCTGGGGAACCAGACCCGGAGTGGCCTGGACATCGACGGCGACGGCCGGCTCGACCCCGCTTCCATGGACCGCATCAACGAAAGCGACACTTCCTATACCGAGCTTTCCGGCCAATGGTGGCAGCAGACCACCCAGAAGGTCTTTCCCGTGGATAACGACCCCACGGCCGTAACCGTCTCGGTCCAGCGGACTCAAGTGACCGGATTGATCGAAGATCACGAGCAATCCGAAACCGTGGCCGTCGACATCCACGGCAACGCCACGGTGAGCCGCACCACTTGCGACCCCGCAGCCAAAGCCGTCACCAGGACGATCGACTATCCCGACTCGACCATCGACGCCGAAAGCATCAGCGTCAACGGGCGCCTCATCCAGAGCCGCAGCAAGAGCGGCATTGTCACCACCTTCGCCTACGACGGCCTGGGGCGTCGGACCGGCCGGACCGACCCGCGCACCGGCACCGAGACCACACGCTACGACGTCGATCACCGCATCGCGGAGATCGAAGACAGCGCCGGGCACCGCACCCTTTTCACCTACGATCCGGAGAGCGGACGCAAGATCGCCCAGACCGACGCTCTGGGCAAGACCGCATATTATGCCTACAACCCGCGCGGTCAGGTCACCAACACCTGGGGCGAGGTGCCTTACCCGGCGAGCTACCAGTACGACGATTCGGGCCGCATGATCGCCATGACCACTTATCGCTCCGAATACGGCTTTGATGGAGCAAAATTCCCGGAGGGTGCCGGCGGCGACACCACGACCTGGGGGTATGACCCGGCCGGGCTTTTGACTTCCAAGCAGTACGCGGACGGAACCCGGGTCGACTACGCCTACACCCCCGAAGGTAAAATTCTGACCCGAACTTGGGCGCGGAAGCACGACGGCCAACCCCTGGTCACCACCTACGGCTACGATCCGGCCACCGGCGAACTGCTTCACATCGACTACTCTGACGATACGCCGGGGGTCACCTTGGCCTATGACCGCCTGGGCCGCACCAAGGAGGTCATGGACGCCGCCGGAACCCATGGTTTTACCTACAACACCGCCTTGCAGCCTCTTTCCGAATCCCACAGCGGTCTTGCGGATGCCATGCTCACCCGCACTTACGACGGCTCCGGCCGGGCCGCTGGCTTTACACTGGACACCGATCAAAGCGTCGCCTACGGCTACGACCCCGCGGGCCGCTTCAACAGTCTGAGCTGGACCATCGCCGGCCGGAGCGGTAGCGCCGGCTACCGCTACCTGCCCGATTCCGATCTTTTGGGCGGGGTTACCACCGGTTCGGGCATCGCCACCGTTTACAATTACGAGGAAAAGCGCGACCTGAAGACTTCGGTGCAAAACAGCGCAGACGGCCTGACCCTTTCAAGATACGACTACGTTTACGATCCGATCGGCCGTCGCCTCTCGGACGCCAACAGCGGCACGGCCTTTGTCCACCCGGCCTTTGACCGATACCGGTATAACGACCGCAGCGAAGTGGTCGCATCCGACCGCTACCTGGGTGACGATGTCGGCGATCTCTCCCAGCCGGTAACCGATCGCCAGCGGGCCTACCTCTACGACCCGATCGGCAACCGCACCAGGTCGGAAGCGGCCCGGGTGCAGACGCTTTACACAAGCAATATGCTCAACCAGTACGAATCGGTCGCAGCTGCGGCGCTGGCCTACGATTTGGACGGCAACCTGGCCGCGGATCACAAGGGCCTGGCCTACATCTACGACGCCGAAAACCGGCTGATCGCCGTTGCCCCGCAGACACCCGCGGAGGGCGGCACGCGAACCGAGTTCGTCTACGATTACATGGGAAGGCGTGTGCGGAAGGCGATTTACGGCTTCGCCTCAGGCAGTTGGGAGCCGGTCCGCGAGACGGTCTATGTCTACGACGGCTGGAATATGATCAAGGCGACCACGATCGAAGAAGGGCAGAGTTCTGTTGACACCAACTACCTGTGGGGCCTAGACTTGAGCCAGTCGCTACAGGGTGCCGGCGGAGTAGGCGGACTTATCGCGGCCGTAAAGGGTTCTTCGACATACCACTATCTCTTCGACGCCAACGGCAACGTCGGGCAGGTGGTCGATGGTTCAGACGGCGCGCTTGTTGCTCATTACGAGTATGACCCCTTCGGTGATCTGGTCAACAAAACCGGCGCCTTCGCCGATGAGAATCCGTATCGGTTCAGTACAAAGTGCTTCGATGAGCGGACAAGTCTTTACTACTACGGTAACAGACACTACTCGCCAGTGCTTGGTAGATGGATCAATAGAGATCCGGTTGAAGAAAAAAGTGGACCTAATATTTATTCGATAGTTGGAAATAACACTATAAGTAAAACTGATTTTATTGGATTGTGGGGACAGGAAGTTCATTTCGAGATGACCAGACAATGGGCTCGGGAGCTGTTTACAGACGAGTCTGCTGATCTGATCGCAGAATGGAATAATGGCGTAGATGCGATTTCTGGTGGGAGAAGTCCCATACCCTTTGCTGGGGATCAGGGCTATCATTTTAATAGAAACAGGGGGGGCGGCAAAGATACTAGGATTGAATATTTCGAAAAGCATATGAAATTTGCAAGATTATTCTGTTCTGGGAGAGCCTTAGAGGTATTCGAACAACCAGAGATGGCAGCTAAGCAATTAGGTATTGCTATTCATCCACTGCAAGACTGGGTTGCACACGGAGATTATGCGTATATGGATGAAGGAGCTGTTCTTACTTGGCATAATAAATATAGTCCACAAAGAGAGTTTGGTAATGACCCAGCAGCCTACCCTGATGATCCTACATTGGATTCAGTAGGAGAACTGGATGGACGGCCTTCGGGCTCTGCAATGCATGCCATTGTAATAAACACATTTCAGTATGATGCTTTCCCCAGCATATCTATACGGTTGTACGCCATTTTTACCAAAGGGAATTTGCGTATTACTAAAACTAAGAGTATGATCGAAGACGCACTTCTTGAATTCAAAGAGCATGTAAGAAAAAATGGTAGCTGCCGGTGTCAGCAATTTTTTGGAGCTTATAATTTGAATATCCAAAGATAAACAAATATTATTTTTACATCTTTTACTGACTTGATATTGGCGGGAAACAGTATCTTGGAAAATCTTAAATTTCGGGCGACAGCTATTTCCGCTTTAATTTCTTTTGTATTTCTTTGTACCACAATACTATATTTCTACAATTTCTTACGTAATACTTTTTATAGCTACTATGCACCTGAAACCTTGCTCGCATTTTCTATTGGTCTGGCGTGTTCTATTTACGAAGATAGATCTGGAAGACGTCTGATGGCTTCTCTGTTCGTCGCTATGAATGGCTATTTAGGTTCAGGACTATTTAGAATTATGTTCATTTATTTACTTTTTATAGTTGCAGCCATTGTATGTGGGTTTGGCGAAACCAATTTTAAACGATCTATATTATTTCTCATTAAGTTCCTAAGAGCTGTTGTCGTTTTTTTGGTGTTGATTGTTTGCTTTTCACTCCCCTTACCACATGGCGGCTTTGCGGGGACTGGATTCATGGAATATAAAAGTACGTTTTTGGTGATCGTATTTCTGCCTGTCCTATCCATATTTGTATTTGACAGTATTGTTGTGGTGAAATCGGATATGAAAATAAAAAGGACGCAGAAAATTATAAAGCAATGACTGGAGGATATCTTCTCATTGAAATGAGTTGCGCGAATATGGCACGGTATCATATCGATTTTGCGGCGGAACCTAAGACTCCGGTGTTCCTGCCTTCCATGAAACATCGTTGAAGCCCGCATTGTCAGTCCGGTATTCAGCCGCCCTTTCTTGAAAAACCAGGGTTCACGTTTAGCTTAGTTAACAACGCCCGTCGCGCTTGGCTATGATCGAAGCAAGCGGGGACCGGGTGTTTCAGAATAGCGGGAGGCCGAAGGATGGCGTTTTCCACGAGTCAGCATGAAGGCGCGGGGCAGCCGGTACTCTATGATGTTTCCCGGTTGAGCGATGACGATGTGTATTTGTTTAACGAGGGCAGCCATTTCGGGCTGTATGAAAAACTGGGCGCACACCTGGGTGAAGTCGAAGGGCGGATGGGCACGTTCTTCGGAGTCTGGGCGCCCAATGCAGAGGCGGTTTCGGTGATCGGCGGTTTCAACGGCTGGCATACCGAAAGCCACCCGCTGCGGCCGCGCAAGGATTCGGGCATCTGGGAGGGATTTATTCCGGAGATCGGCGCCGGGACGGTGTACAAATTCCACGTAACGTCGCGCTACAACGGCTATCAGGTCGACAAGGCGGATCCGTTTGCGTTCTTCGGCGAGCTGTCGCCGCAGACCGCCTCGGTTGTCTGGAATCTGGATTATGAATGGCAGGATGTGAACTGGATGCAGGAGCGGGGGCTGAAAAACGGTCCTAAGGCTCCGATGAGTGTCTACGAGGTTCACCTGGGCTCCTGGATGCGGGTGCCCGAGGAGGGCAACCGCTCGCTCACCTACCGGGAGATGGCCGAACGCCTGGTGGACTACGTGGCGCGCACGGGTTTTACGCATGTCGAGCTGCTGCCCATAATGGAGCACCCTTTTTACGGTTCATGGGGTTACCAGGTGGGCTCCTTTTTCGCGCCGACCAGCCGCTACGGCACACCGCAGGATTTCATGTTCCTGGTGGATGCGCTGCACCAGCGCGGGATCGGAGTGATACTGGATTGGGTGCCGTCGCACTTTCCGAGCGACGAACACGGCCTGGGATACTTCGACGGCACCTATCTGTTCGAGCACTCCGAGCCGAGCCAGCGTATTCACCCGCATTGGGACAGTCTGATCTTCAATTACGGAAGGAACGAGGTGCGCAGCTTCCTGATCAGCAGCGCCATGTTCTGGCTGGACCAGTATCATGTGGACGGGCTGCGCGTGGACGCCGTGGCCTCGATGCTCTATCTGGATTATGGCCGGAGCGAGGGCGGGTGGGTCCCGAATGAATACGGCGGGCGTGAAAACCTGGCGGCGATCGGCTTCCTGAGGCGCATGAACGAGGAGGTCTACAGGAACTTTCCGGATATGCAGACGATCGCCGAGGAATCGACGGCCTGGCCGATGGTGTCGCGTCCGACCTACGTGGGCGGACTGGGCTTCGGAATGAAGTGGGACATGGGATGGATGCACGACACGCTGGACTACATGAGCAAAGATCCGATCCACCGCTCGTTTCATCATAATCTGCTCACCTTCAGGATGATGTATGCCACCAGCGAGAATTTCGTGCTGTCGCTGTCGCATGACGAAGTCGTGCACGGCAAGGGTTCGCTGCTGAACAAGATGCCGGGGGACGATTGGCAGCGCTTCGCCAACCTGCGGCTGCTACTGGGGTACATGTACGCCCAGTCCGGCAAAAAGCTGCTTTTCATGGGTGGCGAGTTCGGACAATGGAACGAATGGTACCACGAGACCAGTTTGGACTGGCATCTGCTGCAGTTTCCCTTGCACGCCGGGATGCTGCGCTGGATTGAGGACCTGAATCGGGTTTACCGGGCCGAGAGCGCGCTGCACGCCCTGGACTTCGATCCGAGCGGATTTGAATGGATCGACTGCAACGACGCCCAGCGCAGCACACTGAGCATTCTGCGCAAGGGGCCGCGAGCCGGTGAGGAGATCGTCATCGCCATGAACTTCACGCCGCTGCCGCGCCACAATTATCGCATCGGCGCCCCCCGCGGCGGATTCTGGCGCGAGGTCCTGAACAGTGACGCCAGGGAATACGGCGGCAGTGGTCAGGGCAACATGGGCGGGGTCGAGGCGGCCCCGATTCATTCGCACGGGCGCAGCAACTCGATTACGATCACACTGCCGCCGCTGGGAATTGTTCTTTTCAAATCGGGCGTAGCGTAATAGATAGGTCGGCATGAGTCGAGAAAAAGAACTGGTTTTGGGGATCGACCTGGGCGGAACGAAAATTCTGACGGCCGTGATCGACGCGCGCGGTGACCTGCTCGGCCGGGATCACAGCATCACCCCGGCGGCCCTGGGGCCGGACGGGGTAATGGAGGCCATCGGCCGGTCGGCAGAGCGCGCCATGGCCCAGTGCGGGAGGAAGATCGCGCATATGACTGCGATCGGTATCGGTGCGCCCGGTCCTTCCAACCCGCAGTCCGGGATCATTTACACGTCTCCGCACCTGCCCGGCTGGGAGCAATTGCCTGTCCACCGGGTGCTCGAGGAACGCTTCGGCCGACCGGCTTTTCTGATCAACGACGCCAATGCGGCCGCATTGGCCGAACACCGCTTCGGCGCGGGTCAGGGAACCCGGGAGATGATCTATCTGACCATCAGCACGGGCATCGGCGGCGGACTGATTTTGAACGGGCGCCTGTATACCGGTTCGATCGGCACGGCCGGGGAACTTGGTCACATGACGATCCAGGCGGATGGACCGCGGTGCAACTGCGGCAACGTGGGCTGCTGGGAAGCTCTGGCCTCGGGCACGGCACTCGCCCGTGAAGCGCGGCGGGTCGTCGAGAGCGGGGCGGTTTCCCTGATCAGCCGCCTGGCCGGTGGAGATCCCGGGGCGATTACCGCTCCTGTCGTGCAGGAGGCCGCCGAAAAAGGCGATGCGGCCGCCCGCGCGCTCATCGCACGCACGGCGGAATACTTCGGCATCGGCCTGGCCAATCTGTTGAACATCTTCAACCCGGAATGCGTCGTCATCGGCGGGGGCCTGACCAATCTGGGCGAGGGATTCATGCAGTCGTCCTACGCTGCCGCCAGAACGCGCGCATATCGCATCGCTTACGAGGCCGTGCAATTCAAGCCGCCCGCCTTGCGGCGAAATTCGGGAGTGCTGGGAGCGGCGGCGTATGCCTTCGATCGCCTGAAAGCGGATAGCGCTTGAGGTAAAACGCGCCCCCCGGCAGCGCCGGGAGACGCTCAGAATTACGCTTTGCTGGGTTTGGGCCAAGGCAGGCATTCCCAGCGCCGCTGGATGCTGCGCCACAGGACGGCCTGATAGAGGGCCGAGATCCCTACAAGAACATAGATCACCCGCGAAATCGCGCTCATCGGACCGAAAATGGCGGCAACGAGGTCGAAATCGAAAAATCCCACGAGACCCCAGTTCAGCCCACCGATGATCACCAACGCCGCGGCGATGATATCGAAGGTTCGCATTGCACGTGTGTTTTCAGCCATTGTGCTTCTCCTCATCGAATTGATTTCAAGTCAAATCTAGTGTCTTCGTTCGAACCTGCAACCCCAAGCCTCAAGTCTGTGAATTCGACTTGAGCGCCACCCCACAATGGCTTATGTAACCGTATCCCGGCATCGATCGAAAGCGAGGGCCGCCGCGTGCAGTACATTTTGAACATCGTTGAAAATTCAATCGTCGCAGTATTGACGATTGCGGGTATATTGCTGGGCATTTACGCAATATTGGTGGTTCTGGAGTGGGGTATGCGGATCAAATCGCGCGGACGCGAACAGGAAGGTTTGACCCGGCTTTGGGCGGCTTCACAGAAGCGCGCTGACCGTGGGCAAAACGAAAATAGGGAAGAGCCGGACCGTTAGGCAATTAAAAAAAACCGAGCCAAGCCGAAGCTTGGCTCGGTTTCAAGGGCTTGCCGCACCTTATTGGCCAGGTACGTATGGTACCTCGATTCCCCACCAGTTCTGCTCGACTGTTTTTTCCCGGTCTTCCGCGGTGGGCTGGTTATGACCGAACCAGCTGAATCTCAGGTGATCATTGTTCTTGTACATCGTGTCATGCTGCCAGAATTCGGACTGCATGGCCGCCTGACCACACCCCCCCAGGAACAGGGCCAACATGACAACCGCAACGATTCGTTTCATCTTCCGCTCCCCCTTCGTACATGATGTTTGCTTCTCTTCTACCGAAATTCGACAGTTTGTTGACTATACGCATTCACGGTTTAAAGTCAATTTGAACCTGATCTGATCCGCCTCTCGCCTAACGATTTTTTGGCACCCACAGCCTATAATTGGCAGTCTCATCGCCAGCGATTCCGGCCCAAATAAATCAACGCACCGTTAATAATGGATAAAAATTTAAAAGGCGGCCTGGTTTGGAAATTGCATAAGCCAGCCGGGAAACTCGTCCTGAACAAGCGAGGCAGATCGTGGTGAATCCAGGGAAGACTTCAAACACGGCAATAAAATTCGCGTTGTTGACATGCCTGTCCATCGTATCGGCCGCATGCGCGCTGCCGGCCGACCGGTACCATCCGCAATATTCAACGTACATACAGGGAATTCGAAGCGTCTTATTGCTCACACCCCAAATCACCGTATTGCAGGACAAACCCCAGGGTAAGCCGATTTGGAACGAGCAGGCCAGCCGGGAAGCGACACGCCTTGCTGGACAGGCGGTCCGCAAGGTCCTGCTGTCCAAGAACCTGGTCGTACACGTTGCAGAACCGCAACTCGATGCGCATCCCGATGTGCGCGATGTT
>JAEYRZ010000031.1 GCA_023435265.1 Pseudomonadota bacterium
CGCCCGGTCCGGAGACCGGGCGTTTGTTTTTATGTGCGATCGGCCGGAAGACGGGGCGCTTAGAACAGGCCGCTCACCTTGCCGGTCTTGGGATCGACGTCGATGCGGCGGAAGGCCGGGTTGGAGCTGGTTCCGGGCATCAGGCTGATGGTGCCGGCGCAGGGGCACAGGAACTTGGCGCCGGAGTAGATCAGGACGTCGCGGATGGGCAGCGTCCAGCCCTTGGGCACGCCCTTGATCGTCGGGTCGTGGCTCAGGGACAGGTGCGTCTTGACCATCATGGTGGCGTAGTCGGCGTACTTGGGATCGCTTTCCAGCATCTTGGCCTTGGCTTCGGCATCCGGCGTCCAGGAGACGCCGTCGGCGCCGTACACTTCCCTGGCGATCAAGGAGACGCGGTCGCGCAGCTTCATCTCCAGCGGGTACAGGAATTTGAAGTCGTTCTTCTCGTTGCAGGCGTCGATGACCGCGTCGGCGAACTCGAGCGCGCCGTCGCCGCCCTTGAGCCAGTGGTTGGACTCCGCGCAGCGGGCGCCGGCCGCTTCGGCGGCTTTCTTGACCAGGGCCACTTCGGCATCGGTGTCGGTGTAGAAGCGGTTGATGCACACCACCGGGTTGATGCCCGATTTGCGGATCACGCCGATCAGGTGCGCCATGTTTTCGCAGCCCTTTTCCACCAGGGCCAGGTTCTCTTTCTTGTACTCTTCGGGCAGGTCTTTGCCCGGGACGACCTTGGGACCGCCGCCGTGCATCTTGAGGGCGCGGATGGTGGAGGTCAGAACCGACACGTGCGGCTTCAGGCCCGAGAAGCGGCACTTCACGTTCCAGAATTTCTCGAAGCCGATGTCGGCCGCGAATCCGGATTCGGTGACATGGTAATCCCACAGTTTCAGGCCGATGCGGTCGGCGATGATCGAGCTCTGACCCACGGCGATGTTGGCGAAGGGACCGGCGTGCACCAGGCAGGGCTGGTATTCGGCCGTGCTCATCAGGGTGGGATTGATCGTGTTGCGCATGAAGGCCGCCATGGCGTTGCCCACTTCGAGGTCGCCGGTGGTGACCGGTTTGCCGCTCTTGTCGAAGGCCACGGTGATTTCGTTGAGGCGCTTCCTCAGGTCGGCCAGGTCCTTGGCCACGGCCAGGATGGCCATGCACTCGGAACCCACGGCGATGCCGAATTTGGACTGCATCATGTAGCCGTCGGTGCGGCCGCCGATGCCGATGATGATGTTGCGCAGCGCCTGGGCGCAGAAGTCGATGATCCAGCCCATTTCGATGCGGGTCGGGTCGATGTCCAGGCGGCGCATCTTGGTCAGGCGGGCCAGTTGCTCGTCGTTGTAGTTGCGCTCATGCTGCATGCGTGCGGTCAGCGCAACCATGGCCAGGTTGTGGGCGTTCATGATGTCGTTGATGTCGCCGGTCAGGCCCAGGGAAAACTCGGTCATCGGAATCAGCAGGGAGTTGCCGCCGCCGGCCGCCGTGCCCTTGACGTTCATGGTGGGGCCGCCCGAGGGCTGGCGCAGGGCGCCGCCGACGCTGACGCCGCGCTTGCCCAAACCTTCGATCAAGCCCAGGGAGGTTGTGCTCTTGCCTTCGCCCAGCGGGGTGGGCGTGATGGCGGTGATTTCGATGTACTTGCCGTCCGGCTTGCTCTTGAGCCGTTCGGCGATCTTCAAAAAGTCCAGTTTCGAGAGCCGCCCCATGGGGAGCATTTCATCGGGCGTAAGTCCCAGCTTCTCGCGCCATTCCTCGGGCATGGGCATGTTCTTTTCAGCTTCTTCGGAAATCTGCCAGTCGGCCATCTTTGTCGCATCGTACGGCATAGTCCAACCTCCTTTTATGACTGCGTTTGGGTATTTACAAAGCGGTTCGCCGATGAATCCCGGTCGGTATCAGGTCGTCCGCGGAGCCACCGCCATCGGATGCTGATAATAAATTCGGCTATTTACGAGGTATTTCAAAGTGCGTTGGAGCCTAATAGCATGCCGCCCGCCGTTTTGGCAAGATCATTCCACCCATGCGCGTGCCGTCGCCGGCCTCACAAGGCGCGGGCCTGCGGCGCCGCCTGAGCGGCCGTTCCGTTTTGTCGCGTCAGGCGTGCGTACAATCCGCCGCCGGCCATCAGTTCGTCGTGCGACCCGGATTCGACCACCCTGCCGCTGCGCATCACCACGATGCGGTCGGCCATGCGTGCCGTGGACAGGCGATGCGCGACCATCAGGCTCGTGCGGCCGCGCAGGAGGTTGGCAAGGGCCTGGTGGACGGCCGCCTCGGTGTGCGAATCGATATAAGAAGTGGCCTCGTCCAGCAGGATGAGCTGCGGTTCGCGCCCAAGGGCGCGGGCGATGGCGATCAGCTGGCGTTCGCCGCTGGAGAGATTGCTTCCGCCTTTGGCCAGGTGGGTGTCGAGGCCCTCCGGCAGGCGGGCCACCAGGTCGCGGCAGTTGGCGGCGGCCAGGATGCGCTCGACGGTTGCGGGGTCCGGGGCCGCCTGCCCGGGAAAGATATTCTGGCGCAGTGTCCCGGTGAACAGGATCGGATCCTGGGGAACCAGCGCCAGCATGCCGCGCAGCGCATCCGAAGACCAGTGCCGCAGGTCCATGCCGTTGATCAACACCTGGCCGGCGCCGGGATCGTAAAACCGCAGGATCAAATTGATGAGGCTCGTTTTGCCGGCGCCGGTGGGGCCCACCACGGCGACCGTCTGCCCCTTGCGGATGTGCAGCGAGACATCGCGCAGAACCGTTTCACCCGGCACATAGCCGAACGAGACCTGTTGCAGGACCAGATCGCGGAACACCGGCGACGGCTGCTGCGCCGGGTCGACCGCGGCCGGCAGCTGCGGCAGGCGCTGATCCTGGTCCAGGAGCTTGAAAATGCGTTCGGCGGATGCCATGGCATTCTGCAGGACATTGTAGTTTTCGGCCAGGTCGCGGATCGGCCGGAAGAACATCCGGATGTAAGATACGGCGGCCACCAGGGCGCCCAGGCTGATCGCGCCCGACATGGTCTGCAGGCCGCCGTAGAAGATCAGCACGGCCGTGGCCGTGATCCCCATGACTTCCACCACCGGCATGAAAATCGCGAAAATGTGGATCTGGCGCATTCCCAGACGGTAGTTCTCCGCGTTCAGGGCGGCGAAATGATCGTAGTTGGCCTGCTCGCGGCCGAATGACTGAATGGTGCGCATGCCCTCGATCGTTTCGCCCATGCGGCCGTTGATCTCGGCCACCTTGACGCGCAGCGCGCGGAAGACATCGCGGGCCAGGCCGGAGAAGCGCATCGCGGTCCAGATCACGAGCGGCAGCACCCCCAGGCCGGCCAGCGCCATGCGCCAGTCGAGCATGAAGAGGACCACGGCGATGCCGGCCAGCAGGAAGAAGTCCTTGAACACCATGGCGATGAACGTGGTGAAAAGCTCGTGCATGTTCTGCACGTCGTTGGTGGTCCGGGTCACCAGGCGCGCCACCGGCTGCCGGGCCAAAAAGGCCATGCTCTGGCGCTGGACATGGTCGTAGAGCTGCGTGCGCATGTCGTGCATCACTTTATGCCCGGCATACTCCATGATCATGCGCTGAAAAAAGGTGAGCACGAAATCGGCCGCTACGACGCCCAGAAAAAGCACGACCACCATGGAGAGGCCGGAAAGGTCGGCCCGGCGCAGCACCTCGAGGTCCGCCCGGGGCAGGCGGTCGAGGTTTTCGAACGCGATGGCGGCCGAGTCCGCGTCGACGGCGAAAAGATCGGGGTGGCGCGCGACGACCGCGCGGACCTGCGGTGCGCTCAAATCGACCGTCAGCGGGCGCTGCCCACCTTCGGTTTGTCCCGCCCGGTCGGGAACGATGAAGCGGTCGATGGCGATCTTGGTGAAATAGGGAAGGGCCAGTTCGACCAGGGTGATGCAGACCACCAGCGCCACCGACAGGGCCAGCAGGCGCCGGTAGGGGCGCAGGAAGGGCAGCAGGCGCCTGAGCAGGCGGAGGTCGTAGGCCTTGCCGAGGCGGTCTTCTTCGGCGTATCCGTAATCAAAGCGCATCTTCCAGCTCCTGCAGGGCATGCACGCGGGCATAATAGCCCTGGCGCTCGATCAGGCGGGCGTGGCTGCCCGCCTCCGCCACTTTTCCCCGGTCCAGGCTGGCGATCCAGTCGGCCGGTCTCACGGCCGCCAGGCGGTGCGAGACGATCAGAATGGTCTTTCGGCCGATCATGCTGCGGATCGCGGCCACGATGCGCCCCCCGGTTTCTGTGTCGACCTGGCTGATCGGGTCGTCGAGCAGCAGGATCGGCGCATCCAGCAGCATGGCCCGGGCCAGGGCGATACGCTGCTTCTGCCCGCCCGAAAGCAGGATCCCGCGCTCGCCGACAACGGTGTCGAGGCCGGCCGGCAGTTCCGCCAGCGTGGTTTCGAGCGCCGCGTCGGAGACGGCCTGCCGCAGCAGCCGCTCGTCGCAGGCGCCGGCGCAGCCGAAGGTGAGATTGTCGCGGATCGTTCCCGCGAACAGGAAAGGCTCCTGGGGTACGTAGGCGATTTTGGTCCGCAGGTCGGAGAGCGCCAGGTCCCGGATGTCGACGCCGTCCAGGGTGATGCGCCCGCCGGTAACGTCGTACAAACGGGGCACCAGACTCAGCAAAGTGCTTTTGCCGCTGCCCGGCGGCCCGACAATGCCGACGGCCTGGCCGGGGGCGACCTTGAAATCGACATGTTCCAGCACCGGCCGGCCTGCGGGATCGTAGGCGAAGGTGACCTCTTCGAAGGCGATCTCCCCCCTGGTTTTCGGCAGGGCGCGGGCCGCCGGCCGGTTGCGGACCGACGGCTGCTGCTCCAGGATGCGTCGCAAACGCTCCAGCGAAGCGCCGCCGCGCTGGATCAGGTTGGTCACCCAGCCCAGGGCCATCATGGGCCAGGTCAAAAGGTTCAGGTAGCTGATGAAGGCCACGAAGTCGCCCGGCGTGATTTCCGCCAGGATGGCGCGCCGGCCGCCAAGCCAGAGCACGATGGCCAGGCTGAGATTGGTCAGCAGCATCATCAAGGGGAAGAAAACGCTGGTGACGCCCACCAGGCGGATGTTTTCCCGCACATAGCGCCCGGAGGCGCCTCCCACCGCGGCGGAGGCCTGGACTTCGCCCGCATGCGCCTTGATCATGCGGATGCCTGCGAATCGTTCGCGCACCGCCTCGGTCAGATCGGCGAAAGCCGCCTGCACCGTCTGGTAGCGTTGATGCATGCGCCGTCCCAGAAGGCGTGTGCCGATGACGATCAGCGGCATGGGGATCAGGACATAGAGCGTCAGGGTCGCGTGGATGTAGAGCATGAAGGCGATCGCCGCCGCGCCCAAAACCACCGCGTCGTTGAAGGCCACCAGCCCCATGCCGGCCGCCATGCGCACCTGGTTGATGTCGTTGGTGGCATGCGCCATCAGGTCGCCGGTGGAGGTCCGGTCGAAGTAGTCGGCGGAGAGCGTTTGCAGATGGCCCAGCAGGCGGTTGCGCAGCGCCTCCTCCAGGCGCCGCGACATGCCGAGCAGCGAACGGCGCCAGACGTAGCGGAAGGCGCCGATCATCACCGCCAGGAGGATGATCAGGGCCGCCTGCCGGCCCAGGGAAGCGGCATCGGCGCGCAGCGCCGTCAGATCGTCGACGGCCCATTTGATCACCCGCGGAATCATCAGCTGCAGCAGGTCCACGGTGATCAGGGCCAGCAGGCCGAAGGCGATGTGCCGCCTGTAGGCGCGCAGGTAGGGAATGATCAAATCGGCGGCTTTCATGTCCGCAGTCCCTCCAAAGATTCAGGCGATACCATAAGACGGTCGGCCATTGTGGTCAACTCCTTGTTTTGGCTTTGATTTCGACCCATACGCAGATTGACTTTCAGGTCGCCGGTTGTTAAAAGGTCCCTCATGGACTCCGGCAATATCGTAGAATTCATCGACAGCCAGAAGATCGTCTGCGCGGTCGTGCTCGAAAACAAGAACATGCGGCTCAGGCTCCTGACCGAGAACAACCGCGAGGTCAAGCTGTCGGCCGGCCGCCTGGCGCACCGCAGCGAACGGACTTTGAATCTTTCCGAGAAGCGCGAGAAGCTGGTGGCGCAGCTCAAGGAAATCGCGGGTCAGCGCCGGAGCCTGAGCGAACGGGTCGATGTGCGTATGCTGTGGGAAGTGCTTCGCGACGAGCAGTCCTGGATCGACCTGCCCACCATGACCGGTCTTTGCTTCTCCGCCGATGTCGACGGCGATCACGAATCGGCCGTGCTGCGTGCTTTTTTCAACGACCGGCTCTATTTCAGATTCGGCGGCGAGGGATTCTGGCCCCAGCCCGCCGACAAGGTCGAAGAGACCGTCGCGCGGCGGGAGATCGAGGCGCAGCGTCAGCGCCTGATCGAACAGGGCGGCCAGTGGATGCACAAGGCGCTCAAAGGGCAGCCGGCCGCCATGCCTTCCGAGGGCCGGTCGATCATCGATATGCTCGCCTCCTATTACCTGTTCGAGAAAGAGAGCCCGCATCGCGATGCCGCCCGCGAGATCCTCAAAAAGGCGGGTACGGCGTCAGCCGGTTCGATTTTCACGTTCCTGACCAAGATCGGGGTGTGGCATCCCGATGAAAACCTGGATCTGCTGCGCAATTCGATCCCGGTCGGCATACCCGCGGAGGTCGCCGCGCACGCCGAGACCCTCTGCGCACAGGGCCCGGCCCCCGAAGGCCGTCGGGACCTGCGGCACTTCGCGGCCATGACCATCGACGGCCCTGAAACCCTCGATTTCGACGACGCCTTGAGCATTGAGATCGAGGGCGACCATCTGCTGGTGGGAATCCACATCACCGACGTGGGGCACTTTCTGCGCCGCGACGACCCGCTGGACCTGGACGCGCGCGGCCGGGTCAGTTCGATCTACATGCCCGATCAGAAGATCCCCATGCTGCCGCCCTGCCTCTCGGAGCACGCCTGCAGCCTCAAGGCCGAAGCCGCGCGGCCGGCCATCAGCACCCTTGTGCGCATGACCCCGCAAGCCGAAATCGACCACGTGGAAATCGTTCCCAGCCTGATCCGCGTGCAGCGCCAGCTCACCTACCCCCAGGCCGACCAGATGATCGAAAACGACGGCGGACTGGCCGCGCTGCTGGGCGTCGCCAGGCACCACCGCAGCCGCCGCCTGGACAACGGCGCCCTGATGATCGAACTGCCCGAGATCGTCATCGGCATCACGCCCGAGGGCGGCCCGCAGGTGACCCGTCTCGACCGCGAAAGCCCCACGCGCCTGCTGGTCTCGGAGTTGATGATCCTGGCCAACGACATGGCAGCCCGCAAGCTGGTTGAAAACGGTTTGCCGGCGATTTTTCGATCGCAGCCCGAACCGCGCGACCGCCTGTACAACCGCGACGAGGGCACGCTGTTTCAGAACTGGATGCAGCGCAAGCTGATCAACCGCTTCATCCTGGGCAGCCAGCCCGAGCCGCACGCCGGCCTGGGCCTGCCGGCCTACGTGACCTGCACTTCGCCGATCCGCAAGTACACCGATCTGGTGACCCAGCGCCAGCTGCGCGCGGCCCTGGGGCTCGAACCCGCCTATACGCAGGCGGAAATCGAAGCCCTGATCGCCGCCCTGGAAGAACCGCTGGGCCTGGTGGCGCGCACCCAGCACCGCCGCCACCGCTACTGGCTGCTGAAGTACCTGGAAGGCCAGATCGGCCGCAAGGAACAGGCCGTCTATCTTGGGCGGCAGCGCAGGGGACAGACGGTCATGCTGCCGGCCTACATGCTGGAGTGCCCCTTGACCGGCGCCGACAACATCGCCCTGAAGCCCGAGGACCAGTTCCAGGTGACGCTGCAGCACGTCAGCGCGCGCAACGACGTGATCACGGTGTGTTGGGGGTAGCGATAATCGGAATTGCGCCCAGGGGCACGGCGCGCCGTGCCCCTGGATCACAGGCAACGTTATGCTGGTTATTTCAAGAAATGTAGCCGTCCCGCTGAGCGAGATCGAACTGACCGGCGTACGCGCGCAGGGCGCCGGCGGCCAGAACGTGAACAAGGTGGCCAGCGCCGTGCACCTGCGGTTTGACATCCGGACCTCTTCGCTGCCGGAGTTTTACAAAATCCGCCTGCTCAAGCGGTCCGACCGCAGGATCACCAAAGAGGGCCTCATCATCATCAAGGCGCAGCAGTTCCGCACCCAGGAGCAGAATCGCGCGGCGGCACTCGAACGGCTGCGCGAGCTGATCCGCAGCGTGGCCGTGGTTCCCCGAAAGCGGGTGCCCACGCGTCCCGGAACCACCGCCCGCCGGAAGCGGCTGGATTCCAAAGTCCAGCGTGGCCGGCTGAAGAACCTGCGCAAAAAGGTCGCGCCGGAATAACCCGGACCTTTAAAAAACTTTGCCGAAGCAGCTGCTTCGGCCGAGCGGGGAGACCCCCCCTTCAATCCCATGGAAGCGAGGCAATATGGCCCGATATGAGTGTCCCTGCGGTTACGTCTACGATCCGGCGGAGGGCGATGCAGAACGCAACATACCCATCGGCACGGCGTTCGAGGAGCTGCCCGAAGATTGGGTCTGCCCCCTGTGCGGCGCGGAAAAAGAGTATTTCGAACGGCTGGCGGATTGAAACGGACCTGTCGGGCCGCCTTCGATCGCCGGCCGGCATCATCAGGGGCACAGCCAAAGAGTCCACACCGGAGAAGAGGGGGTGCCACCGTCCCCAGGGCTGAGCGGAACCCGGCCGTGAAGGCCGGGTCCGGCATGAGCCCGATCGCATGGATACGGTCGCGAGGGCGATCGGGCCGGCGATTTACTTCCCGTAGCAGTTGACCCCGCTGTAGGCCCGGCGGAAGTATTCCAGCATGGGCGTGGTCTTGCGCTCGGGCACGGCCACCGCCGCCAGCCGCTGCCGGATCTGGTCTTCGCTCAGGCGTACGTCCATTTTGCGCCGCGGCACATCGATCTCGATGATATCCCCATCCTGAATGGCGCCGATGGCGCCGCCGTTGAAAGCTTCCATTTCCACGTGCCCGATGCTCAGGCCGCTGGTGGCGCCCGAGAAGCGTCCGTCGGTGATCAGGGCCACGCGCTTGTAGCCGGCCCCCTTGATGGCATCCGTGGGGGTGAGCATTTCGGGCATTCCGGGCGCGCCGGCCGGGCCCTGGAAGGGCAGCACGACCACGTCGCCTTCGACGATTTTGCGGGCTTCGATCGCCGCCAGCAGGTCTTCTTCCGTGTAAAAGACCTTGGCCGGCCCCGTGTGGACCAGCATCGCCGGATCGACGGCGGTCTGCTTGAGCACGGCGCTGCGGGCGAAGTTGCCGCGCAGCACGGCGATGCCGCCCTCGGCATGGTAGGGATGATCCACGTCGCGGATCACCTCCGGATCGGCGATCTTGGCGGCCGCGGCGATTTCTTGAATCGACGCGCCGTTGACCGTCGGGTTGTCGCGCAGCAGGTGCTTGAGGCGCGCCATCACCGCAGGAACCCCGCCGGCCGCATCCACATCGGCCATTTCGTTGGCGCCGGCGGGGATGATCGAACACAGGTTGGGTGTTTCGCGCGAGATCGCATCGAACTGCTCCACGCCGATGGCGATGCCGGCTTCGCGCGCCACGGCGGGGATGTGCAGCACGGTGTTGGTCGAGCCGCCCATGGCCATGTCCACGCGGATCGCATTTTCAAAGGCCGCGGGGGTCATGATGGCGCGCGGGCGGACATCCGCCTTGATCAGTTCCACGATCCGGCGGCCCGAGGCATAGGCCTGCGCCTTCTTGCGCGGGTCCAGGGCCGGCGTGGCGGCGCAGGCGGTCAGCGACATGCCCAGCACTTCGGTCACCACGGCCATGGTGTTGGCGGTGTACAGCCCCACGCACGAACCGGCGCCGCACACCAGGCAGGGCATCAGCTGCTCGGCCTCTTCGGCCGTCAGCGTGCCGGCCTTGATCCGGCCCACCATGCCGAAGCCCTGGATGGGGTGGTGCTTCTGGCCTTCGATGATATTGGCCTTCATCGGGCCGCCGGTGAGCATCAGCGCCGGCAGGTCGAGACGTGCCGCGGCCATCAGCATGCCCGGCGTGATCTTGTCGCAGTTGGTCACCCCCACCCAGCCGTCGAGCGAATGGGAGAGCATCATGATTTCGATGTTGTCGGCGATATGCTCGCGGCTCGGCAAACTCAGGCGCATTTCGGCGAACATGGCGATGCCGTCGCACACGCCCGGCACGCCCCATTCGAAGGGCACGCCGCCCGCGTCGCGGATGCCGCGCATCACCTCCTGCGCCAGTTCGTCGAGGTGGATGTGGCCGGGAATGATGTTGTTGTAGCTGTTGGCCACGCCGACGAAAGGTTTGCCGGACGAAAGGTCCTCCGCCCGAACCCCCGCGGAACGCAGGAGCGCGCGGTGGGGAAGGGTTTCAGCTCTTTTTTTCAGAATATCCGAACGCATGAGAATCTCCGTTATGTTTCGGGTTCGATACAAGGAAGCTGCATATTGGGAAACTCGACTATGGCTGTCAAGCGCTATCAAACACCTGCCGGCAAGAAAAACCAGGGTCGGTCAGGTCATCCAGCCACCGAAGCGCAGGCGCCAGATCAGCGCCGGCAGCGCCGCCAGGCAGAGAAAGAGCAGCGTGGAGCATACGATGCCCCTGCCGGCGCTTCGCAGCCGGGCGCCGGCCGCCGGCACCAGCGCCGGGTGGCGGCGCGCCGCGGCCCCGGCGGTCATCGCGGCGATCGCTTCGGCTC
>JAEYRZ010000033.1 GCA_023435265.1 Pseudomonadota bacterium
CCTAGCGAACTGGCCTGATATACACCAAAAAAGCGGGCGGGGTTCCCCGCCCGCGTCAACGCCGCCCCGGAAGAAGCTTCGTCATTCCGCATCATCCTCCGGATCGTCTTCCTCATATTCTTCGATCATCTCCACCATGGCCAGGGCTTCCATTGCGGTTTCTGAAATTTCGTCATCCTCGTGCTCGGCGAATTCTTCCAGGATGTCTTCGGCTGCCTCCGGTCGGATCGCGGGTACCGCGGAAATGGCCGCCAGGAGCAGCGCCCGGTCTGTTTTCGACGATGAGAGCAGTTCGGTGATATGCGGCCAGGCTTCCTTGAGCCCCCAGTTTCCCGCTGCGCAAACCGCCTGATAGTGGATTTCCAGGTCCTGGCTTTGCAGGGATTCAAGTATCTGATCCTCGAATCCGCTGATGAATTGCATGCAAAAAACGGCAGTCAATCGCCAGTCGTCATCGTCGGAGGCGTATGCTTCACGAACTGCCTGGGTATGCCACTCTTCCGGCGCATGGGCGGAAGCTTCCAGCAATTGCCGCCGCAGCTCGGCCGGGAGCTGCGGGTCCATATAAAGTTTGCGCAGCGTTTTCCTTGTCCGCTCGAACATCGCTTCGGAAATCATGATCTCTTCCGGATCCTCAAAACCCATTGTATCGGCGTGTTCAAGCGCCGTGCCCATGGAAAGGGCCGCCTCGCCGCGCAGTTCGGCCGTTTCGCCGCTGTCACCGACTGTGTCCAACAATGTTTCGGCGATCGCGGTATTCATGACGCTATAATCTCCCGCCAGCTCGGCCGCCAGCAGCCGATCGCCGGGGTCGGCCGACCGATCGCGCAAAACCGCCAAGAGCGTTTCGTCCGCCGTTTCGGGCCACTCCCACGAAGGCGTATTCGCTAACGTTTTCAAGTCCATGTGTATTCTCCTGATTGGTTTACCCGCTTTACTGGAGTCGCTTTTTGCCTGACTGCCCAAACCATAAAACACGAATTGCTGCAACATGTTTGTTGGTCGCAATCTGGCGGCGCCGCACCCGTTTGTCCAGCAATTTTCTCTAAAGCATTCCTTTAGATCAGACGATATCCAATCTGACAGGTTGTTCCGCATCGTCACGGCCTGTTGGCCGCATGTCCTGCGGTTACCCCGGATTAAAGGCCGCAATCGCCGGCCAAACCCGGAGGTTTGAAACCTGCCATCTTTACGCCATATCAGTTTGGTGTTAAATTAATGGTGCGAAAGTTCTCACGGCCCGGTTGCGCGCCATTCAATGGTCACGGAGAGGAAGGCGCATGCGCGCAAGTTGCTTCACGATTCCCCTGTCGCTCGCATTGACGCTCTTCTTGCTCCCGTGCGCCGGTGCTTCCGGCATCATTGGCGATCCGCCCGTTCAACAGACCGCTTCGGCGCTCCAGACCGCCGATCCTGTCCCTCTGATGGAATCTTCCCGACCCGGCCCGGGTCCGGCCGATGATCCGTCTGCCGCCGCAAGCGCCCTCTTACCGACGACGATCCGCCTCGAAGCCGGACAATACAGACTCTATCGGAACGACCAGCCCTATTACATCAAGGGGGTCGGCGGCGACCGTTATCTGGAGCTTGCGGCGGCGGCCGGGGCCAATTCGGTGCGCCCCTGGGGTGCGCACCATGCCGGGAAAATGCTCGAAGAAGCGCAGAAGCTGGACATGTCGGTCCTGGTCGGATTCTGGCTGTCGCATGATGCCGGCCATTACGAACGCGAAGAGTACCGGGACAAAAAGTTCGCCGAAGTGCGCGAGGTCGTACAGCGCTACAAGCACCACCCCGCCCTTCTGATGTGGTCGCTGGGCAATGAAATCAACCTGCAGGGGGCGGGAACGCCGCTTGCCTGGCAATTCGTCAATGAACTGGCCGAGTATATCAAGTCGGAAGATCCGGATCACCCGGTGATCACGGTGATTTCATACGACGAAACCTCTATGGACCTGATCGCCTGCCACGCACCGCAACTGGATGCCGTCGGCATCAATGCCTACCGATCGGTTTCCAGAGTGCACGAGATGGTTGAAAACTCTCTGTTCAGCGGCCCCTATCTCATCACCGAATGGGGGGTCGACGGGCATTGGGAGGTCGACAAAACCACCTGGGGCAGCCCCATCGAACCCACGAGCACCCAGAAGGCCCAGGATTACCACCGGCGCTATGCGGAGCATATTCTGGCCAATAGTGATCGCTGCCTGGGATCTTACGTGTTTTTGTGGGGTCAGAAACAGGAGCGCACCGCAACCTGGTTCAGCATGTTCATCGAAAACATTCCGGGTTACGAAATCACTCAAGTCTCCAGCCCGGCCGTAGATGTTATGGGCTTTAACTGGTCGGGTGCGTGGCCCGAGAACCGGGCGCCGGAGGTCACCCGTATGACGATCAACCTGAGTTCCGCTTACGACGATATCGCACTGCATCCCGGTCAGCCGCTTATGGCCGCCGTGACGGCCTGGGATCCCGAGAACGATCGGTTGACCTATCTGTGGGAGTTGTTGGAAAAACCAACCGACCTGGGAGAAGGCGGCGCCTATGAGCGGCGCCCGAATCGGGTCGGGGACATGACCACCAGCAGTCAGCCGATGGTGATCCTGCGTGCTCCGCAAGCGCCCGGATTTTATCGCATGTTCGTTTATGTCTTCGACGAAAAAGGCCACGTCGGCACCGCCAACGTTCCGTTCAAGGTTCATCCCCTGCAGGGGATCGACACAATTGCCGACAGCCGCTGAATTTCCGAAATTCATTGCCAAAGAACGGCCCTTGTTTTAAATCCTGCACGTTTTCGGAACTTGTACCAGACAGCTCTTCTTTCACATTGTGATACACTTCGAGCGAAGAAAGGAACGCCGGAATGCAGCCGAATGCAAAACGTCCATTTTTCACCCTGATCTCCGCGGTGCTGTTGATCTGCGCCGCCGCAACCCAATCCGCGGCGGATCAGTACATCAAACAGAAACAACACACCGGCCCGTTCCAGGTCATGGGCCAGAACCAACCGGCCAAAGACGAGATGAACGAGATCTGGATCAGCGGCCGCAAGGCGCGGTTCGATTCTCCCGAAAATTCTACGATCGTCGATATGGACAAGAAAACCATGATCCTGATGGACCATGTCGAAAAGACTTACATCGAAACCCCCCTTGGGCAGATCCCGGGTATGAATGCTGCCGCGGATGAGGCATCGGGCGAAGACAACCAGGAAATGCAGCAGGCGTTCCAGGCCATGGCGGCGATGATGAAGACGGAAACGCAGGTCGTCGATACCGGCGAGAAGAAAAAAATAAAAAGCTGGAACTGCCGCAAGTACGAGGTTACGATGAAGATGGGTATGGGGCAGGTCGTTTCGGAGGTATGGGCCACAGAAGATATCAAGATCGATCCGGAGGTCTTCCATGCCATGCAGGGTGCGCTGGCCGCCAATCAGCCCGGAATGTCCCAAACCACGGAGGAGATGAAAAAGATCAAAGGCTTCCAGGTTTTAGCAAACAGCACGACGCAGACGATGGGCGCCACTGTGCAGTCCACCACCGAAGTACTGGAAGTGGCCACCAAAACCGCTCCCGCAAACCTTTTCAAGGTTCCTGCCGGCTACAAGAAAGAGTAAAACCCGCTCTTTGTAAGCGATGCCCGGAACAACCACCGGGCATCGCAAGCGCCGCAGCGCCCTGTTCCGCCGCTGCGGGGAGTCCGCCTTCGAAGCCTGCCGAGCCTCAAGCCGTTCAGCGCACATGCCCGAGCGCCCGGGTAGCGTTCAATACGGCGACGAGCGCTGTCCCCATGTCGGCAAAAACGGCTTCCCACATGCTGGCCAAGCCGAAGGCGCCGAAGCTCACAAAAACCATCTTGACGATCAACACCAGGGCGATGTTCTGCCAGACGATCCGATGCGTCCTGCGGGAAACGGCGATCGCTTCGGCCAATTTGTCCAGTGAATCGGTCATCAGGACCACATCGGCGGTTTCAATGGCGGCCGCCGTCCCCGCCCCGCCCATGGCCACGCCGACATCGGCGCGGGCCAGAACCGGCGCATCGTTGATTCCGTCGCCCACAAACGCGAGCTTCCCGGAATGACCGCTTTCACGCAGCATCTGCTCGAGGCTGCGGACCTTTTCCTCCGGAAGCAGGTCGGCATGAAAGCGGTCCAGGTCGAGTTGCCGGGCAACCCGCTCCGCAGCGCACGTGTTGTCACCGGTGAGCATCGCGACCCTGGATACGCCGATGCGCCGCAGGCGCTCAATCGCCTCGCGGGCGCCATGCCGGAGCTGATCGCCGATGATGATGTAGCCGGCGTAGGTATCATCGACGACGACATGCGCGACCGTACCTTCCAGCGCGCATAGGGCGTGCTCGATTTTCTCGTGATGCAGAAGAGCATCGTTGCCCACCATGATGCGATGCCCGTTCCATTGCGCACGAACCCCGCTGCCGGCGATGACCGTGTGTCCGGTCACCTGTCCGGGGTCGATGCTCCCGCCCTTTTCCTCGTAAGCGCGTACAATCGATATGGCAATCGGATGGCTGGAGTGCAGTTCCGCCGCGGCCGCGAAAGCGAGCAGCTGTTCCCGGGAATAGCCGTTCACCGCCACGACTTGATCCACAACGAAAACGCCGCGCGTCAAGGTCCCCGTCTTATCGAAGACCACCGTCTTCACCTTGGCCAGGGCATCGATGAAATTGGAGCCTTTAACCAGAATGCCGCTTCGCGAGGCGCGCCCGATGCCCCCGAAGTAGCCCAAGGGAATGCTGACCATCAAGGCGCACGGGCAGGAGATCACCAGCAGCACCAGGGCCCGGTAGATCCAGGCGGAGAAGTCCCCGGCCGGTGTCATGAGCGGCGGTATGAAAGCGATACCCGCCGCCAGCAGCACGACGGCCGGCGTGTAGAAACGGGCGAAGCGGGTGATGAATCGTTCTGTCTCGGCCTTACGGGCAGCGGCGTTTTGGACCAGTTCGAGGATTTTGACAATCGAAGATTCGCGGAACGGGCGCGTGACGCGAACCGCGAGCGCGCCCTGCAGGTTGATCGCCCCGGCCATTACGCTGTCGCCGGGTCCCGCCGCGGCCGGCAGAGATTCTCCGGTCAATGCGGCATTGTTCACTTGGGAAACGCCGGAGAGCACCTCGCCGTCCAGCGGAATCTTTTCGCCCGGTTTCACGACGATCGTGCTGCCCACGCGAACCTGCTCGGGAGAAACCGATTTCAACCCGTCCGGCTGCTGCAGATGCGCGTAGTCCGGCCGGGCGGCTAGCAGCGCGCGGATGTTGCGCCGCGATCGGGAAACGGCTTTTTCCTGCAGCAGTTCGCCGATTTTGTAAAAGAGCATGACACCGACTGCTTCGGAGAAGGCCTGGATCGCGATGGCCCCGCTGGTGGCGATTACCATGAGCACGTTTTCATCAAAAAAATCGCCCCGGCGTATTGTGCGTACCGCTCCCCGGAACACGTTCCAACCGGCAAGCAGATAGGCCGCCAGTGCCGCCAGATCCTCGGGACCGGGGCCTTGGGAGGGCATGCTGCTGTCAAAGTAGAAATGGAGGATGAAGAGTGCACTCGAAACCGCTATGATACGCATATCGCGCGCCGGCCGGAAGCTTTCGGATTGGCCCGCCGAAGCGCGCTGGACGGATTCATCCTGGGGGATCAAATCGACGCCGGGATCGATGCGCTGCACCGTCTCGCGGACTTTGTTCATATCGTCGGCCTTGACGTGCAAGGTGAGGCCGGCGAAGTCGAGGACCGCCTCGTGCACCCCCTCCGCTTGATTGAGACCGTTTTCGATTTTGGCTGCGCATGCCGCACAGTCCAGGTTTCTGACCGTGAACCGTTTTAACGAAGTCGATGCCATAATCACTCCCGGTTCCTCATTCGCCCAGGTGAACCATTCCCACGCGCAGGACCTCCCGAATATGCTGGTCCTGAATCGAGTAATAGACCACCTTTCCGTCCCGCCGCGATTTCACCACGCGCGCCTGCTTCAGCGTGCGCAATTGGTGCGACAGGGCCGATTGGCGCATATCGAGCAGGGCGCACAAATCGCATACGCACATTTCAGAACAGCTCAGCGCCCATAGGATCCCGATGCGCGTGCGATCGCCGAACAGTTTGAAAAAATCGGCCAGATCGCCCAGCGCAGCGCCCGGCGGTAGCCGGCGGCTCACCGTTTGGATGATGTGAGGATGGATGCAGTTGATTCCGCACACATCCAGCTGACGTTCGGATGCATTATCTGGATTCATGGGGCCCTCTCTTTATATGAACACTTGATCATATATTCATATTTGAGCTGCGCGTCAACTTTTATGTGGGGGGTGCTTGAGCCACGTTCGTCCGGTCCGCCGTTGCTTGCTTCGCGCAGGGCGTTCGAATGCAAATGTGACATGCTGAAAACGGGGCAGCGGTCGGTATCGGGGTCGCAGTCTCCAGAGCAACGCGTCGCCCCGGATTGGCTGATGGGCATCCTGTTCGGCATCGGCAGGATGGACGGCATGTGTCTGGGAGCGCGCTGTCAGAAGTTCGTTCCCGCGAGGGCGATCAAATGGGTGTTGGCCGGCATCATCGTCTTTACGGCTCTCAAATATGCTGCCGCGTTTCTGGAGTAGCGACCCTTCGCGCAATGGTTCCCGAAACGACCGTCAGTGGAGACCTTCATGAACATCGATCCACAAACGCCCTGAACAGCGGAAGCATGGCGTCATCCTGCTGCATCATCCGTTCCGGATGCCATTGTACGAGATCGATCGGTAGATGGCGATGCTGAGCGGCCTCGATCACGCCGTCCGGTGCACGGGCCGTGACGGCAAGATCCGTCCCGGGATCTTTTATGGACTGATGATGCCGCGAGTTCACGATCATGCGGGGACCGAACAATGCATAGAGACGGGAGCCGGGCTCGATCGCAACAGGGTGCACCGCGTCCGTGGCGCCGGAATGCTCCACAGCGCGGGCGCCGAACCGCGTGGGGATATCCTGGAACAACGTGCCGCCTAAGGCCACATTCGCCAGCTGAATCCCCCGGCAGATGCCGAGCACAGGTTTGAACGCCGCGCAGGCGAGGTGGAATACCGCCATCTGAAATCGGTCCAGGGCTTCGCTCACCGTGTCCAGAGCGGCGGCCGCGCTTTCATTATAGAAAGCCGGGTTGATGTCTCCGCCGCCGGGAAACAGAAACCCCTGGATCGGATGGATCATCGCCGGAAGATTACCGTGATCTTCGGTAAAAGGCAGGATGACGGGCACCCCGCCCGCTTTTTCCAAGGAACGGGTATACCCCACGGCGACGGCGCTCACCACCATTCCAGACCGGTTCAGGTCCTCATTGGCGACCACTCCGATCAGCGGTTGCATATCGGCCTCCTGTTCAAGCCCGGCACGACGCGCGCGGGCGCCCGGCGCAGTTGCGGCGCGCTTCAGGCGTCCCGGGCGGGGACCCCCAGCTCGCGCAAAATCTTCACGATGGACTTCTTGTCCATGAATCCGACATGCCGATGCTTTTCGCGGCCTTCCTGATCATAGAAAATCTGCGTCGGTATGGCGCGCAGCTGAAAACGCTGAACCTGGTCGCGATGCTTCCACACATCGATGAAGATGATCGAGGCGCGGCCGGCGTATTCGTTGCGAACCTCCTCGAGGATCGGCGCCATCAGTTTACAGGGTGTACACTTGTCTGCGCCCAGATCGACCATCGTGATCATCCCGGCCGTGGGAACGGCCGGAATGACGGCATCGGCTTCGCCTGCAGCCCCCGGCTGCGCAGGGATGCACAAGGCGATCAATAAAAGAAACAATCGTCGAACGATAACCATAATCTTCCTTTCCATCTTTCGCGGCCCTGCCATTCTGCGCCCGAATCGGGCACACCTTCTGCACATCGTTTCAGGGTCGACAGCAGCGCCTCTCCGACGAACGAACAGCACGGTTCACGACAAAATGCATTCCGTTCTCCGCAGATATCTGCTTTCCTGAACTTTGACAAGGCCGCGGTTTCCGGGCGTCACCCTGCTCCATCCATTTGTATTTACAATCTACGGCGGTTCACCTAATCTTCTTTCAGTTCCAACAGGTCCGCAGAAATCCATGTGGAGTCGTCGGGGCCACCGCCCCGCCGTCTACCCCGGCCGGGAAGCCGAGCAACGGGGTGGCGGCATCGCGGATGGATCCAACACCATAACACAAGGAGAGAAAAGAATGCCGACCAAACCCATTCAACCCACGCCATCGGCCCATGCCTTCCCCCTGCTGATCAAAAACCTGCTCGACACGCCCTTGATTTATGCGCCCGACCAGGAAATCGTCTACCGCGACCGGATGCGCTATACCTATCGAGACCTGGGCCGACGCGTGGCCCGACTCGCCGGCGCACTCGCCAGACTGGGGGTCAAACCCGGAGACACCGTTGCGGTAATGGATTGGGACAGCCACCGCTACCTCGAGTGCTTCTTCGCCGTACCGATGATGGGTGCGGTGCTGCACACCATCAATGTCCGACTCAGCCAGGAGCAGTTGGTCTATACGATCAATCATGCCAAGGACAGCCTGATCCTGATCAACCGCGATTTCCTGCCCCTGGTGGAGCCGATCCGCAACCAGCTGGAGACGGTCCGGCAATTCGTCCTCCTGAACGACATCCCGGCGGATCCACAGACTTCGCTGCCGCTGTCCGCAGAGTACGAACACATGCTGGACGGCAACTCACCCACTTACGATTTCCCTGATTTCGACGAAAACACGATGGCGACCATGTTCTACACCACCGGCACCACGGGGCTGCCCAAGGGCGTTTTTTTCAGCCATCGTCAGCTGGTGCTGCACACCTACGGGGTAATGTTCGCGCTCTGCGCCTACAGTTCCCAGGCCGACATCGATTCACGGGATGTCTACATGCCGATCACCCCCATGTTCCACGTGCATGCGTGGGGGATGCCCTACCTGATGACACATCTCGGCGCCAAACAGGTCTACCCCGGCCGCTACGAACCCGATACCCTGCTGGGACTCATCGCCAAAGAAAAAGTGACCTTTTCCCATTGCGTGCCCACCATCCTGCACATGCTGCTGACCCATCCAGCCGCCCAGTACACCGACCTGAAAGGCTGGAAGGTGATCATCGGCGGCTCCGCCCTGTCCAGGGGGCTGTGCCAGGCCGCCCATGCCAAGGGCATCAACATCTTCACCGGATACGGCATGTCCGAGACCTGCCCGGTGCTGACCATCAGCAATCTGAAGCCCGGAATGGCCGGGCTGAGCGCGTCGGAGCAGATCGCCGTCCGCTGCCGCACCGGACTTCCGATCTCCAACGTTCAGCTCGAGGTGGTCGATTCCCAGGGAAAGCCCCTGCCCCATGACGGCCGCAGCACGGGCGAGGTGGTGGTGCGGGCCCCCTGGCTGACCCAGGGCTATCTCCAGGATAACGAAAAGAGCGAGGCCCTGTGGGCCGGTGGGTGGTTGCACACCGGGGATATCGGCTTTATCGACGCCGAGGGTTATCTGCAGATCACGGACCGCCTCAAGGACGTGATCAAAACCGGAGGCGAATGGGTCTCTTCGCTCTCGATCGAAGACATCATCAGCCAGCACCCCGGGGTTTCCGAAGCGGCGGTCATCGGTATCCCCGACGACAAATGGGGCGAACGGCCCCTGGCGCTGGTGGTCGCCAGGCCCGGATTCACGGAGGAGCTGAGAGCCGAGCAGATCGTGCAGTTCGTCCTCGAATATGCCGAAAAGGGAGTCATCCCGAAATACGCGGTGCCGGGCCGGGTGCGGATCGTGGACAGCATCCCCAAGACCAGCGTCGGAAAAATGAACAAAAAAGAGATCCGCAAAAGTTTCGGCGGCATCGAATAACCGGATCGGGGGCCTTGCGGATGTCGCGCAGCGCCCCCGGATCCGCATGCAATCAGAGCTGTCCGGCAGGCGCCGGGCCCAGAGCGCCGGACGCTTCGGCCGGAGCTGTATTGCATCCGCCGGGCCATGCGATCGCATGTATATGGGACATCCTGAAAACGCGGTCGGGTCGGTAACGAGGTCGCGACCCGCTATCGCAACGCGTCTCCAAAATACTGCTTTCCGGAACCAGACCATACCCGCGGCCTTTCGACACCGATTCCGATACCGATAGCGACCCAGATGTAAAGCACTATGCGATTGCCCCGACCCGCCCGGCTATTCCATCTTGCTTTTCACTCCGGCTTAATTTAACAGGTAAAAGTTTTGCGAAACCGAATACCTCTCCGCTATCAATTCAAAGGAGTGCTCATGCCCAAACGCGACGATATCCACAAGATCCTGATCATCGGCTCCGGTCCCATCGTGATCGGCCAGGCGTGCGAATTCGATTATTCCGGCACCCAGGCCTGCAAGGCGCTGCGCTCTCTGGGCTATCAGGTTGTGCTGGTGAACTCGAATCCGGCCACCATCATGACCGATCCGGGCATGGCGGACGTGACCTATATCGAACCCCTGAATATCAAGATCCTCGAGGAAATCATCGCCGTGGAGCGTCCCGACGCCCTCTTGCCGAACCTGGGCGGCCAGAGCGGCCTGAATCTTTCCTCGGAACTGCACCGCGCCGGCATATTGGCCAAATACAACGTGCGCGTGATCGGCGTGAATATCGATGCCATCGAACGCGGCGAGGACCGCACCGCCTTCAAGCAGACCATGAACCGATTGGGCATCGAAATGCCGCGCAGCCAGGCCGTGGAAAGCGTCGAAGCGGCCGAGCAGGTGGCGGCCGAACTGGGGTATCCGGTGGTGATCCGGCCGGCCTATACCATGGGCGGCACCGGCGGAGGTCTTGTCTACAATCCTGAAGAACTGCGCATGATCGCGGCACGCGGACTGGCCGCCAGCTTGATCCACCAGATTCTGGTAGAGGAATCGGTGCTGGGCTGGGAGGAACTCGAACTCGAGGTGGTGCGCGACGCCAAGAACCAGATGATCACGGTCTGTTTCATCGAAAACGTGGATGCCATGGGCGTGCACACCGGCGACAGCTACTGCACGGCGCCCATGCAAACCATCGACCCGGCCCTGCAGAAGAAACTCCAGGATTATGCCTATGCCATCGTGGAGGCCATCGAGGTGATCGGCGGCACCAACGTTCAGTTCGCCCACGACCCCAGGAGCGGCCGGGTGGTCGTGATCGAAATCAACCCGCGCACATCCCGCTCCTCGGCGCTCGCTTCAAAAGCCACCGGCTTCCCCATCGCGCGCATATCTTCTCTGCTGGCGGGCGGGCTCACCATGGACGAGATGCCTTACTGGCGTGACGGCAGCCTGGAAAAATACACCCCTTCCGGTGACTACGTGGTGGTCAAATTCGCCCGCTGGGCATTCGAAAAATTCAAGGGCATCGAAGACCGCCTGGGAACCCAGATGCGCGCCGTGGGCGAAGTGATGAGTATCGGCAAAACCTATAAAGAAGCCCTACAGAAGGCCATCCGCAGCCTGGAAATCAATCGTTACGGACTGGGTTTCGCCAGAAACTTCAACCGGCTCTCCCTGGATGAACTCCTGCAGCACCTGGCCTGGCCGACGAGCGAACGCCAGTTCATCATGTACGAGGCGCTGCGCAAAGGCGCCGACATCCAGCGGCTTTATGCCTTGACGCACATCAAGCCGTGGTTCATCGAACAGATGAAGGAACTGGTGGATCTTGAAGAAGAGCTGCTTGCCTTCAAAGGGCGGGATCTGCCGAAGGAGCTGCTGGAGCGCGCCAAAAAGGATGGCTTTGCGGATCGCTACATCGCCAGGCTGCTGGACCTGCCCGAAGCGCGCATCCGCGAGCAGCGCCTTGCGGCCGGAATCCGCCAGGCCTGGGAGCCGGTGCCGGTGAGCGGGGTGGAGAATGCGGCTTATTACTACTCCACTTACAATGCTCCGGATCATGTTCAAATCAGCGACCGGAAGAAGATCATGGTGTTGGGCGGTGGCCCGAACCGCATCGGGCAGGGCATCGAATTCGATTACTGCTGCGTGCATGCGGCGCTGGCCATCAGGGAGGCCGGCTACGCCTCGATCATGGTCAACTGCAATCCCGAAACCGTCTCCACGGATTACGACACCTCCGACCGCCTCTACTTCGAACCGTTGACAGTCGAAGACGTGCTGAGCATCTATGAAAAAGAAAAACCGCTGGGCGTTATCGCTCAGTTCGGCGGCCAGACGCCGCTCAATATCGCCCGCGAACTGGCAGAGGCGGGTGTCGCCATCCTGGGCACCTCACCTGAAACCATCGATCTGGCCGAGGACCGCGCCCGCTTCACCCAGATCATGCGCCGCCTTGGCATTCCGCAGCCCGAATCGGGTATGGCGGCAAGTTACGACGAGGCACTGGCGATCGCCGCGCGCATCGGCTACCCGCTGATCGTACGCCCCTCTTATGTGTTGGGCGGCCGGGGCATGGAAATCGTCCACGACGACGCGATGCTCAAACACTACCTGACTGTTGTGGTGGAGGAGGTCACCCCCGAACGGCCGGTGCTGATCGACCAGTTTCTGGACAATGCCATCGAAGTCGAGGCCGACGCCATTGCCGACGGCAAAGACGCCTTCGTACCGGCCGTCATGGAGCATATCGAACTGGCCGGCATCCACTCGGGAGACAGCGCCTGTGTGATTCCGCCCATCAGCCTGGCCACCACCCACGTGGATACGATCCGCGAGTACACCCGCCGCATCGCCGTCGAACTCGGGGTGGTCGGTCTGATGAACATGCAATATGCCATTCACGACAACACGGTCTACGTTCTTGAGGCCAATCCGCGCGCCTCGCGCACGGTGCCCATCGTCTCCAAAGTCTGCGGACTCTCCATGGCCCGCCTGGCCACCCAGGTGGTGCTGGGCAAAACGATCGCCGAACTGGATGTCCAAGCCCGCCAGATCCCGCATTACGGGGTCAAGGAATCGGTCTTCCCCTTCAACATGTTTCCGGAAGTGGATCCGGTGCTGGGTCCCGAGATGCGCTCGACCGGCGAGGTGCTGGGGTTGTCGCACTCGTTCGGAAGGGCCTTTTTCAAGGCCCAGGAGGCCGCCCAGTCGACCCTGCCCCTCGAAGGTACCGTGCTCTTCACGATCGCCGACCGCGACAAGACGGCCGCGCTGGAGCCGGTGCGCCGCTTCCGCGAGTTGGGCTTCACCTTGATGGCGACCGAAGGCACCCACCGGTTCCTCAAAGATAAGGGTATCGAAACGATACCGATTTCCAAACTCGACGTGGGACGCCCCAACCTGGTGGATGCGGTCAAGAGCGGGCAGATCCATCTGATCGTCAATACCCCCAGCGGCCGCAAAAGCGCGACCGACAGCTCCAACATCCGCAAAACCGCAATCAAGTATAAAATTCCCTATATCACCACCACGGCCGCGGCGATTGCCGCAGCCAAGGGAATCGCGGCGCGGCGCGAAAACGCCCCCAAGGTGCGCAGCCTGCAACGCTATCATGCCAGCATCCGTTGAAGGAAATGGCGTCCGTCGAATGAAGTCACGGCCGAAATGCTCCGCAAATATTTGCGGAGCATTTCTTTTTCCGGTTGCGGGTGGGGCGGGCGGGTGCACGCACAGGTCGCTCCCCGGTCGCGATGCGGTTTTCGTCAGAGGGAATCTTGATGCGGTTTACCTTGTCGGTCATTTCGAGAATGCCGGCTGTGAAGTCGAGATATCCGTTTTCCGGCAGGTCGCCGGTCAAAATCCATTCCAGCGCATAGTAGACGCCTGAAAAATCGTAGCCGTAGATGCCGTAGCGGCTTCTGAGAAAATCGATGCCCTGCGGGCAGATAAACGACAGGCAAACAGGGCTCTTATGGGTTGACAACAGGCACCCTCGCTCCGGGTTGTGGTACTCGCAGGGCGAGACCGGGTTGCCCCAGGAAAAGTCTTCCGGCCTCCCGAAGCGGCGCTCTCGCTCCTGCTTCAGGAGGTCGAAGGCCGGATGCGCCAAATCGTGAGCCGAATAGTATTTTTTGGTGCAGCAGGCCGCCACGGGCTGGTTTCCGTTGCGCCGCAGTTCGGGCGCAATACACCTCGAAAGACAATAATCGAAGGAAGCGAAAAACGCGTTGAGAAGGGTTTCGATCTCCAAGTAGCGTTTGAGGCTGCCTTCGATATGATGGGGGTGCGATCGATTCATAGCGGATGTGCATGTTCATATTAAAGCCGTCCGCTTGCCTGCCTGCCAAGTACCCGTTCGACTGGTTAAAAGCAGCTTTCGCTGACGGCGGCGCCGTTTCGATATTCAGCTTGCCGGGAATATTTTACAAGCGAAAAAAGAGGGAGTGGTGCCGACTTTTGTCTTCAAAGCTCAACCTGCCTTTCACCTCGGTCGTTAATAAATTACGCGGTTATCTGGAAAGTTCCAGTTCGGTTCGATGGGCACGGTTCAGGTGTGCCGGGGTAT
>JAEYRZ010000066.1 GCA_023435265.1 Pseudomonadota bacterium
CCTCGGTAGAGGACCACCCAGGGGGCCTTGACTTCCACGGCGACCAGGGACCCCGGATTGAGGCCCAGCCGGGATTGGCTTTCGTTGGTGACAACGGAGTGAATCCTCTGCCCTTCGACGGAGACGATTTCGATCGCAGCTTGTACATCGCCGGTGACCACCTTGTCGATTTTGCCGAAGAAAGCATTGCGGGCGCTGGTTTTACGCTGGTTCTCGCGCTCGACGTGAAATCGCTCCACCTTGCGGATCTCTTCGTCCGAATATTCGACATACGCGGCGACCAGGTTTGGTGTGGCGTGGCCCATGATTTTCTGAACCACGGGAAGCGGCACATTGCTTTGCATCAACTCGATGGCCCGTGACCGCCGGATGGTTTCCGGGTTTCCCAATTCGGGCGCAATGCCGGCCGACTTGGCGCGATCGTAAAATCTGCGGCGCACATGAGCCGGATCTATCCTGAAGAAATCCCCGGCCGAACCCGGCAGGTTGAATTCATTCAGCGTATTTTTGATTTCATCCGCCAGGTGTTCGGGAATCCGCACTTCCCTCAAGCCTGCTTTCTTCGTGTCATTCTTAAGAAACCGGACGATGTGGCGTTCCCAGTCGATATCATGTTCCGGAGTCAGGCCGAGGATTTCATTCAGTCTTGCACCGGTGTAGCGGATGAGCAGGAAGATCAGCAGAATACGTTTTCTCGAGATCTTGCGGTTCGTGCCGGAAGGGGCTTCCGCCCAGGTTCGAAATGACTGTTCGAGGTTTTGCAGCTGCACCGGATCGAGCGATTTTTTGCCGGTGGCGACGATTCCCGCATGGCTGGGCGTTGTCATCGTTGGGTCCTCTCCACGCGATCACTTGTTGTCTCAATATCCTAAATTGCTTGACAGAAACAAGGCAACGAGCTATTCGGATCAGGAATGGCACGAATAATATATAAAACGTGTTTTATAAACAAGCCAAAAAAGAACCAAAAGAGAGGGACCATGAGCAGCGGTGATGAGAAAAAGGCAGCTTTCCATACCGGGACTGCGCTCGAAACGGTTCATTCCGGCAATGAGCAAGCGTTGCGGCCTCATTATCGGTTCGACCGGATCGAGTTGGCGGGTTCTTTCGGCGATCTGGGCACATTGCTGCCCATTGTCGTCGGTATGATCCTGATCAACAAGCTCAGCCCTACGACCGTTTTTCTATCCTTCGGCCTTTTCTATCTTCTTGCAGGTTTTTATTTCCGGCTGCCGGTTCCCGTTCAGCCTTTGAAGGCGGTTGGCGCGATCGCCATCGCGTTTCCGAACCAGATCACCGAACCGGTCATCGGCGCGGCCGGCGTCATCTTCGGGGCGCTGCTGCTGTTGTTTTCGGTTACCGGGTTTGTCGACAGGCTTGCCAGGCTCTTTACCCAGCCGGTGGTGCGAGGCATTCAACTCGCGCTCGGCCTCGTTTTTCTGCGCAAGGGGATCGAACTGATCGTCGGTCATGACTTGTTCCTTTCCGGTGCGGCCGGAAGGTACCCGATCCCAGGCACCAACTTGATCCTGGGGGTGGTCGTCTTCGCCCTGGTGCTGCTGTTGCTGGACAACCGGAAGGTTCCCGCGGCCATTGCCGCCGTGGCCGTGGGAATTGCGGCCGGTTTCGGGCTGGGCGGCCTCGACGGCCGTAGCCTGTCTCTCGGGCCCACGGAGATCCGGCTGATGTCATTTTCGTTCCACGATCTGTGGACTGCTTTCATCATGCTCATTCTGCCCCAGATTCCGCTTACGATCGGCAATGCCTGCGTCGGCACCGCCGATATCTGTTCCGCCCTCTTTCCAAAAGACCCGCATGTGTCGAAAGCGACTGCAGGAAAGTTCGCCTTGACCATGGGAATTGCGAACCTGCCCGCCGGGCTGTTCGGGGCCGTTCCGATGTGCCACGGGACAGGCGGATTGGCCGCACATTACCGGTTCGGCGCCAGGACCGGCGGGGCTCCGCTGATGATCGGCGCAATTCTGGTGACCCTCGCCCTTGTGTTCGGTGAGGCCGGGTTTGCGTTTCTGACGCTGATTCCAAATTCCGTGCTGGGCGTGCTTCTGATTTTTGCGGGCCTGGAGCTTTGCCCGCTCATCAGGAGTCTCAAAACCAACGAAGAATACTTCGTCGCGCTTCTGATCAGCGGGATCTCCCTTGCGGTGCCGAATATGGCCTGGGCTTTTGGGGTCGGCATCGCCGCGGACCTGTTTATCCGCAAAGCCAGAATCAGGATTTGAGAATTCAATGCCGTGCTTTGACCCATGGACCGCATCGCATGCCGGTCCGCTGTTTAGGCCCCCCTCGCACTCCAGCGATCTGAACCGTCACAATGGGTAAGGACGAGGTGTTTTCGAGAAACCGCACGGTTACAGCAGAAGTATATTGACTCGTCGGCGGGTCGCGGTTAACACCATCATATTGTCGGCTCCATGCTTGTTCAACCCAGACGATACAAGTGGGCGTTCATGCACATCTACATCGGATTTGACGACACGGATACAACGGATTCGCCGACGGGTACCGGAAAACTGGCCCGCTGGTTCGATGCCCGACTTCCTGAAGGATGTCACTGCCTGGGCGTCATACGACAGCAACTGCTGGTACACCCTGAAATACCATATACCTCGCATAACAGCTCAGCCTGCATCTTAGTCGAGATGCAGGACCCGGCTCTGTTGCGGAGCGTCATCGACGAGGCCGCCGAACATCTCGCGCGGCATTCGGTTGCCGGCAGCGATCCGGGCTTGTGCGTCGTCGCCGAGACCGATCCGGGCCTGTCTGAGTTGGTGTCTTTCGGCCGCTGCTGCACCCATCGCGTGATGTCCCAGAAACAGGCCTTGCAGGCGGCCGGGATGGGCCATCTTTCGGGGCATGGGGGTTCCAATGATGGCATCATCGGAGCCGCGGCGGCCGTCGGACTCACGGCCGAGGGATGGCTGGGGCGTTACATCGAATATGGCGACTTGCGCGGCTATCCTGAAGCGGTCAGCGTTGCGGAGCTGAACGCGCGGCATATCGCGGTCGTCTCCGTGGACCGCAATGCCACGGCGCCCGCGCCGCAGGACATCGTACTCACCAATGGGTGGCTTCGGCCCCGTCGGATCGCCCACGGCCCGGTGTTGCTGGTCGGCCTGAAGGAACAGGGCGTCTGGCAGAATATCTACACCAAGAACAAGAAAAAGGCATTTCCTCCCGTCGTGCACCTGTCTTAATGCATCGCAGGGCAGTAAACGGCCCTGCGGTCAATCGTCCTCAGCCAGGCCGCGGTACATTTCGATGAAAGCCAGCAATTTTTCCGCGTGGCTTTTCATGTATTCGACCCAGGAGCCGAGTACCATATCCCCCTCGGGGGTCAACTGGTAGATCCGCTTCGCCGGTCCGGCTTCTTCGGTCTTCCATTCCGAGGCCACCCATCCATTCGCTTCCATATCCCTCAAATGCCTGTAAATCATGCCGGGTGGCGCCTGGCCTTCGACAAACCCGAAGCGGTTCATATGCTGCAACAGTTCATACCCATACGAAGGTTTTTCCTTCAGCGCCATCAGCAGAGACGGCATGATGTAGCGTTCGGACTTTCCGGCCCGTGAACCGGGTTTGGATTTTATCTTCATTGACATATATCCTAATAGGATATAGATAAATAAAATAAAATATAACCTTGATGGATTAATCCCATCCATACATCCGGGAGGCCGAAATGACTACAAGAATATTCGTGCGGGAACGGCGCAAAGTCGAAAAAGGCGAAAGAAAACCGAGGTTCAGAGTTGTCGGTGTCAGCGGCTCGGACGTCACGCTCTATGTCCAGCATATCCGCAGAAAAGAACTGGAGCTGATCTGCACCCAAACCGGCGCCCAGGCGGTATACCTCGATTCCGGAGAGGGACGCCAGGACGGCGGCGGCAGGGACGCCGGCGCGCAGGCACCTGACTCGAACCCTTAAAAGCCGCGTGCGGACTGCCGGTTTTCAGCTCGGATCCTTGAAGATGATCGTGCCGACATGTTCTCCTTCGAGTGCCGCCGATATCAGCTGCGGATTCCGCATCGCATCGATGATCTGCAATTGCTTGATGCACTTGGATCTTTGGAGCAGCTCGAGAATCGGGCGCTCGATGATCAGATCGTCGAGGTCCAGTTCGAGCAGTTCTCTTGCGGAGATAGCATCGTAGAAAGTCAATTCCCCCGCATGTTCTTTCTTCGGATCGGCGCTGTACAGCCCTTTTTCATCTTTCAAGAAAATCAGCGATCGCGCGCCGATGTTTTCCGCCAGTAAAAATGCGCCGCAATCCGTGCGGTGCGGCGGAATGGACCCGTGTTCGGCGGGATGTTCGAAGAAACCATAGGGCGGTACGCCGTAGGTGATGGGCAGATAGCCGAGCCGGCAGAACATGGTCAACTGCTCCAGGTTGTCGCCGTGTCCGATTTTCACACCGCCGTGCTTGGCCAGAAGCACCGAAAGCATTTCGGCGTTCTGCCAGGACACTTTATCCCCCAGCTTGGACAAAACACCGGTTGGCATCCCCAGATCCACGCCGATATTGTAAACATGACGTGCGCGCGTGCCGCCGCCGGTCATGAGCAGAATTTTGTGTTTGTCCTTGGCTCTGACCAGTTCGTCCAGAATGGGCAGCAAGACCTTTGCGCCGCGATCCATGATGCTCTGCCCGCCGATTTTGATCACATTGATATCCGGGTGCATCCGGAAGTACTCGGATGCTTCCGTCCGCTTCAACAGTTCCTTGCTCACCAGCGACTCGCCCATCAACGGGGTATCGATGTGCAATCGGCCTTTTTCAGGTTCTTCTTTGATCAACTTGCTCATTTCACCCGTCCATCGTTTCTGGTAAAGGTTGTCGAACGCTATTCCGGCCCAGATGTACTCGAGGGAACTGCAGCCACCCTATACATTATTCGGCTTTTTGTCATCTTCTGGTCTAAATTGAAGACCCGCGCGACGCGTCGAAATCGGCAATCGACTCGACGGTGAGCCTCGCGCAGTTCGTTGCGCGCGGGATATTCGCATGCGCCGGAACTCGAAATGGGGTAGTTATCATCGTCATTCCTGGTTTGATTTAGAAATAATCAGAGACTTAAATACAACAAAATCCAAAAACAACCTAGTCAATATTGACATAGTTCGTTCTATATCCGATAAGCGAAGGGGCTTCCATTCAAAAAACGCTCACCGGGAGGATCTTACCTCATGTGCGTTTACGAAGGTTCCCTCCAAACGCCTGCACCGTCAGCCCAGCCGGAACCCCAGGCCCATCCCGCCTCCAGTCGTGAGCGCCTGAACCGATGGAATTGTGCGTTGGACCAGCTTGCCCCTTACACGATCAATGAAAGAGGACTCGTGGCGCTGCGCGGACAGCTGGCTGCATGCGGAACCTTGGAAGCACCCCTTTTACTGCTGGCTTTGTCGCGGTTGTCCGAGCTGGTGCTGCTGTGCCTCGGGAACTACGTCGACAGCGGTGAGTTTTCGGCGGCGGGCGACCTGTTGGTCAACCCGCGGAGAATTCTCATCGCGGTCGAAGGCTGGCCCGCCCCACTGATCAAACATCGGCATGGGCGGCTGACCGATCAGTTGAAAGAGGCTGGTCTGACCAGGGAAGAGGTACTCCGGCGCTCCAGGCTGGGAGGCCTTGAGTTGAAAACCGAACGGGCGGCGCTTTTGCCTTCGCTCCACCGTGAACTGGTCCGCTCGGGTGGTGTTGCGGGCTGGTATCTGGATCATGTGTACCGGCGTATGCAGCATGCCGCTGGGGTCTTGGGGCGGCTTGCCGGCGCGCCTGCTTCCGGTGCGCCGGGACAACGGTTGCATGGCGCTCGGCCCACAGAACGTGCCTTTATCGAAGGAGCGGCGTGCTGCTTCCATCGAAAGCTTTTCGAGCGGCTCGGACGAGAAATTCGAAGGCAACAGTTTGATCCCGGCCGTGCTAGCGCCTTCATCACTCCAACGCATTCAAACCGGAGGACCCCGTCGGGTCTCGGAAATACCACAATGTCAACCACCGTTCCGTGTGCCGATGGAGCGGCAAAGTCAGAGAGGGGGCGCCATGTTGAAGAAAACAATCCGCGTCAATGGTATCGAGCGCCGGGTCATCGCTTCGGCGGATGAAAGCCTGGCCAATGTGCTGCGCCGGCAGCTGGGCCTGACCGGCACCAAGATCGGCTGCGGCCAGGCGCAGTGCGGGTGCTGCAACGTGATCCTGGACGACAAGCTGGTGCGCGCCTGCATCACCAAAATGAACCGGGTGCCGGAAGGCGCCTCGGTGGTTACCATCGAAGGGGTCGGCAATCCCGACAATCTGCACCCCGTTCAGTTGGCCTGGATCGCCCACGGCGCAGCCCAGTGCGGCTTTTGCACGCCGGGTTTCATCGTCTCCGCCAAGGCACTTCTGGACAGCAATCCCAATCCCACCCGTGAAGCGGTGCGCGAGTGGTTTCAATCCCATCGCAACGCCTGCCGTTGCACCGGTTACAAACCGCTCGTGGATGCGGTCATGGACGCCGCAAGGGTGATGCGCGGCGAGCTCAAGGCGGAAGCACTGTTGTTTAAAATGCCCGCTTCCGGAGAAATCTGGGGCGGCACCTACCCGCGTCCTTCGGCGGTGGCCAAGGTCACCGGCACCCTGGATTACGGCGCCGACCTGGGGCTCAAGTTGCCGCCCGGCACGCTGCATCTGGCGCTCGTGCAGGCCACGGTATCGCATGCCGACATCAAGGCGATCGACACCTCCGAGGCCGAGAAAATGCCGGGCGTCTTCAAGATCGTCACGGCCAAGGAGGTGAAAGGCAAGAACCGCATCAGCGGCCTGATTACATTTCCCACAAACAAGGGCGACGGCTGGGACCGGCCGATCCTGTGCGACCGAAAAATATTTCAATACGGCGACGCCATCGCCGTCGTGTGTGCCGAAAATGAATACCAGGCCCGCCGGGCCGCCGAGAAAGTGCGCGTCGATCTGGAGGAACTGCCGGCCTATATGAGTGCTCCCGCCGCCATGGCCGAGGACGCCCTGCAGATTCACCCCGGGACCCCGAACGTGTACTTCGAGATCCCTCTGATCAAGGGCGGAGAAACCGACCCCCTGATGCGGTCGGCCGCCCATGTGGTGGAGGGCGAATACTACCTGCAACGCCAGCCGCACATGACCATGGAGACCGACGTCGGCTTCGCCTATTTCGACGAGGAAGAGCGCCTGACGATCCATTCCAAGAGCATCGGCATCCACCTGCACCATGCCATGATCGCGCCGGGTTTGGGTATCGCCCCCGAAAAACTGCGCCTCGTGCAGAATCCGGCCGGTGGAACCTTCGGCTATAAATTCAGCCCCACCATGGAGGCCTTGCTCGGAGTGGCGGCCATGGCCACCGGCAGGCCGGTCTTCCTGCGCTACGACTACCACCAGCACATCACGTACACCGGCAAGCGGTCGCCCTTCTGGATGAAGCTCAAATACGGCGCCGATAAAAACGGCAAAATCGTGGCCATGGAGAGCGACTGGACCGTGGACCACGGCCCGTACTCGGAATTCGGCGACCTCTTGACCCTGCGCGGGGCCCAGTTCATCGGGGCGGGCTACGGCATCGCCAACATCCGCGGCACAGGCCGTACCGTGGCGACGAATCACGCCTGGGGTTCAGCTTTCCGCTCTTATGGTTCGCCGCAGAGCTTTCTGGCCGGCGAAAGCCTGATGGACGAACTTGCCGCCAAAGTCGGTGTGGACCCCTTGGAGATCCGCGCCCGCAACGTCTATCAACCCGGGGACACCTCCCCGGTGGGGCAGGCGCCGGAAGTTTACAGCCTGCCCGAGATGATCCGGAAACTCAGGCCGTTGTACGACGCAGCCCTTCAACGAGCCCGCACGGAAAGCACGACGGAGGTGCGCAAGGGAGTGGGCGTCTCCCTCGGGATATACGGCTGTGGTCTGGACGGTCCCGATTCCTCCCAAATCCGCGTGGAACTCAACCCCGAAGATACCGTGACGCTCTACGCCTCATGGGAGGATCACGGTCAGGGCGCCGATATGGGCGCCCTGGGCACGGCCCACCAGGCGCTGCGGCCGCTCAAGCTCGAACCCGAACAGATCCGCCTGGTGATGAACGACACCGCCCTTACACCCAATAGCGGACCCTCCGGCGGCAGCCGCCAGCAAGTCGTGACCGGCAATGCCATCAAGAACGGCTGCGACATGCTGATCAAGGCGATGCGCAAGCCGGACGGCACCTACCGCAGTTATGCCGAGATGAAGGCAGAGAACATCCCGTTGAGCTACGACGGCAGTTGGGTGGCCTCGGTATGCACGCCCTGCAGCATGGAAACCGCCCAGGGTGCGCCCTTTGCGGTCTACATGTACGGCATGTTCATGGCCGAGGTGGCGGTGGATACCCGAACCGGAAAAACCGCCGTGGAGGGTTACACGGTGATGGCCGACATCGGCAAAATCAACAACAAACTGGTGGTGGACGGCCAGATCTACGGCGGTGTGGCCCAGGGCATCGGCCTGGCGTTGAGCGAGGATTTCGAAGATATCCACAAACACACGTCGCTGCACGCCTGCGGATTCCCTTACGCCAAACAGATTCCGGACCGGTTCGAAATCCATTACATCGAGACACCGCGCGAACACGGTCCCTTCGGCGCCGCCGGCGTCGGCGAACTGCCGCTGACCGCTTCCCATGTAGCGGTGATCAACGCGATCAACAATGCTTGCGGCGTGCGCATTACGCACCTGCCGGCTTTGCCCGAAAAGGTCCTGGCCGGCCTGAAATCGGTGCGCACCCCTGCATTCGCGTAACATTACGCCGGTCGCCCGCAACAGGGGCGGCCGGCCGATTTCTCTTTCAGGCGCCGCAATGGATCAACAGACTTTGCGCGAATGGGAGGCACGGTGCATCCAGGAAGAGTGGCCCGAATGCATCGCGGCCTGCCCGATCCACGTGGATGCCAGAGCCCTGGCGAGGCATATCGGCCGGGGCGACTGGCTCTCGGCGCTCGCCGTATTGCGCAAGACAATGCCCCTGCCCGGTTTGCTGGGGAGAATCTGCGACGCCCCCTGCCAGCGGCGCTGCAAGCGGAGTCAGGTTGGGGATGCGATTCGCATCGCAGCTCTGGAGTGTGCCTGCGTGAGTCGTCCGGCCGCACCCCAGCGCATCGTTCCGCTGCCTTCACGCAAGGAGCGCATCGCCGTGGCCGGCGGCGGCCTGAGCAGCTTGACCGCAGCCTGGGACCTGGCACGCAAAGGTTACGCCGTAACCCTGTTCGAACCCCGTAGGCAGCCCGGAGAAATTTTGGCGCGGCGCTACCCGCAGAGTTTGACAACGGCGGTAGTCGATGAGCAAACGAACGTCCTCAAGGCGTTGGGAGTGACCTTCTTCACGGGCGAAGCAGTCGATGAGCGCCGGATCGAGACCTGGACCGCCACATTCGATGCCCTCTATGTGGGCCTGGACGGTTGGGAGGCATCCGATTCGAAAGTCGAGCGCATATTCGCCCCTCTGGCCGTCGAAGCAGGCTGGCAGACCACCCGTCGCCCCGGGCTCTTTGCGGGTGGGGCGCGAACCGGAACCGGCGGATCGCCGGTGTGGCAGGCCGTCCACGGCCGCCGGGCCGCCAACTCCATTGATCGCGTCCTGCAAAAGGTATCGCTGACCGCAGGCCGCGATACCGAAGGCCCGCAACCCACCAAACTTTACACAAACATAGAGGGTGTCGCCCCCCTTTCGGCCGTGCCGGCGGCCGATCCCGCGGGCTATACGGAACCCGAGGCCCGCGCCGAGGCCGGCCGCTGCCTGCAATGTGAGTGCCTGGAGTGCGTCAAGGTCTGTCCCTACCTGGAACAGTTCGGCGCCTATCCACGCAAGTATGCCCGGGAGATCTACAACAACGCATCGATCGTCATGGGTTCGCGGGCCGCCAATATCCTGATCAACAGCTGCAGCCTGTGCGGCCTGTGCGAAAGGGTGTGCCCCCGTAATTTCGCAATGCAGGATCTTTGCCTGGAAGCACGCCAGAATATGGTCGAGAACGGGAAAATGCCGCCTTCGGCCCATGAGTTCGCACTGCAGGACATGGAATACAGCCGGGGAGAACATTTTCGAATGGCACGCCACGCTCCCGGAGCGACGGCCAGCGCCTACCTTTTTTTTCCCGGTTGCCAGCTGTGCGCCTCCGCGCCGCGGATGGTCGAAACCGTCTATCATTATTTGCGGTCCCACCTTTCGGGAGGTGTCGGGTTGATGCTCGATTGCTGCGGCGCACCCGCCCGGTGGTCCGGCCGGGAACGGCGCTTTACGGAGATACAAACCGGCCTGCGTACCCAATGGGAAGAAATGGGCCGCCCCAGATTGATTACCGCCTGCTCCGCGTGTTATCTCTTTTTCGCCGAGCTGCAGCCGCCGATGGTCCTGCAGTCCCTCTGGGAAGTATTGGTCGAACTTCCTTTGCCCCAAAACGCCGCAGCACCCGGGGAGGGGCTGGCCGTACACGATCCCTGCACGACGCGTTCGTTCCCGGCGATTCAGGAGAACGCCCGGCGCCTGTTGTCTGCCCTCGGCATACCGGTTCAGGAACTGCTGCTGAGCCGAGATAAAACCGAATGCTGCGGGTTCGGCGGCCTGATGCAGTTCGCGAACCCTGCGCTGGCGCAGGCCGTGGTACGCCGGCGGGCAGGCCCCGGCAGTCTCGATGTCGTGGCCTACTGCGCCATGTGCCGTGACAATCTTGCCGCAGCCGGCAAACGCAGCCGGCATTTACTCGATATCCTGTTTCCCGAAGCCGCCGGCGAGGATCCAGGAGGGCGGCCGCGGCCGGGCTGGTCCCGCAGGCGCGAGAACCGCGCCCGCCTCAAGGTTCGCCTGCTCGAAACCCTCTGGAATGAAAAAGCCCCGAACGAGGAGAACCACCGCCGCTTGAAGCTGCGGATTGCCGCCGATATCGCCGAACGGCTGGAACAGCGCCGTATCCTGGAGGAAGACGTAAAACGCGTGATCGACCACGCCGAACGCAGCGGCAGGAAATTTCGCGATCCGGCCAGCGGCCGCTTCAAGGCCTGCTGCAAGCCCTTCAATGTGACGTTCTGGGTTGAGTACGCTTCGGAAGGCGATGCTTTCGTGATCTACAACGCTTATGCCCACCGCATGGAGGTCGCCTGATGGATAGCCGGCCGTTTACTTCCGATGCAGGGTCCTGGCGATGCGCCCGATGCGACCGGCCGTTGGCCCTGTCGGCGGTGACGGTTTCCTACATGGGCAATCGCTTCACCACCGAGATGCCGCGCTGTCCGGAGTGCGGTATGGTGCTGGTACCGGAAGACCTGGCCACGGGCAGAATGGCCGAAGTGGAGCAGCTCCTTGAAGACAAATAACCCGTCGATACAAAAGGACTACCTCTATGAAATGCAGGAGCTGCGCGCGGTGACGGGACCGGCCATCCGGCCCGGCGGACTGGCGCTCACCGAGCGCGCGTTGTCCCTCTGTCGGCTGCCGGCCGGGGCAGCCGTGCTGGATGTCGGCTGCGGCATTGGCGCGACGCTGCGATACCTGCGCGGCGTTCATGGCCTTTATGCCGCGGGCCTGGACCTCTCGGCGACGCTCTTGTCCGAGTGCCGCCGCGCGGAACCGATGCTGCCGCTGGTGCGGGGCACGGCCGAGTGCCTTCCCTTCGGTGCGGATCGTTTTGGCGCACTCTTTTGCGAATGCGTGCTCTCGCTGGTGCCCGATGCGGCCGCGGCCCTGCGCGAAGCCGCACGGGTGCTGCGCCGGGGCGGATGGCTGGTGGTCAGCGACCTGTATGCCCGCGCAAAGCAGGGAGCGATCGCCCCGTCGCGCGGTTCAACGGATTGCTTGACCGGCGCCGTGACCCAAACCACCCTGGAAAGCCGGATGCGTACGGCCGGCTTCAGGATTCAGGTCCGGGAAGATTACACGCCGCTCCTGACCCGCTTGGCCGTCGAGCTCATCTTCGCCCACGGATCCCTGCGGCGCTTCTGGGAAAGTGCTTGTCCAGGCAGGGCGGTTGGTCTATCCTGTCGGCCGGGTTACGGCTTGTGGATCGCACGACGGGAGAATTGATATGGACGATTTCATGCTTCACATCCTGCAACTCGCCCGCCGGGGATACACCTGCAGCCAGATCCTTCTGCTTCTCGGACTCGAATCGCGGGGAGGAAGCAATCCGGGCCTTGTGCGCGCCATGGCCGGTCTGGCCTATGGATGTGGGTCCGGCCGCGCCACATGCGGCGCGTTGACCGGCGCATGCTGCCTGCTGGCGTTCGGCACTTCGGCGGATGATCAAATTTCACATGCGGCGGAGTCGCTCCCGGTGATGCTGCAGGAATTGGAGGAATGGTTTGTGGGGACAGCCGGCGGGCTGACCTGCGAGGCAATCACCGGGGAGGGGGGGCCGTCGGCCGCGCGCCAGCGCTGCGGGCGGCTTGTAGCCGATACATTCGTCAAGGTGACGGCGTTGCTTGCCGAAAATGGGTTCGCATGAGGAATGTGTTGTGACCGCGCCCCTGGAAACGACCCAGAGCCTCTGTCCGATATGCCTCGCGCGCTTGTCCGCCCGCCTGGTGCGGCAGGCCGACATTGTCTACTTTGAGAAAACATGCTCCGACCACGGCCGTTTCCGCGTTCCGGTGTGGCGGGGAGCGCCATCATTAGAAAACTGGCGACGGCCCAAACAGCCTGTTCGGGGGCTGGCGACCCAGACGGCGGCGGCCGGCGGATGTCCTTTCGATTGCGGCCTCTGTCCGGAGCACCGCCAACGCTCCTGTACGGTGCTCATCGAAGTGACCCGGCACTGCGATCTGAAATGCGCGGTATGTTTTGCCGACAGCGGCCGGTGCGGCGACGACCCCGGCCGGGAGACCGTGGCCGCCTGGCTCGAAAAGGCCTGGCAGGCCACCGGCGGATGCAACATTCAGTTTTCGGGCGGCGAACCGACCCTGCGCGACGATCTGCCTGATTTGGTCGGCCTGGCCCGCCGTCAGGGCTTCGACTTTATCCAGATCAATACCAACGGCTTGCGGCTGGCCCGCGAACCCGGACTGGCCCGCACGTTGCGGGATGCCGGGGCGGCATCGATCTTTTTGCAGTTCGACGGCACCCGCGAGGCGACTTACCGATTGCTGCGGGGGCGGCCGCTCTTAAAACAAAAGCGCGCCGCCATAGAGGCCTGCGCTGCTGCCGGCCTCGGTGTGGTGCTGGTGCCGACGCTGGTTCCGGGCGTCAATACCGGCGAGATCGGCTCGATCCTGAAGACGGCACTGGAGCACTTTCCGACGGTGCGCGCCGTACACTTCCAGCCGATCAGCTATTTCGGCCGTTACCCGGGTCCCCCCGCCGACTCCGGCCGTTTGACCTTGCCCGAGTTGATGCGTGAAGTCGAAATCCAGAGCGGCGGCGCTTTTCCCGTGGCGGACTTCAAGCCGGCGGGATGTGAGAATCCACGCTGCTCCTTTCATGCGCAATACTTGATCGATTCTCAGGGGCGCCCGAGGACGCATCTTTCCGTGGGTTCGGCCGCTGCATCGGAGGAAAGCGCCGAGGCGGGCGCGCACCGGGCCATTTCGTTTGTCGCCCGCCAATGGTCGGCGGCGCCGCCGGAAAATAGACCCCCAGTCCCTTTGCAGCCCGCCGCCTGCGACTGCGGGTCTGCGCCGGAACTTGACCTGGACGCCTTCTTGCGTCAGGCGCGCTCCCGGAGTTTTTCGGTTTCCGCCATGGCCTTCCAGGATGTCTGGAACCTGGACCTTGAGCGGGTGCGCGACTGCTGCATCCATGTTTTTTCGCCCCGCGGCCGCCTGATTCCCTTCTGTCTCTACAATCTGACCAGCGTCCAAGGGCGCCCGCTTTACCGGGAGTGATCGATGTACCCCATCCTCGATTTCATCTGCGACATGCTCGGCCGGGGAACGCCCGTAATCCTGGCCAGAATCACCAGCCAACGCGGCTCAACCCCGCGAAGCGCCGGAACGCTGATGGCCGTGAACGCGGACGGCGCCATCGCCGGAACGATCGGCGGGGGCCTGCTGGAAGGCCGCGCCACGGCGCAGAGCCTGGAACTGCTTAAAAACGGCGGCAGCCGTTGGATCTCCTTCGATCTCTCCGCTGTGGATGTTGCGGCCATGGATATGATGTGCGGGGGGGCGCTGTCGGTCCTGCTCGACCATCTGAGGCCTGACGAGGAAACCCTTGCCGTGTTCAATCGTTGGCGTCAGGCCTTGATCCGGGAGGAGAACGGCTTTTTGCTGACCCTGTTCTGCGGCGACGAGAAGGGCGACGGGGCGACCCGGCATGCCCTGGTACTAGATGACGGCACCCGTTACGGGCAAACCGATCTGCCGCAGGATGCCCTGGCGCGCCTTGTTCGATCCCTTCGGCAGGCCGACACACTGCAGATCGTCGATATGGACGGACAGCGCGTGGTGATCGAACCGGCCCGGAAACCGGACGCTCTTTTCATCTTCGGCGCCGGTCACGTGGCTCTGCCGACGGCCCGCCTGGCGGCGTTGGTGGGCTTTCGTGTGGAGGTGCTCGATGACCGCGCCGAGTTCGCCAACCGGCAGCGCTTCCCGGAGGTCCGTGCCGTTCATGTCCTGACTGACTTCGACCTCGCGCTGCAGGAATTGTCTGTCGACGCGCAGAGCAGCCTCGTGATCCTGACCCGCGGACATCTCTACGACCGCACGGTGCTGGCGCAGGCCCTGCGCACGCCGGCGCGTTACATCGGCATGATCGGCAGCCGCCGCAAGCGCGACGCCCTTTACGCCAGCCTGCTGAGTGATGGCTTCAGCACCCGCGACCTCCAGCGGGTTCATTCCCCTGTCGGATTGAACATCGGGGCCGAAAGCCCCGAGGAGATCGCGGTGAGCATCGTGGCCGAGCTGATCCAGGAGCGTTCGTGGAGCCGATCATGAGCGCGGATTCCCTCGTCGCCGTCGTGCTTGCGGCCGGCCGTGCCACGCGCATGGGGCGCCCCAAGGCGCTGCTGCCGATCGGCGGCCGCGCGGTCATCGAGCATGTGATCGATACGCTGCTCCATGCGGAGATGAAAGAAATCCGCGTCGTGGTGGGCCACGCCCGCGAGCGGATCAGTCCCCTGATCAAGGCAAATGGGGCACGCATCGTGGTCAACGCCCAATACGATCAGGGCATGTTTTCTTCCGTGCAGGCTGGATTGCGGGAGCTTCCCGCCGGCACCGCCGGCGTTTTGATCCTGCCGGTGGACATCGCGCTGGTGCGGCCCTGGACCGTCCGATATCTTGCCCGGCGCTTCTGCGAAAGCCCCGATCATATCGTTTACCCCGAATTCAACGGCCGCCGCGGCCATCCGCCGATCATCCCGCTGAACCGGGTGCCGCAGATACACTCCTTCCAGGCCCCCGGCGGGCTGCGGGCCTGCCTGGAAACGTCCGCCGGTGCGGCCCTGGACGTTCCCGTGCCGGACCGGCATGTCCTGTTCGACATGGACACGCCCGCGGATTACGAAGCGCTGCTGCAGCGCGCCCAGCGCTGGATGATACCCGATGCGGATGAATGCGGCGTGATCCTCGAGCAGATCTATCGGGTGGCGCCGGAAGTGGCCGCGCACGGCCGAGCCGTGTCCCGCAGCGCCGTCAGCCTGGCCCGAGCCTTGGTTGCGGCCGGCGAGCCGCTGGATGCCGAAGCGCTGCGTGCCGCGGCCCTGCTGCACGACCTGGCCAAGGGGCGGCCGGCGCATGCGCGGACCGGGGCGGAATGGCTGCGGGCAATGGGTTTCACCCGCGTGGCCGAAATCGTCGCCGCGCATACCGATCCGCCGGCACCCGGTCCGCGGCTTTGCGAAGAAGAGTTGCTCTTCCTGGCCGACAAGTATCTCGAGGGCGAGCAGCAGGTCTCGCTGGATGAGCGCTTCGCAAAGGCGCGTGCCCGATTCGGCGGCGATCCGGAGGCGCTGCATAACATCGAAGCCCGTTTTGCCGCGGCGCGGGCGATTGCGCAGAGGATACGGGAACGCCTGGGGCACAAAAAATGAATTTAATTTCGGGATCGAGGCCGGTTTCGGGGTTCGGTCCGTGCGATGGCCGTCATGAATGATGTGCATTCGTCAACCGCATCGATTTTTCTCCTGCGCCACGGGCATGTCCAATGCGGTGCGGAACGGCGCTTCATCGGCCGGAGCGATGTCCCGTTGAGCCCGGACGGCCTTAAACAGGCCCATGACTGGGCGCACTGGTTCAGCCGGCGGCCGCCGGCGCGGGTGGTCAGCAGCGACCTTTCGCGCGCCCGCCGCACCGCCGAAATCATCGGCGGCCGTTGCGGGGTACCGGTCGAAACAATGGCCGGTCTGCGCGAGATCGATCTGGGGGGCTGGGAAGGACTTGCCTTCGAAACGGTCCGGGAGCGTTTCCCCGGCGATTTCGAGCGGCGCGGCGCGGATATGGCCGATTTCCGGCCGCCGGGCGGAGAGAGTTTCGGCGATCTGCAGCTCCGGGCGGTCGCTGCCTTCGGGATCTGCCTGGAACGCACTCCCGGCAGCCTCTTGATCGTGAGCCATGCAGGCGTCATTCGGGTCCTGCTGTGTCATTTGCTGGGCATGCCGCTGGCCAACCTGTTCCGCCTGGGCCAGATCTGCGGAACATTGACCATCATCCGTCGCCGTGGTCCCGATTTGCAGATTGAAGCGATGAACATGGCCCCGCCCCGCGCTATTGAGTGACCGCCGGCGTGAAACGACAGCAAGCCCACACCTGCCCGAAGGTGCAGGGTCAGCCGCAACGATTCCCGGAATCCTGTTCTTGCAGTCCGTTGCCGTTGTCCGCGGGTTTCATGATGATGTAGCGGTAGACGTAAACCGCGACGGGAACGCCCAGCAAAACCCCCCAGAGCCCGAAAAGCGTGTGGCCCACGTACAGGATGATCAACGTCAGCAGGGGGTTGATTTTGAGGACGGCGGAAACGATGTTCGGATTGAGAATGTACGCCTCGACCACATGGACGAAGGCGATCATGAAGATGGATTTGCCGGCGAGTTCGATGCCGCCGTCATTGAAGGCCAGCAGCAATATGGGGACCGAGGAGATGAAGGTGCCCCACACCGGAACCAGGCCGGCGAAGAAAACGACGCTCGAGAGCAGGGCGATCTGTTCGATTTTCAGGATCCACAGCCCCATTGCGGTCATCAGCGTGTTGACGATGGCGATCAGAATCTGGGCCTGGAATGTATAGCCGACGACCAGCGCGAATTGGGCGACGCTCTCGGCGGTCTCGTCATAGGCGGCTTTGAAGCGCGTCGCACGCAGATCCAGAACACGCGCCTTCAAGTGCGGCAGGTCGAACAAGATCAGAAAGCTGAACAAGGTGGCGAGCAGGAAGTACGTGATGAAATGCGTGATCCGGTTGAAAAAGGCGACCACAAACCCGACCAGCCCCTCGTTTTGCAGGCCCAGCAGGTTCTTTAAAGAAATCATGTTCTTGACGTTGTCCAGGAATGGCGCCATCTGGGGCTGTTTTTTCGCCAGTTCGTCCAGATAGAGGCGCAGCGCGTTCATGACTTCAGGCAATTGGTTGATAAAGGCCTTGGCTTCGAAAATAATGCGCGGCATGGCCATGAAGAACAGCCCGGTGACCACCGCCGCAAACAAAAGGTACACCGCAATGATCCAGATATTCCGTTTCAGGCGGAAGTGAAGCTCCAGTTTCGTGACCGCATTGTTGAATATGTAGCACAGAATGAAGGTCAGGAAGACGAGACCGAAGACCTCGCGGACCAGAAAGAGCAGGGCGAAGAAGGTAACCCAGATGACCACCTTCTTGTTCGCTTTGACGAATTGTGAAAGGTCAATCATGCATCATCCGAAAGTTTGCATTCGACTGCGCCGGTGAAGGTCGCCATAATAGACACAACGGTATTTTTAAGCAATCGGATTGATAACCGATTCTGCTGATGGTGCGGCCTGGGGCGGGTTTGAATGCCCTGGAGGCGGGGCTCGGCCGCATCTGGGGTTTACTCGTCTCCTTCGATGACGATTCCCAATGAGCGCGCGCGCTTGAGCCATTGCTGCCGGGCCAGCGCCCGCATGTCGGCAACGGTGTCGGTTTCGTCCATGATCTCGATGCCCAGCAAGGTTTCGATGATATCTTCCATGGTCAGAATGCCGGCGATGCCGCCGTGCTCGTCCACCACCAGCATGGCTTGTTGCCGCTGCTTCAAGAAACGCTCGAAAACCTGGGTCAGGGGGACCGTTTCGGGGACCGCCGGCAGGTCCCGGCGCAGCGTCATAAGGGCCCTGTCCTGGTTTCCTCGCGAGGCTTCCAGGTAGATGTCCCCTTTCAGAACGAATCCGACGATATGATCGAGATCGTGTTGATAAATCGGGATCCGCGAGAACTTCATATCCGGGATTCTGATGGCTTCGCCGACCGTCATGCTTGCGGGCAGCGTAAACATGACCGTGCGCGGGGTCATGATGTCGTCGGCGCTCAATTTCCGCAGCAGAAATAAATTCTTGATGATACGCGACTCCTCTTCTCGGAACTGGCCCTCCTTGATACCGATGTCGGCGATGGCTTGGAACTCCTCGCGGCTGAAGCTGCGTGCGGCTTTGCCCTTGGATATGAATCGGGTCAGAGCAATGCAGAGCAGGACCAGAGGATAGAGCAGGGAGATCATCAGGTGCACTGTCCGGGCCGCAAACGGCGCCAGCTCACGCCAGTATATCGCTCCGTAGGTTTTGGGGATGATCTCCGTGAAAATCAAAATCAGCAAAGTCAGAACAGCGGACGTGACGGCAACGTACTCACTGCCGAAGACCACCATCGATTGGGCGCCGACACCCGCGGCCCCGACGGTGTGCGCCATGGTGTTGAGGCTGAGTATGGCGGCCAACGGCCGGTCGATGTCCTGCTTCAAGCTGCGCAGCAAGCGCCCGGTTCCGGGCGTCTTTTTTTCACAAGCGCCCACAAATCCCGGCGTGACCGACAGAAGGACGGATTCCAGGAGGGAGCAAAGGAACGAAAATCCCAGTGCGGTGAGCAGGTACATGATCAATAATTTCATTTTTCCCCCATGGCAGGCAGACAGATTGCGTGAACTGTATGCGAAGCAAAATGACTTCTCAACACATTCCATCAGCCGTTTGGACAAACCTGGACCCGGCATGCGGCGTGTTCCAGATCTCACAAGGGCTTGTCACATCACCTTCCGACCTGGAAGGCTTAGGCAGGATGTAGCTGGCCGCCGAAGTCATTGACAAGCTCTGGACTTTGTCGAAAGAAAAATGCAATCTGTTTTCGCGGTTCGCAAGTGCCGCCGGAGGGCACCAGCGAGGATCCATTCGATTCAGTTCGCCCGCATCGCCGTCGGTCCGCAACGGCCGACGTCATGCATTTGGAACCGGCCCCATATTCTGGAGGACATCTCTATGGCATCGCCCAGAAGTCGAATCGAACGGGTGGTCAAGCGATTTTCGAAGCTGGCGTCGGCAGCGGTCCTGCTCCTGCCCATGGGCGGGCAGGCGGCGGTTCAGGAAGACCTGGCGCGCTGCGCCGCGATCGGCTCCGCGAGCGAGCGCCTGGCCTGCTATGACACGCTGGCGCAGGAAAATCAGCCTCCGGATGCGCCGGGCGCCGAACCTCCGCCCCCCGACGCACCGGTTCCCGAACCGGCGCCCGTTCCGCAGAAGGCGACGGAGCGCGAGCCGCCATCGATGTCCCGGCATTGGGAGCTTGGCAGGAATGAAGGCGTCTTCCGCTTCCGCAACCACAAGCCCATATACATTCTGCCGGGCCGCTACAGCGGCCATCCGAACCAGAGACCCTTGAGCGCGCTGGTTCCGGGCCAGCCCGATGCCGATGAAGACCTCGACAATACCGAGGCCAAATTCCAGCTCTCGTTCAAGCTCAAGATGATCGAGGGGCTTTTCGGGGAACGGAGCGACCTATGGCTCGGCTATACGCAGCAGTCCCATTGGCAGGTGTACAACGGAGCGATTTCGAGACCTTTTCGGGAGACGGATTACGAGCCTGAGCTGATGCTCGTGATCCGGACCGGGTACGACCTCTTCGGCCTGCGCGGCCGTTTTCTCAATCTCGGGCTGGTGCACCAGTCCAACGGGCGCGCCGAACCGCTGTCGCGCAGCTGGAATCGGGTCTATCTCCAGGCCGGCCTGGAACGAGGCGGCTTCGGGCTCTACCTGCGGCCGTGGTACCGCATCGAAGAGAGCCGGGAAGACGACGACAATCCGGATATCGAGGATTATTACGGCCACGGCGATATCGTGCTGCAGTACCATACCCACGGGCACACGCTCGCCGCGCTGGTGCGCGGCAATGTGCGCGAAGGAAACGGCGCCGTGCAGCTGGACTGGACCTTTCCGCTGTACGGTCCGCTCAGGGGGTATGTGCAGGGCTTTACCGGTTACGGCGAAAGCCTGATCGACTACAACCACGAACAGACGACGGTCGGCGCCGGCCTCAGCTTCAGCGAGTGGTTTTGATATTTGCGCCTCCGCTCCCGCCCTTCCGGTTGCTTGCCAGCGGCGGCATCAGGGATTAGCTTGCGGACGCTGTAAGCATAATTTCGGGACCAGGAGAAAAACGAATGCCAAAACTGAAACCCGGGGACAGCGCGCCGGACTTCACGGCCGAGGACCAGAACGGGCAACGGGTGCACCTTTCGGACTACGACGGCCGGAAGGTGTTTATCTACTTCTTTCCCAAAGCCAATACGTCCGGCTGAACCCTCCAGTCTCAGGCTGTGCGGGACGTTCAGCCCAAACTCAATGAACGCGACATCGCGTGCCTGGGCATCAGCCCGGACGATTCGGCCGAGCAGAGGAAGTTCGCCGATCGGCTGGGGCTGAAATTCCCACTGCTTTCCGACCAGGACCGGCGCATCGCCGCCGACTACGGTGTCTGGCGTGAAAATGAGAACAAGATCATCCGCTCCGCCTTTCTGATCGACGAGCAGCGCAGGATCGCGCATGCCTGGTATGCGATCACGCCGGAAAAGACGGTTCCGGAGTTGCTGAAGGCGTTGTGAACGGCTATTTCAGCGATTGTCCAGGGCCAGCTTGGCGCCGAAGGCGATCAGGGCGAAGCCGGCCAGGCGGGTTGTGATCAGGCGGGCGTATTTCCAGCGCTTGAGATGCCGCGCCACCATGTTGCCGGCCAGAACCAGGCCCGCCTGGTAGAGGAAGCTGAGTACCGTGACGTGAACCATCATGGCGGCCAACGTGACCGGTTTGGACGCGGGGCTCAGAAAAAGCGGAAAAAAGGCCATGAAGAACATGACCACCTTGGGATTGGTGAGACTGACCGCGAAGGCCTGGCGGAAGAAGCGCCATCCGCTCTGGCGGGCGGCGTCCACGACCGGCTGATCTGAGATCCTGGCGCGCAGGAGCTTCCAGCCCAGCCAGCAGAGATATGCAATGCCGAACCATTGCGCGGCGGCCAGCACGCGCGGGTATGCGGCCAGCACGGCCGCCAGCCCGAGCACTGCGGCCAGCATGTAGACGGCATCGCCGAGCAGCGTGCCCATGACCGCGCCGAGCCCGCCGCCGACGCCGTTGCGGGCGGTGGCATTCAGAATCGATATGGTTCCCGGGCCGGGGATGATCTGGAAAAGCAGAATGGCCGCGATAAAGCTCGGGTAATTCAGAATGTCGAACATAGCCTGCATCCTTCCGTTCAATCGATCCGTGGCGATAGTGCGTCGCAAACGTCGGCGCCACCCTCTATACAGGATCTCCGGGAATTTGCCAATTCAGTTCCGTCGCGAGGTTTTTGGCGCCGCACGCCGCCGGTGACCGGGCATGTCTCATGGTTTACAACCCTGGCGTTGAAGCAGGCATGTCGAAGGAGGGGCGGCAGGGGGACGGCTCAGGTGCTTTCTGAGATAGGCCGCGGGACGGCCGTCGATGGACGCCAGGCCGCCGCCGATAAGGGCCATGCCCAGGAAATGGCGGAGATCGAGGTGTTCCGACAAAAAGGTCATTCCGAGCAGCAAGGCGCTCACCGGGATCAGGAATGTCACCAACATCAGATTGGTGGCCCCGGTCGTGGCGAGCAAACGGAAGTAGATCACATAAGCCAGGGCCGTGCTCAGCAGCGCCAGGCCGAGCAACGCCAACCAGGTTTGGGTCGCCGGAAAGGCCAGCCGCCAGGGCTGGTCGACCCATATGGCAATGGGAACCATCATCAGAGTGGTGCAGGTGAGTTGTCCCGCCGCAGTCACCAGGGGTGATATGTCTTTGAAGCGTCTCCCGTAAATACCCGCCAGCGCATATGAAAGCGTGGCACAGATCACCGCCAGTTGGGCCGCCCCATCCATACCGAGTCCGGACAGCAGGTCAGGACCCAGCATGACCGACACGCCGCCGAATCCCAACAGGACGCCCATGATACGGCCGGACGTCAGCTTTTCATCCGGTGTCAGCACGTGGGCGATGAGCACCGCCCACAAGGGGGTGGTGGCGGTCAGGATCGAAGCCAAACCGCTGGCGATACGGGTCTGGCCCCAGAAGATCAGGCTGAAGGGCACCAGGTTGTTCAGAATGCCCATCAGCATGAATCCCCCCCATGTCTTCACTGCAACCGGCATACGCTGGCCGGCGGCCAGCACGACCAGATGCAGCGCAACCGCCGCGACGGCGACGCGCACGAGTACGATACTGAAGGGCCGAAGCTCGGACAAGGCCACCTTGCCGAAGAAAAATGAGCCGCCGAACAGAATCGACAGCAGGATGAGCAGCATCCATTCGGACGCTCCCATGGTCTTGTTGATGGCGCGCATACTACCTCCAGATTGGTGCGTTCAGCAGATCATAAGATCCGCATGCGCTGAATGCCATCCGGTTCTCGCGGGCAATTAAAAAAAAAGCTCGATTGCGGTCGGTGTTGCCACCCACCAGGGGAGGCGCTTGTCAGGCGTTTTGTCCGGGACGGTTCGGTGGGTGCGGGGTTTGGACGATCAGGGTCACCGGACCGTCATTGACCAGGCTCACCTGCATCATGGCGCGGAACCGGCCTGTGGCGGTTTCGACGCCCTGGGATCGGGCATGATCGACAAAGACCTGATACAGGGCGTCGGCGGCATCGGGCGGCGCGGCGTCGATGAAAGAGGGGCGGCGCCCCTTGCGGCAGTCGCCCAGCAGCGTGAACTGCGACACCACGAGCAGGCTGCCTCCGATTTCGAGCAGCGAACGGTTCAGCTTGCCCTGTTCGTCTTCGAAGATGCGCAGCTGGATCACTTTTTCAGCCAGGTAGCACGCTTCTTTAGCCGTATCGTCACGTGCCACGCCCAGAAGGACCATGATGCCCCTGCCGATGGCGCCGACGATCCGGCCTTCGACGCTGACGCTGCTTTCTGTGACCCGCTGCACCACGGCGATCATACGATCTCGCTCGAATGAAGAAGTTTGCGCGACTATGGCATTCATGCCCGGGGGTGTCAAAAGGTTAATCGGCAGCGCACCGAACCGAACCCTCGCTCGGGTTTATTTGAAGCGGGACCGATACTGCCCGTAGCCTTCCTTCTCCAGATCATCCCTTGGAATAAACCGCAGCGCCGCCGAATTCAGGCAATAGCGCAGGCCGGTGGGTTCGGGGCCGTCCTTGAAGACATGTCCAAGATGCGAATCGGCATGCCTGCTGCGCACTTCGGTGCGCACCATGAAAAAGCCCAGATCTTTTTTCTCGACGATGTTGCCCGGTTCCAGCGGGCGCGTGAAGCTGGGCCAGCCGGTGCCCGAGTCATACTTGTCGGTCGAGCTGAAGAGCGGTTCGCCCGAGACGATATCGACGTAGATGCCTTCATCATGGTTGTTCCAGTAGAGATTGTCGAAGGGCGGCTCGGTGCCGTCCTTCTGGGTGACCCGATATTGAAGCGGCGTCAGGCGCCGGCGCAGCGTTTCCGGATCCGGGGCCCGGTAAGCGCGCACATCGGTCGCGGCTTTGGAATCGGTTTGATTTTGATGCATGCCCGTCTCTCCTTTATCCATATTTTCCGCTGCGGCCCTTTTGGTGGGGAATTGGATGGGTTGCGCATCGGCCCAGGTTCTTTCGAGGAACTGATCGCGTCCCGAGCCGGAGCGGTAGAAGCGATACCGCAGGGGGTTTTTCTTGTAGTAATCCTGATGGTATTCTTCGGCCGTGTAAAACGGCCCCAGCGGCAGAATGTCCGTGGCGATCGGCGCTTTGAAATGCCCGGAGGCGGCGAGCTGCTGCCTGGAAGCTTCGGCCAGGCGCCGCTGTTCCTCGTCGGCGTAGAAAATGACGCTGCGGTACTGGGCGCCGCGGTCCACGAACTGCCCGCCGCCGTCGGTGGGGTCCACGTGGCGCCAGAAGACTTCGAGCAGTTTCGCATAATCGATGCGCGCCGGATCGTAGATCACCTTGACCGCTTCGACATGCCCGGTGGTTCCGGACGAGACCTGCTCGTAAGCGGGATCGGGAACATGTCCGCCGGTATATCCGGAAACGACCGCGATCACGCCGGGCACTTTTTCAAAATCCGATTCCGTACACCAGAAGCAGCCGCCGGCAAATACCGCGCTGCGGGTTCCGCCGACGGGCGCGGCAGACGGCTGCCCCGCCTCGCTTTCGCCTGCGCCGGTTACCGCCTGGAGATAAACGAATGCAAGGGCCGCCAGGATAACGAAGGTAATGATGGCGTATTTCATGGTAACCTCCGATGAAGTGTTGGATGAAGCCTTTCTCCGATCAGTCGCAACAGGGGCCCGTTCCTTATAGGTAAGATTGAACGTATGTCAAAATCGGGTAAATTCGATCACCGGACGCGCTGAGGAGCGGACCGCGCATCGCGTGTGAGGACGCTATGCAATTTTGCGCTTTCGATCCCCGGGCTTTTGATCTACAGAGAGCGTCATGCACGATACTGCGCACCACGCTCCCAGGGGATACCGCTGGTTCATCTTTGGATTGCTGGCGCTCGGCTACGTCCTGGTCTATTTCCACCGCCTGTGCCCGGCCGTGCTGGCGGTGGATTTGATGCGGGATTTGAACGCCGGTGGTTCCCTGACCGGTTTTCTGGGCGCGGCCTACTTTTATCCGTACGCGCTGATGCAACTGCCCGCCGGACTGCTTTCCGACTCATGGGGGCCGCGCAATACGATCGCCTGCTTCTTCGTCGTCGCCTTCGCAGGCTCCATCGTTCTCGGATTGGCGCCTTCGGCAGGCTGGGCCATAGCGGGGCGCACGCTGGTCGGGCTGGGGGTGGCGATGCTCTTCGTGCCCACCATGAAAATCGTGGCCGAATGGTTCTCGAAACGGGAGTTCGCCCGCATGGCCGGCCTGCTGCTGGGTGTCGGCGGCATCGGTTCGCTGACCGCCGCCACGCCCCTGGTTTGGCTGAGTACGGCATTCGGATGGCGCCATTCATTCATCCTGGTCGGCTGTTTCACGCTGCTGCTGGCGATTCTGGTCCGGCTCTTCGTTTACGATCGCCCCGCCGACCGCGGCTGGCCGCCGCCCGACGGTCATGCGGGGCAGGCGGCGGAAAAGGCCGGTCTGATGGAAGGCATCCGGACAGTGTTGGCCTGCCGCCATTTCTGGCCGCTGGCGCTCTGGTTTTTTTTCGACTTCGCGGTCTTTTTCTCTTTCGGCGGGCTGTGGGGCGGACCGTATCTGATGCACGTCTACGGCTTGAGCAAGGCCGAGACGGGCCGCGTGCTGACCATGCTGGCCGTCGGCCTGGTCGCCGGCGCACCGCTGTTGAGCTGGCTCTCGGACCGCGTCTTCGGAAAACGCAAACCCGTCCTGCTGTTGTGCGGCATCGTCATGCTGGTCATCACCGCGCTGCTGGTCGTCTTCACCGACACCATCCCGTTATGGGGCTTGTACGTCCTTTTTTTCCTGTTCACGGTATGCGGCAATGCCGTCGGCGCCGTCGTCTTCACCATGAACAAGGAGCTTTTCCCGGTCCGCATCGCCGGTACGGCCACCGGCCTGGTCAACCTGTTTCCGTTCGCCGGAGCGGCCATCGCGCAGCCTTTGATCGGCGCCCTGCTGGAATATTACGGCAGCACCGGCGGAACGTTCAGCATCGCAGGCTACAGGGCTGCCTTCGCAGCCTTCTTTGTGGCGATGCTGATCGCAATCGGCGCCGCCCTGTTCGCCCGCGAAACCCTCGGAGCTCAAACGGCGGGAATCCCAGGACAGGAACGGCCGTCTAGAATTTGAGTCCGAATTCGGCAAAAGGTCCGCTGAAATCGGCATCCAAACGAATGTCGTCCTCATCGATATCGACCGCGTCGTAGCGGTACCCGGCAGCGATAAAGGCAGGTCCGATCAAACTAAAACGGATGCGCCCCAGGAGACTGTACAGCGAGTTGTCGCCGATGGCCAGGCCGCGCGCTTCGGCCTCGATGGACAGGCGCTTGTGCGGGGTCACCTGCAGCGCGGCGTAGAGCATGGGAACGACAATCGAGAGGTCTTCTTCCTCCGTGAATACCACGCCCGGTTCACTGGCTGAAATACCGGTGATGTCGGCGGAAAAATCGAGCCAGCGCAGATTGAGCCCCACATCGATGTTCAACGTTCCGGCGGTCGCCGCGCGCAGTGCCGGCACGCTGTAATAAAGCGACAAATCGTACTGGTTCAGCGTGAGTTTTGAATCCAGTTCATCGCCGGTGAAGAGCGACTGCCCATCGAAATCGAAGTCGACATTCGTGCTTCCGGATCCCTCGAATTCCATGGGGGCGGCGATAACGTAGATGTTGGGGAAAAAAAGCGGTGTCTCCAGTTTGAGCCGTCCGAAAATTTGATACTCGGGATCGTAATCGAGTTCGTCGTCCAGGTCGAATTCGTTTGACGATCCCCGGGTCGTGATATCCAGCATTCCGTTGGGATCCTGCCGCCAGCCGCCGATCGCCACTTCGACGCCGGCCGCATGGGCGGGCAGCAGCGACGCCGTCCAAACCGCAAGCACAATCCCGCAAATCAGCTTCTCCATTGAAGCCTCCGATTATGGTGTAATGGGTTTCGGGTCTGTGAATCGGGGCTAACGCAAAGGAGTGGATTGAAGCGCGGATCAGAAACGGTTGAACATCTTCAATATTGATATCGGGCGAACAAGGAGCAATAAGAAAGCATCGTATTCAGGGATCCGGGATTGAAAATGCACGATTCAACTACGCTTGCGGACGATCCGCGGGCGCGGATCGTCCGCAAATAATAAAAAACAGCATATCAACTTACGGGTAAAACTGTAATACCTGATTGCGCGTATTCTGAATGGTGATGCGGATGCCGTGATCGCCGTCCAGGCGCTTAAGACGATCGTGAAAAACAGCGACTTTTCGACGACGCTGTCAAGTTTGGCGAACTCGTAAAAAGTATCCAAACCGACGATGCCTTCAAGTTTCATGATCGCGGCTTCATCTTCTGCAGCGCTTCAGCCAGCGGGTTGTGGAAGGGCTGCCTGGCCTGCGTTTGCTTGACCCGCGGGTTCCTGGCTGCGGGCGCGGGCGGTTTGGGCTGCCCGGATGCGGCATCCGGTCGGGTGCCGGTACGCATCGACAGGCTGATGCGCTTGCGGTCGAGATCGACGGCCAGAACCGTGACCGTGACCTTCTGCTGAACTTTGACCACTTGGGAAGGGTCCTGAACAAAACGATCGGAAAGTTCGCTGATGTGTACCAATCCGTCCTGGTGCACGCCGACATCCACGAAAGCGCCGAAACGGGTCACATTGGTCACGATGCCCGGCAGCTGCATGCCAACCCGCAGGTCCTGCAGCGCGGAAACATGCTCGGCAAACGCAAATACTTCGAACGAACGCCGCGGATCGCGTCCGGGCTTGGCCAGTTCGGCGAGAATATCGGTCAGCGTTGGAACGCCGACGGCATCGGTCACATAGCGCTGGATCTGGATCTTCCTGCGCAAACCACCGTCGCCGATCAGCTGCGCCACGCTGCACCCCAGGTCGGCGGCCATGGCATCCACAATCGAATAGCTTTCGGGGTGCACGGCGCTGGTGTCCAGAGGATTGGCGCCGCCGGCGATGCGCAGAAACCCGGCCGCCTGCTCGAATGCCTTCGGTCCCAGGCGGGCGACCGATTTGAGCGCCTGGCGGTCCGCGAACGGACCGTGGGTATCGCGGTGGGCCACGATGTTGCGGGCCAGCTGGGGACCCAGGCCGGATATGTAGGTCAGAAGCTGGACGCTGGCGCGGTTGACATCCACACCCACGGCGTTCACGCAGCTGACCACCACATCGTCCAGGGATTGTCTCAGCATACCCTGATCCACATCATGCTGGTATTGGCCCACGCCGATCGATTTGGGGTCGATCTTGACCAGCTCCGCCAGCGGATCCATGAGGCGGCGCCCGATGGAAACCGCACCGCGGACCGTGAGATCATGGTCCGGGAACTCCTCGCGGGCGACGTCGGAGGCCGAGTAGATCGAGGCGCCGCTTTCGTTGACCATCAGGACGATGATTTCGGGCGGCAGCCCCAGGCCCCGGACAAACGTCTCGGTTTCCCGGCCGGCCGTGCCGTTTCCGATGGCGATCGCTTCCACTCGGTATTCCGCGCACAGGCGGTTCACGGTTTCAGCGGCATTTCGGGCCTGGGCCTCCGAGGTGTGCGGATAGATCGTGGTGTTGTGCAGCAGTTTGCCCTGGCGGTCGAGACAGACCACCTTGCAGCCCGTGCGGAATCCGGGATCGACGCCCATGACGCGTTTGGCCCCCAGGGGCGGTGCCAGCAGCAGCTCGCGCAGGTTGTCGGTAAAGACGGCGATCGCTTCCAGGTCGGCCTTGTTTTTGGCATTCAGACGCAGTTCGGTTTCCATGGACCGCGAAAGCAGCCGTTTGTAGCTGTCGCGGATCGCAAGACCCACCTGCGCAGCGTCGGCGCCCTCTCCTTTGAGAAACTGGCGGTCGAGAAGGGCCAGTGCATTTTCCTCGGGGGGCAGCATGGAGAGGTTGAGAACCTCCTCGCGTTCGCCGCGCCGCATGGCCAGCATGCGGTGCGACGGAACGCTGCGCACCGGTTCCTGCCACTCGTAGTAATCCTTATACTTGATGCCTTCGGCTTCCTTGCCTTCGGCCACGCGGCTGACGATGACTGCTTCCTGGGCGAAAAGCGCGCGCAACTGCGATCGGGCGGTTTCGTTCTCGTTGATCATTTCGGCCACGATGTGGCGCGCGCCTTCCAGGGCATCTTCGATCGAAGCGACACCCTTTTCAGGGTCGACGAAGGTCTGGGCCGCGGCCGACGGATCGTGTCCCTCCTGCGCCATGAGCATGAGGGCCAGGGGCTCCAATCCCTTTTCCCGCGCGATCATGCCCTTGGTGCGCCGTTTGGGTTTAAAGGGTAGGTAAATATCCTCCAATACAGCCAATGTTTCCGCCGCCATGACCTTTTCCCTGAGTTCGTCGTTCAGGTGTCCGTTTTTTTCCAGGCTGGTCAGGATCGTCTCGCGGCGGCTGTCGAGCTCGGCGAGCTGGGTGAGGCGGTCGCGGATGGCGGTGATCCGGGTTTCATCCAGGCTGCCGGTGGCTTCCTTGCGGTAGCGGGCGATGAACGGCACCGTGGCGCCTTCGGCCAGGAGCCCTGCGACCGCACGGATCTGGGAAACGTCGAGGTTCAGCTCGCCATGGAGGATATCGATATGCCGGTCTTGCATGCTATGCTCCTTTGGGGCGCCTGTCGGTGCCGCCTGCCAATTCATCGCGCACGAGGCTTCGGAAAAATGAAAGCGTCTATATGCGCTGCTCCGGCGACTGTCAAGCCGGCTCCGCCTGTATAGAAGGGCAATCCATGTAACTTCAAAGCCGGGGTCGGTATCCGGTCGGAATCGGTAGCGAACAAGGCTGCCGGTATGGTCCGCTTCCGGAAAGCGGTATTTTGGCGCCGCGTTGGATGGCGATTGCGGCCCCGATACCGACCCATTATGAGTATGTCACATCTACATGCGAACGCCCTTCGCCCGCACAGGATTAATGTTCGGAGCCGATTTGACGATATTGGACTCGACAACCCTCTTTTTCGATCGGATCGACAGAGCATGCGACGCATCTACAAGTGGCTGGACAGCCGTTTCCTGCGGAACCGGACCCTGCACCATAAGCTGACCATCGTATTCGGTCTCTTTTTTTTCATCCCGACGATGGGGCTGATCTACTTCGGAATCCATTATGATATTCTGACCAACCGTCATCTGCCCACTTTTTTCATGGTGTTTTTGGGATTTTCGCTCGCCGGGCTCGGGCTGCTGCGAAATGTTTTTAATGATATCACGCGGTTTTCCAACGATCTGGCGCTGCGGGTAAAAACCGAAAGCGGCGAACTCGGCGTAAACGGCGATGAGTTGCGGCAGCTCAAGGATTCGTTCGGTTTGTTCGACCGCCGCCTGGCCGAAATCGAGGGACGCCTGCTGCGCAAAACCGAAGAAATCCGGATGCTCAGGAGTCTGGTCGATCTGTGTTACGTCACCGCCGATCCGGACGAGATCCTGCATGTCGCCCTGGAGCGCGCCCTGGCCATGACCGACTCGGATGTCGGGGCGATCCTGTTGCTGGATGACTCGAACCCGCGGGCCTTTGTGGTGCGGGCGGCCATCGGGCTGGAACCGCGTATTCGAAAAAACGACCGTATCGAGTTCGAGTCGAGCATTGCCAAATACGCCGTGCTCAATAAATCGGCACTGGTGGTGGAGGATGTGGAACAGGATTCGCGTTTCGGCCGCGCCAACCGGCCGGAATACGACACCAAGTCCTTCGTCTGTCTGCCCATCAAAACCAGCCGCGAAATCATCGGCGTTCTGACCATTTCGTCCCGCTCCTCTGAAAAGATCTACCGCAACGAAGACATCGAGGCGGTGGAACCGTTGATCAGCAATGCGGCCTTCACCTATGAAAACCTGATTCTGAACGAGGACTATCGCTGTGCCCAGGCCTACCTGACGGCGCTGGTCAATATGCTGGAAGTGACCAATTCCAGCTTCCGGGGCAGCGAGATGCTCCAGGCCTGTCTGCACGAAATCCGCACCATCGTCCCGTTGGATGTGGCCCTCATTCTGAAGCCCGATCCGCACCGCGCAGGGGATGTGATGCTCTTCGACCTGCTGGCTTTTCAGCCCACCACCCTGGCGCCGGGACATCACTACGCCGCTCCCGAGGGCAGCACGCTGGACAAGGTGCTGCGGCAGCATTCGACCGTGATCCTGGAGGAGGCCACTGTCCTGAGCGGCGAAAACAACATGCGGCTGAGCGATACACCGGAACGCTGCGCCGTGATCCTGGTGCCCATCAAAGTCGAAGCCGGCAACAACGGCGTGCTGATCATCGCTGCCGGCAAGTGCGAACCATTGGAGCGGCACCGGCTGTTCATCGAGCGGGCGGCACGCTGCCTTTCGGTGGCCATGGAACGCAACCGGCTGCATCAAGTGGTCATCAAACGCAATCGCGAACTCGATTCGATCAAACAGATCGGCAGCGCACTGGCCTCGTCGACGTTCGACCTGAATCAGGTCCTCAACTACACGATGGACATGATCCGGGTAATCATGAATGTCGAGGCGGGCGCGCTCTACATGGTCGCCGACAAAGAGCTCGATTTCGCAGTGGCGTTCAATATCGACGCCAATCGGCGCAAACCCGTGCGCTTGAAACTGGGGCAGGGCATTCCGGGCTACGTGGCCGCCCGCGGAGAACCCATCGTGGTGCACGAGAGCCACGGCGCCGCGCTGTTCATGCCCGAACTGAACGCGGACAAGGATATGCCGATCCGTTCCGCGCTCTGCGTGCCGATGATTTCACAGGGCAAGGTGATCGGGGTCATCGAAGTGCTCAACAAGACGAACGGTGATTTCGGCCCGGGCGACCAGGACCTGCTGCAATCGATCGCCTCGACGGTGAGCATCGCGGTCGAAAACGCCAATTTGTACAAAGAAACCGTGGCCATGGCCGAAAACGAGCGCGGCATCCGGCGCATCTTCCAGAAGTTCGTGCCCAAGGAGGTACTGGACAAGATCCTGCACGGCATCGGCTCGGGAATCGAAATGGTCGAGGAACTCAAGACCCTGACGCTGATCAACATCGACATCCGGGGCTTCTCCGGATTGGTCAAGACCCTGGGGCCCCAGAAAACCGTGGCCCTGCTCAATGCCTTTTTCTCGTTGATGGGCGGCATCGTGTTCAAACACCACGGCATTGTGGACAAATACCTGGGTGACGGCTTCCTGGCCATCTTCGGCGCGCCGGTGAGCAGCGTGGCCGACGCCGACAATGCCGTTGCGGCGGCGCTCGAGATGCAGTCGTCGCTACATCAGATCAATGCGGGGATGGCCGGCCGGATGGGTGTGATGCTCAATATCGGGATCAGCATTCACACGGGCGAAGTGGTGGTCGGCAACATCGGGTTTGAAATGAAGATGGACTATACGGTGATCGGCGATTCGGTCAACGACGTATTTCGGCTGCAGGAAATGGTCAGCCCGTTTCCCAACAGCATATTTATGTCCCAGAACACGTTGAAGGCCACCCGCTTTCCGTTGCACTGCATCGAACTGGAGGAACGGCTCGGCCGGCTCAAGGTGTATGAACTGCTCGGGAGTTCCGATCCGCCGACTCAGGGTGCCGGCGATGCACTGGACCGGTCCCTTCCATCGGTTAACGGCCGCTCCTGAAAGAGAGTCCCCCGGCGACGGACCAATCTGGAACGGTTCATTTGAGTTAGCAGCGTTGAGGCAGAAAAGCCGGGTTTTCCGGCAAGGGCGGCAAAGACCCCGCTCCCACGTTACTTAAGATCGACCTGGTACTTGCGCACGAAATCGATCGGGTTGTACGACAGTTTGGCCTTGCGCAGACCTTCGCTGTCCAGATCCTGTTCCCGGTTCACGATGTCGTAGTCCGAAAAAGCGTCCGCCAGAAACAGCTGATTGATGGCCTGGTAGGACCCTTTGTATTCCGGATCGCCCTTCTCGAAGTGAATCACCAGGGTATTGTCGGGCATCGCTTCGGCGATCGTATAGGCGACCAGGGTGTCGCCCACGCGCAGGGCGCCGCCCGTCATGCAATTCAACTCGTCCCATTTGCCCAAAACCCGCACGATGGCTTTGTTTTCGGCGGCCAGGGTCTCGTCGCTCTCGCAATCCCGCCACAAGCACCAGTCTTCCTGCATGGCCAGCGCCTGCTTCACCATCTGCGGCCCGAACGGAAGGTATTCGTAGGCGTAGCCGTTTTTGAATTGGTTGACGAGGTTCTTCTTTTTATGAAAGCGGTTGCCCTTCAACTCCGCCAATTCGCGCCTTGAATAGAGATAATCCCATTGGCCCCGGGTTTCGGTGATGTGGAGCCGATTGCCGAGCCGGGCCTCCCAGAGCTCAAGGAGTTTTTGGGGCACCCGGATGAACCGGGAGGAGATGCTGCCGGCGCGCGGCATGAGGGACGGCCAATCCGCCTGCTCCCAATTGCCGATTGGCGCCCAGAGCGCTTGCTGAGGCTTCGTTTGGCGGATCCAGACCAGCCCCTCATGCCGGGCCCAGGTCAACCCGTATTCCTGCGCCCACCCCCATAGATTCACAAAAGAATAATCCGAGGCCATCTGCCGGCATTGGGCGAGTTGACGGATGTAGTCGTGCTGCTGTGAAAGGCTGATCGGTTCGAAACGCCAGGTCATGTCGGCCCTCTTTTTAGTTGATGTCCCTGTCTTCATCCGGGACCGGCCACCAGGACAATGCGCAAATCCATGACGTTGGTGTTGGTCGGCCCGGTTTTGAGCAGATCCCCCAAGGGTTCGAAAAAACGATAGGCATCATTATTAGACAGGTACTTTCGGATGTCCAGCCCGGCTGTCGCGGCGCGACGCAAAGTGGTATGGTCGGCCAGCGCGCCGGCTGCATCGGTGGGTCCGTCGCTGCCGTCGGTGCCGGCGCTGAGCACCACGATGTGCGGGCGACCGGCGATCCCCGGAGCGGCGGCCAGCGCAAATTCCTGGTTGCGGCCGCCCAAACCGGAACCCTTTAGCGTGACGGTGGTCTCGCCGCCCGACAACAGGCAGGCGGGCGGCGAAATGGGGTTCGCCGAAGCCAGGACCTCCTGGGCAATGGCGGAATGGACCTGGGCCACCACGCGGGTTTCCCCCTGCATGCGGGTGGAGAGAATCATGGTCCGATAGCCGAGCATTTCGGCAGCACGCCGCGCCGCATCGACCGCCGCCTGATTGTTCGCCACGATCAGATTGTTCACGTGGCGCCATTCCCGCGGCGAAGGCTTGGGGGTTTCGGGGATGTGTCCCGCGGCGCCGGCCGAAAGGTGGGCGCGGACGCCGGCCGGCATTGCCTGCATCAGGTCGTAGTAGGTCAGAATGCGAAGACAGTCCTGAAAAGACGATGCGTCCGGTACGGTCGGACCGGACGCAATCACATCCAGGTCGTCGCCCACCACATCGGACAGGATCAGGGTGGCCACCTGTGCCGGCCGCGCCGCTTGCGCCAGGCGGCCGCCTTTGATCGCCGAAAGGTGCTTGCGCAATGTGTTGAGCTCATGAATCGTCGCACCGCAGGCCAGCATCTGTTTGTTGACGATCTGCTTGTCCGCGAGGCTGAGTCCTTCCGCCGGAAGCGGTAACAGGGCGGACCCGCCGCCGGAGAGCAGGAATATGAAGAGATCGTTTTGTTCGCCGGCCTGCATCAGCGCCATGATACGGTGGGCGGCCTCAAGGCCGACTGCATCGGGAATCGGATGGCCGGCCTCGATGGTCTCGATCCGCGCCAGGGGCATCCCGTGCCCGTACTTGACACTGATCAGGCCTGATTCGATGCGGTCGCCAAGAAGGTCTTCAACTGCCTGCGCCATGGCCGACGCGGCCTTACCTGCGCCGCAGACCACGATGCGCCGGATGCGGCTCAGGTCGTAAACGCGCGTCCCGATGGTCAGGCGTTCTCCTTCCAGATGGCAATGCCGCAGAATGGCGGGTCCAGGTGCCGCCGCTGCGAGCCCGGCCTCATATATGGAGCGGGCCTCCCGGTGCATTTTACGGGTCAACGATTCGGAATATCGTTCATTCATATGGCTGAATCCCCTTGGCCTTTTTCCACATTAATGGCATGCTTGGCCATGGAGCGCAACTAAGCCGGCTTTGATTTTTTTGGGGGCATGCATTGACACACGGAATAAGGCCTGTTATGCATTTTCTGTCTTCGGAAACTGTACATGACACTACCGGAGCCTGTTTATAAAGGAGCAATCAAGGAAAGAAACACCCGGATTGAGTTTATCGCGTCACCCATCTGCGATTAGCTGATACCACAAGAAAAGAGGAAAATTACGCGGGCCATGACCTGCCCCATACGGAACGGAGTTCGCTTACCGATGCAAAAGAAACGTGCCATGCCCCACGGGACCCGAATTCGACAATCGACCTGGCTTCTGCTTTTCAGTTTGATCTTGTTCATGAACGCCAATCCTGCTTCCGCCCGCACCGCCCAAACAGATGTGTGCATCGATGCCATCGGATTATGCACCATTATCGACGGCCGCAAGCACGAAACGATCATTCCCAGCGATAAATTCGACCGCGCGCAGCCGCTTTTCACGCAAGGCTACGTCTCCGAGATCAAACTCTACTGCGCCCATCACGACATCACGGCAAGCATTACGGATGAGCTTTCCGGTCTGGAACGTCTTACCGTGACCCGTAAGGGTTCAGCTAAAACCGGTTCGCGTGCGCATGTGGCCATCGCCCCGAAAATTCCGGGCGACTGTCTCGGTTTGAAGGACGAGGTGAACGTTGCCGTATCGAATGCTCATGGTGCAGCATACGAGCTGAAGATTTGCCAGACCGGTTACCAGACGGTTTTCGAGGCGCCGCCGGACCGCGCGGCACGCTCACAGGCGCTTGTTTTTCGATACCTGGGCAGCGATCCCGCTCAATTCAACACGCCGGCCGGCCGCGTGCGCTTCGAGGCGCTGACCGAAGGCATTCGTAAGATCGAGCAGGCCTTTGGCCGGGAACTGGTGCAGAACATCAACATCATCGATCTCAAAGGATACAACAACGCCCTCTCCCTCAAGGGGAAGAACGAGATCTGGATTTATACGGACACCTTTTGGGGCTATGAGAGCGGCGAACTGCGCAGCATGGCGTCACATGAATCTCTGCACATTTTCGTGGACCATTGCGGATTTACCGGAGAACCGGCCATTCGGGAGTTGTTTGCCGATTTGATGGGGTTCAATCCGCGGTCCAAAGAGCGTTTTACACTCCTGACCACTGGTCATCTGCCGCGGGGCTATGCTTCCTGGCCCAAACCGTTGTCGTCGTTTTGGGGGTTCATCAACGAACGCCATTTTATCGACGGGATGTCCGGTGGTCATTCGAGTGACAATATCGATGAATTCTGTACCTCTTTTCTGCATTCGCTTCTTTACACCGAAAACCTGGAAGAAAACCTGACAAAAGCAATTTCGATCGCCCCTCGAAAACCGCCGCGTCTCATGAGTTCTGAAGAGCGCGGCCGTCTGGTGCAGCTATACCGCAAGGCCGTTGAAGTCTTTCATTCGGCGGCTGACGGCGCCGACGAGTACGCCCCTTCGCTTACGGGTCTTTGCGGGCTGGCGCTGGAACGCATCGACCGCCTGGTTCGGGAGAACACATAAATATCGCCAAAAAAAATGGGCCGATGAAACGTTTCATCGGCCCATACGCGCTACCATTCACGATTAAAGAAAGACCTGCCTCGAAGCAAGGCGATCCCGCCTACTGAGCGGATTTGCCGGTTCCCATACCGCTTTGTGAGCCGCTCTGGGTACCCATTCCACTTTCGGTGCTGCGATCGGTGGTGCCGGTGTCACTCGGGCTCTGCGTGCCGGTTTGAATATCGCTCTGGGATTTCGTGTCGCTCATCCCGCTCTGGCTGTCGCCGAAATAGCCGCGGACTTCCTGCTCCCACTGAGTCGAATCCTGCAGTTCGTTCTCGGCTACCGTGGGCGCCTGATCGAGGGTCTGCTGATCGATGTTCAGGGTGAAGTCGCCTTCGGCGCCCTTGGACGGCTGGGCCACATCATAGGGAATGGGTATCAGGTCCCCGCCGACCCCCAGCACGCCGCCCTTGGACAGAACGATGTAACGGGCCTGCCCGTCGCTGGAGATGATGACGTCTTTGACCGATCCAAGATCTTCACCATTGGTCCCCTTGACGTTGGTGTCCATCAGTTCGCTCACGCGCTGAAAATCGGATGAAGAGGCCTGGGCTGATGTCCCCATTGCGTCGCTGCTGCTTGATTCGGTACTGCCCATGGGCGATGAGCTCTGCGCTCCGGGGCTGCTTTGTGTGTCGGTGGCGCCTTCGCCGGCGGCAAACGCCTGTCCCATGACAAGGAACATGCCCAAAAGGGTTACAGTGATCATAAGTTTAAAACGATTCATAAACAACACCTCCAATAGGATTCTTCGGAGCCTTTCTGGGCTCCGGCAATTTTTGGGCGTCCAAGACACCCAAGCGCTTATGGCGACAATATGGGAGGCTGTGCATCCTGCAGCAATGGGGTTAAAAATGTATTTGCGGTCAGGCCATTCCCCGGATGAAGCACCGGTAAGGGTTTGTAGATGATCACCTGTTAAGAGGCCATGCCCTGCTGCATTTGGAACGCAGGCGGGTGCCAAATTATTTTGCAGCGCCGATCGGCAGGCAAAGCACAGGGCGAGACGGCTTGGGCCGCTGCGGAGTCGGTCAGAGACTTTCCTGGTAACCGCAGTCGCGGTTCACGCAGGCCAGGAAGGCGCCTTTGAGCTTGGTGTTCTTCTCGACCAGGTAGGGAGACCCGCAGGCGGGGCAGGCCTTGGGCACGGGCTTATCCCAGGTGGCGAAGGAGCATTCAGGATAGCGGCTGCACCCGTAGAAGATCTTGCCGCGTTTGGAGCGCTTTTCAACGACTTCTCCGCTGCAGCCTTTTTCCGGGCACTGCATGCCCACGGCGGTGCCATTGCCGGCGCCATTGATCGATTCGGTGTGAATGCAGTCCGGGAATCCGCTGCACGCCAGGAACTCCCCGTATTTGCCGCGCTTGATGACCATCGGACGGCTGCATTTGGGGCAGTACTTGTCGGTCGCTGCTTCCTGGTTGGGCTCGATCGGCTGGATGCGCCCCTTCTCGTCACGCTGATAATCACGCGAATAGGTGCATTCGGGATAGCCGTTGCAGGCCAGGAAGTGCCCGTTCTTGCCCATTTTGATATGCAGGCGCCGTTGCCCGCACTGCGGGCAGGTCAGATCCGTGGGGATGCCGATGCCCTTGACGCTGAGCATTTGGGCTTCCGCTTCTTCCAGCCGGCTTCGAAAGGGTGCGTAGAACGTTTTGAGGATATTCAACGCGTCCACATCGGCGGTTTCGACACGGTCCAGGTCGTCTTCCATCTTGGCAGTAAATTCGACGTCAAAGATCGATGGGAAGTTTTTGACCAGCAGATCGTTGACAATGAAGCCCAGTTCGCTGGGATGAAAATAACCTCTCAGCAGGTCGACATAGCCCTTGTCGCGGATCGTGGACAAGATGGTGGCATAGGTGCTGGGGCGGCCGATGCCGTTTTCTTCCAGCTCCTTGACCAGCGAGGCTTCGGAAAAGCGAGGCGGCGGCTGCGTGAAGTGCTGCCGCGGCAGCAGTTCCTTGAGCTCGAGCCGCATGCCCTCGGAGAGCGGCGGCAGCGCCTGTTGTTTGCGGCTGCTTTCGGCTTCATCGTCCACGGTCTGATAGACGATCGTGAAGCCGGCGAATTTGACTGTGGAACCGCTGGCATTGAAGGTGTAGTCGCCGGCTTGAATCGCCACCAGAACCTGGTTGATCAGGGCCTGCTGCATCTGCGAGGCAACGAAGCGCTGCCAGATCAACTGGTACAGGGCCTGCTGCTCCTTGCTCAGGTATGGCGCGACCTTCTGCGGCGTATTGAAAACCGATGTCGGGCGGATGGCCTCGTGGGCATCCTGCACCTTTTTTTTATTTTCGAAAAAGCGCGGCTGATCCAGGGCGTAATCGGCACCGTATTGGGCGCGGATCAATTCGAGCGCTTCCTGGGCGGCCTCGGCCGCGATGCGCGTTGAATCGGTGCGCATGTAGGTGATCAAACCCACCGGCTCGCCGGGGCCCAACTCGATGCCCTCATAGAGCTGCTGGGCGATGGACATGGTCTTTTTGGCCGAAAATTTGAGTTTGCGGATCGCCTCCTGCTGCAGCTTGCTGGTGATAAAGGGGGGCTGCGGGTTCTTGCGTATGGTTTTCTGGACGACCTTGTCGACGATGAACGGCAACCGGCCCAGCTCTTCCACCCGGGCCGCTGCCGAGGCTTCGTCGGAAATGGTGATCTTCTCGCCGGATTGCTTCACCAGCCGCGCTTCGAAAGGTGGCGGCTCTGCTCCCTGAAGCTGAGCGGTGATCGACCAGTACTCTTCGGGCGTGAAGGCTTGGATGGCGCGTTCGCGCTCGCAGATGATCCGTACGGCGACCGACTGGACTCTTCCGGCGCTAAGGCCGCCTTTGACTTTTTTCCACAAAAGAGGCGACACCTGATAGCCCACCAGGCGATCCAGGATGCGGCGGGCCTGCTGCGCCTCGTATTTGTTCTTGTTGAGCCCTTCGGGATGTTCGATGGACTTGAGGATCGCATTGCGGGTCAACTCGTGGAACAGGACGCGATGAAAACGGCGCTCCTTTTTCTTGAGCACCTCGGAGGCATGCCAGGCGATCGCTTCCCCCTCCCGGTCGGGGTCGGGCGCCAGATAAACATCCTGACAGTCGCCGGCCGCTTTCTTCAGGGCGGTGATGATTTTCTGTTTTCCGGGAATCGTCCGGTAGTTGGGTTCGAAATCGTTCTCGATATCGATTCCGATCTCCTTGGGGGGCAGATCCTTGATGTGCCCCACAGTCGCGACGACGTTGTAGTCGTTTCCCAGATATTTTTTAATGGTGCGGACCTTGGTCGGTGATTCCACGACGACGAGCGGTTTTTCAGACACTGAGCGACCTCGATATTCTGGCTTCGATAGAAGCGTCATGTATTTCAATCAATGGAGCGCAAATAATAGTTCCCCGGCTGGCGCTGGGCAATGCCTTTGATCTCCAGCAGAACCAGGAGACTCGCGATGCGGCTGCTCTCCTGCCGGAGTGAGCGTGCCAGATCGTCGATGTGAACCGGGTAGGGCCCCAGCGCGTCCAAGAGCGCCGCTTCCTCGGCAGGCAAATCCGTCCGTGAGGCGCGGTTCGAGCGTTCAGGCGGCCGGTCGGCGGGCGAGTGCGTGATCCGGTGCTTGATTTCGTCGATGATGTCATCGACATCCTGGACGAGCTTTGCGCCCTGCTGGATCAGCGCGTGCGTCCCATGGCTGTTTTCCGCATGGACACTGCCCGGCACGGCATAAACCTCGCGGTTCTGTTCGGCGGCCAGCCGGGCGGTGATCAGGGATCCGCTGCGCTGGGCGGCTTCCACGACCACCGTGCCCAGGCACATCCCGCTGATGATCCGGTTGCGCGCGGGAAAATGATGCGGCTCGGGCGGTGCGTCCAGGTTGAACTCGGTGATCACCGCTCCCTGCTGTGCAATCTGTGCGCACAACGGTTTATTCCGCGGAGGATAGACGCACGCCAGACCCGTACCGAGGACAGCCACCGTGCGGCCCCCGCCGGCCAGGGCACCCTGATGCGCGGCCGTATCGATTCCAATGGCCATGCCGCTGACCACGGTGATCCCGCGGGCCGCCAACCCTTTGCACAAACGACGGGCGGTCGTCAAGCCATAGCTTGTGGCTTTGCGCGATCCGACCACCGCGACCGCGGCGGCTTCGGGGACCAGGGTGCCGTGCACGTACAGAAGCGGCGGCGGATCCGGAATCTCACCCAGCAGCGGGGGATAGTCGGGGTCGAGCAGCGTGACCATGCGAAAGCCTGCGGCGCGAACACGATCGAGTTCGCGGGCAGCCCACGCGGGCGGGACATGCCGCCGGATGGCGCGCGCCAGTTCGGGGCCTAGGCCCTCGACGGCGGACAGTTCCCGCTCGGAGGCCTCAAGGACGCTGCGGGGAGATCCGAAATGCCGGATGAGCCTGCTGATCCGTATCGGTCCGATGCCGGGTACGCTCGTGAGCGTCAGCCATGGGACAAGATTCTTCATCCGATGGGAAATCCCGGTCCGCGAACGAAAGCATGCAGCCGCCGCACAGCCTGCGCTGCAGCGGCGGCGCCATGCGTCCTCACTCTGAATCGTTCAGGGCGCCTGAACTTGCGTTTATTTGTGTTTCTGCCAGACCAGAAGGATCGGGCTGGCCACGAATATCGAGGAAAAAGTGCCGACGCCGATTCCGACCAGCAGCGCGAAAGCGAAATCGTGAATGATGCCGCCGCCCAGGACGAAGAGACAGACCACCACCAGCAAGGTGGTCCCAGAGGTCAGGATGGTGCGGCTGAGGGTCTGGTTCACACTGTCGTTGATGATCTGAGCCAACGGTTGGCGGTGCTTCAATCGAAGGTTCTCGCGGATGCGGTCGAAAATGATGATCGTATCGTTGAGCGAGTACCCGATGATGGTCAGCAGGGCGGCGATGATCGTCAGATTGAATTCCTTTTCAAACAGCGAAAAGAGCCCGACGGTGATCAGCACATCGTGGATCAGGGCCACGATGGCTCCCATCGCATACTTGAGCCTGAGCACGTAAAAGAGGATCAGGGTGACCAGCATGGCGGCGGTGATCAGCCAGGGCATGCTCAGGTTGAAGCCATAAAGCACATAGACCACGAAACCCAGTGCCCCTGCCATGACCGCGCTGATCATCCATTTGAATTCGAAGCGTCCCGAAATGTAGACCGTGATGAACAGGAGCGCGAAAAAGATCGCCATCAGCGCTTTTTCACGCAGGTCCTGGCCGACCTGGGGTCCCACCATTTCAAACTGGAAACCATCTTCGTCGACCGTCGCTCCGGCATGCTGTTCAAGGCCCTGCATGATCGCCTGGTAGCTGTCTCCGTTATCGGCCATGGGGCTGCTGATCAGGATGCGGTACTCGCGATCGTTTTGGCCGTACTGCTGGACGGTGCCCTGCATTCCCAGCGCGCCGACCGCGGCCTTGACCTTTTCGATGGGCACCGGTGCGCTGAACGGGACCAGGATCTCGGCTCCGCCGGCAAAATCGACGCCGTATTTGGGGCCGCCGTGCGCAATGAGCGTGATGATGCTGCCCAGGATCAGCAGACCAGAGAAGATGTAGGCGATCTTGCGACGCCCTACGAAGTCGATGTTGATATCAGGTTTGACGATTTGCAGCATTTTTTCCTCTATTCTCAAATACTGACATGTTTTGCATGCCGCTGGATCAGAAAGTAGTCGAATACCGTGCGGGACAAAACGAGCGCCGTGAAGACGCTGGCCACGACGCCCAGGCTGAGCGTCACCGCAAACCCCTTGACCGGGCCGCTGCCGAATTGAAAGAGGACCAGTGCCGCGATCAAAGTGGTGATATTGGCGTCCAGAATGGTCAGCGCGGCGCGCTCGAAGCCCGCGTCCACGGCGGTGCGGGCGGATTTGCCCAGGCGCAGTTCCTCGCGGATGCGTTCGTAGATCAACACATTGGCGTCAACCGCCATGCCGATCGTCAGGATGATGCCGGCGATGCCGGGCAGCGTCAGGGTGGCCTCGAACGCCGCCAGACCGCCTGCGATCAGGACGACGTTGATGACCAGCGCCAGATTGGCGATCAAACCGGCGCCTCTGTAGTAGACCAGCATGAATAATACCACCAGAAGGCCGCCGACCAGCATGGAGGTCAACCCTTTGCGTATCGAGTCCTGGCCCAGTGCCGGTCCGACCGATTTCTCATACAGGACTTTCACCGGGGTGGGAAAGGCCTCGCGGAGCACCAGGGCGAGGGATTTGGCGCTGTCATCGGTGAAATTGCCGGTAATCATGCCTTCCCCTTCGATCTTGGATTGAATCGTAGGGGCCGAGTAAACTTCGTTGTCCAGGACGATGGCCAGGCGCTCCTGGATGTGCTCTTCGGTGATTTTGGCGAAGATGCGCGCCCCTTTGGGGTTAAACTTGATGGCGACGTAGGGTTCGCCCGTGGACTGATCGAAGCGGACGCGCGCTTCGGACAAATAATCGCCGGTCAGCAAGGTCTCTTTCTTCAACAGGATCGGGCGGCCTCCCATTTCCGGATCGTCCTTGCGGTAGTACCGGATTTCGCTGCCGGCCGGAACGGTTCCCTTGAGGGCTTCGCCAAGATCGTGCGCCTCGTCGACCAGCTTGAATTCGAGATTGCCGGTTCGTCCGATCTCACTGCGCGCTTTTTTTTCGTCGATCACACCGGGCAGTTGAACCACGATGCGGTTCTCGCCCTGGGGACGGATGTCCGGCTCGCGCGCGCCGTATTCATCCACGCGGTTGCGAATCTTGAGCAGCGCTTTCTCGGACGCCATCTTTTTGATGCGGTCGGCTTCGGCCGGCTTGAGCGTCAGCTGCACGGTGCGGTCGCCGTCCGTCGAGGCGGCGGTGACATTGAAATCCGGGTACTCGGCTGCTAGTTTGGACTGCGCTTCGTCGAACTTGCTTTCGTCGGCAATTCCGACCGTGATGACGGTCGCACCGCTCTGCCGCAGGCCGGACAGCCGGATGCTTTGCTGGCGCATAAAGGTCCGAATTTCGTCGAGCCCACGGCTTACGGTGTTTTCAACCGCCTTTTGGGTATCCACTTCAAGGACCAGGTGCATGCCACCCTGCAGGTCCAGACCGAGGTTGATTTTTTTCCCCGGCCAGAGCGTCGCCGTATCGGATTTGGTGATGATTTGCTGCAGTGTCGGCAACACGTAGATTACCGCCAGTACAAGCACGACAAGCACGCTGATGGGGCGCCACGAGGTGATCTTCAATTCTCGATTCCTTTTCCGGTTCTTCTATGCCGTAATGGATGCACGCAGGGCAGGGCGTGTCGGCGCAGATGCTGCAATTATGCTTTCGGTTCTTCTTTGTCTTTGGTCTCCAGAGGACTCGGAGCGGTCGTCTGGGCCAGACCGGCCACATAACCACGGTTGATTTTGACCCGCACCTTGTCCGCGATTTCCACGGTCAACGCCGTGTCGGTGATTCCCGTGATACGTCCGTACAAGCCGCCGGTGGTAATGATCCGATCGCCTTTTTTCAAGTTGCCGAGCATGGCCCGGTGTTCCTTCTGCTTTTTCTGCTGCGGCCGGATCAGAAAAAACCACATGATCGCCAGCATGAGAATGATCGGAACCAGAGGAGTGGCCAAAAGCCCACCGCCGCCTGGGGCGCCCGCCCCCGCGCCGCCTTGACCCATTGCATAAGCCAGATCCATACTTCCTCCCTTATGATGATTGTGCCCTCCGAAAAGAGGGGGCATATTCAAAAACCTCGTCAAGGGCGCGCAGGACGTAAACGCCGGCCGTTTCGTGCCGGACGGTTCAATACTCCGCAACCAAAGGTTTTTGTTGAGTTTTATTACAACGGGGATTTGGAAAATCCCAAAAACGAACCGGCGCTGATATACTTGAAATACCCGGCCAGGTCAATTGTTTCTTCCCCCATGCGGGCCCTTTCGAAATGCTCATTCTTTTAGAATCCAAATAGTTGCCCCGATCGGTCGGCAGCGCGTCGATGCGGGGTCACGCACAGAAGGGATCGCATTCGATTTTGCACTCGTCCGGTGCAATCTCCGCGGAGCCCTCGATCTGAATGGAGAGGCCGCGTCGGACTTCGATGTCGAAGATTTCTTTGCGCTTTTTATTGAGTATGTAGTCCGCGACCGGTTGTGGAACAACGCCGTGGATGCGTTGTATTCCGGTTTTGCTGGTCGCCAACTGCAGGCGGCGCAGAAAGCGCAAGGCCAGCGTCTCGGTGGAAGGGGTCCAGCCCTTGCCCCGGCAGCAGGGACACGGCACCAGGCTGCCGAAATCGATCGACGGCGCCAGCCGCTGGCGGGACATTTCCAGAATCCCGAACTGTGAAATTTTGCCGATGCGCGTGCGCGCCTTGTCTGTCTTGACATGCTCGCGCAATGTGCGCTCGACGGCATTGCGATTCTTGAGATCGCGCATATCGATGAAATCGATGATGATCAGTCCGCCCAGATCCCTCAACCGGAGCTGGCGGGCGATCTCTTCGGCCGCTTCCAGATTGGTGGTCAAGGCGGTCTGTTCGATTCCCTTTTTTTGGGTGGCCTTGCCGGAGTTGACATCGACCGCCACCAGCGCCTCGGTCTGCTCGAGAACGATCGAACCGCCCGATTTGAGTTCGACCCGCCTTTCGAAAATCGAAGCGATTTGATCTTCAAGCTGGTATTTGGTGAAGATCGGTTTGTCGGCGGCGTATTTGTGGACGACGTGGCAGTGCCGGGGAGAAATGATCTGAACGAAACTGCGTACTTCGTTATACACCGTTTCGTCATCGATCAGGATTTCGTTCACGTCGGAGGTGAAGTAATCCCGGATCGAACGCACCGAGAGGCTGCGTTCTTTGTAAAGGGTCGCCGGGGCAGGCTCGTCGATGGCCTTCTGCTTGATGTTTTTCCACAGGCGCAGAAGGTAACGCAGATCCTTCGAGAGCTGGACCTTCGTACTCTCACGGCCCGCCGTGCGGATAATGACGCCGAACCCTTCGGGGATCTCCAGACCCGCCATCAGCTCCTTGAGCCGTTTGCGTTCCTCATCATCTTCGATCTTGCGGGAGATGCCCTTGTTTTCGCTGCCCGGCATCAGGACGACATGCCGGCCCGGCAAAGAGATGTAGGTGGTCAGCATGGCACCCTTCTTCATGAAGGGATCCTTGGTGACCTGAACGAGTACTTCCTGGCCTTTTTTGATCAAATGATCGATCGAGTGGCCGCCGTTGTGGCTTTCCTGATAATAATCGGTATGGATTTCATGCTGCTGAAGGAATCCGTTGCGCTCGGCGCCGAAATCGACAAACACCGCCTGCAGGCTGGGTTCGACCCGCGTCACGATACCTTTATATATATTGCCATGGATGCTTTCCCGGGCCGCGCTTTCAATCTGGAACTCTTCAAGCCGGCTGTCCTTTACCTTGGCGATGCGGCACTCTTCAGGGTCTATGGCATTGATCAAGATTTTACTGGTCATGAATCTCCGATTTCTCTGCTGGCCTTGCGTTCAACGGATAAGGTACCAAAACTCTGGTTTGATATGCAAATGTCGATGTTATGTCAAACGAATTCAATATTATGGCACGGCCGGCGGTCGAAAGCACCCGACAGTGGAGGTGATCGCGGCGCACCTTCCCCGAGTCCGGAACGGCTGCCGGATGCTGCGGCCGGGAATAGCGGGAGGTTGCACTTTCAGGCGACTTATGGCATGAGAATTCAAATTCTTAGACCCCCCGGCCGGGCGAGGCAGGCAGGCCATGGCGCAATAGAGGAAACCAATGCAAGAGCGATACGAACCCCGAAAAATCGAATTAAAATGGCAGGCCGCCTGGAAGGCTTCTCGCCTGTTCAAAGTCGAAGCGGATCAGAGCAGACCCAAATATTATCTCCTGGAGATGTTTCCCTATCCATCGGGCAAAATCCACATGGGCCATGTCCGCAACTATACCATCGGCGATGTCGTGGCGCGCTACAAGCGCATGCAGGGGTTCAACGTCCTGCACCCGATGGGCTGGGATGCCTTCGGCATGCCCGCGGAGAACGCGGCCATCGCCAACAACACCCATCCGGCGAAATGGACTTATGAAAATATCGCCACCATGCGCGGCCAGCTCAAACAACTGGGCTTCTCCTATGACTGGGACCGCGAAATCGCAACCTGCAGACCCGAGTATTATCGCTGGGAACAGTGGCTCTTTCTGAAGATGTACGCCAAGAACATGGCCTACCGCAAGGAGGCCTTCGTCAACTGGTGTGAAACCTGCCAGACCGTGCTGGCCAACGAACAGGTGGAAGCCGGAATGTGCTGGCGTTGCGGACACCCGGTGCGTCAGAAGAAGTTGTGGCAGTGGTTCTTCCGGATCACCGACTACGCGGAAGATCTTTTGGACTACTGCGAGCGGCTGCCGGGCTGGCCGGACAAGGTGATCACCATGCAGAAGAACTGGATCGGACGCAGCCAGGGGGCTGAAATCCGATTCGCCGTGGAACACCGCGAGGAGGCGATCACGGTCTTCACCACGCGGCAGGATACGGTTTTCGGCGCCACCTTCATGTGCCTGGCGCCCGAGCATCCGCTTGTGCCCGAACTTTCGCGCGGAACGCCTCATGAAGCGGAAGTGGCCGCGTTCATCGAGCGCATCAGCCTGCAGGAGCGCACCACCAAGGCCATCGAGACGTATGAAAAGGAAGGCGTCTTTACCGGCGCCTATTGTCTCAATCCGATGAACGGACGCCGCATGCCGATTTACACGGCGAACTTCGCCCTGATGGAGTACGGCACCGGCGCCGTCATGTCGGTCCCGGCCCACGACCAGCGCGATTTCGATTTCGCCCGCAAGTATGGTCTGCCCATCGTGGTGGTGGTCAGCCCGCCCGACCGCACGCTCGACCCCGCAGCCATGACCGAGGCCTATGCAGGGGAAGGGG
>JAEYRZ010000170.1 GCA_023435265.1 Pseudomonadota bacterium
ACGCATCTCCGAATGTGGTGATGACGCCATCCGCCGTTACGGTCACATTGCCGCCCCGGGTGCCGCGCCCGCCGACCCCGGCCGGACCGTCGAACAGCCCGCCTTCGCTTCCGGTGGAACCGGTCCCGCCCGTGGTCTCGGCGCAGACGCCGTGCGCATTGCTTCCGGTGGTGGTGATCGTTCCGTCACTGCTGACCACAATGCTTTCGCCGGCCCCGCCGATCCCCATGTCGCCCAGCAGGCGGTCGACATACCCCTGCAGGTTCGGCCACAACGGGGCGGCGCCATCCGGGTCGCTGGAAACAGCGAACGCTTCGAAATAGACCTCCAGCGGCTTCACCACGAGCGAGCCGTTTTCGTTTGCGATTCGGACCGCCACGGAGCCGTCCGAGAGTTCACTATCCGCATTGTAAGGATAAGCGGCGGCGTTGTGGGTGATCCGGACCTGGTAGTTCAGCCGGGTGACGATCGATTCTCCCGCCTGCAGGTCGTCGCCCAGCGTCCCGCGGTCGAAGTGCACGCTGCCGTCGCTGTCCAACGTAAAGGAACCGCCGTTGTCGCCGGCTGTTCCGGTCCCGATGTTGGCACTGTCGCCGTCCACCGACACCAGGGAGACGGCCACCGGGTCGCCCGTCTTGAAATTGCCGAAGTAGAACAAGGCGTCAGGGCTGTACGTGCCGATGCGGTTCCGGGCATGGATGCCGTGGGCATGGTCGCCGTCGGTGGAGATAAGGCTGTGGCTTTCCACGGCGACCGGACCGCCGCCGCCGGCCGGGCCGGTGGGCACATAGATCCCCAAAGCCGGGCGCCAGACGTAACCGGCCGGAGACCCCTCGCTCGACCCTGCGATTCCGACGGCGTCATCGCCCTGGGTCGCAATGACCGCGGGGTTGTCCGGGGTCCCAGAGACAATGTTTATGTCGGAATCCGTCGAATTGCTGAAGCGGACACCGCTCGTCCCGGAATCGGGCGTGATCGCATCGCTGAACACGCGCAGGGTCGTTGTCGGGGGCGTGTCGAAATCGCTGCCGCTGGCAATACCGGCTGATTGATCGCCCGTGCAGGTGACGACACCGGCCGGGCCTTCGATGCAGCCGTCCGGTGCCGCCCGGACCAGGCCGGGCATCGCAGTCCAGGCGGCGGAGAGAATCAGAAGAAAAGAGAAGCCGTATTTCAACCCGTCGAAGCAGTCGAATCGCTTTGCCACAGCCGCACCTCACCGGAAAGAAGGGGAATGATTTCGAGGGATTTATTGGCAGGCTTTAGTAACATGGAAGCGCGGAGTCAAGCCGGCGCCTTGTTAAACACCTGTGAAAGATTCATGTATGTGTCTGAAAATAAATCGTAATGATGGGCGTACCGACGGCGGCCGGCACCAACTTTATTTCCGGACCCGCAGGCGGGTCAGCAGCACTTCCAGCCGGGAGCGCAGCACGGATTCCACCTTGCCGTTCGCCAGCACGAACTCGGCTGTTTTCAATACCTTGGACCATGCCGGCCTCAGCGGAAAAGTCTCGATGTCCAGATAGCGGTCGAGGGTCTGGGTCCGTTCCCAGCCGTCCTGGTTGGTGTAGGTCTTCCACAGCCTCGATTGATGCGCCAGGTCTTTTTTGGACAGACCGGTGCACTGGATCCAGTAGTCGAGCGCGCAGGTCATCACCTCGGCGGCCAGGTGGCGTCTCGATTCATGGCTTTCCCCCCTGAGCAGGGTCCGACCGGCATGTTCCAGCGCCTCGTCGATGGCTTTCAACTCCCCCATAAATTCCGGCTGGTGACGGTCGATCAGGGGCAGCAGTCCGTTAAGCGAGGTTTCGATGGCCTGCAACCGCGCCCGGTTGCGGTTGAGGGTCTCCACCACCGCCAGGCATTCCGGGGCGCTCTGGGCGGTGCGCCTGTCCTCGGCTTTGCGGATGACGAGCAGGCAAACCGGCTCTTCTTCGACATCCAGCCGGCTGAGAAAGATGTGAACCGGGCAGCGGGTTCCGTCGCCGCGCGCCAGGCTGACCATCCCCAGTTCCTGATCCGTTCCGCCGTCGAAGCAGCGCCGGATCGGATCGCAGCCGCCGGCGGGCTGCCATTCGCCCGAGGATTGTTGCCCGAGTACTTCCCCGAGCGGCCGGCCCAGGAGCGTCTCCGCCTTGCAGCCCAGCAGCTTCTCGCAGATCCGATTGCAGAAGGTGACCTCCCCGCTTTCGTTGACCGCCAGCAGCGCGTCCTCGATGCTGTCCAGCATGGAGCCCAGCCGGCGCTGCACGACCCGCAGTTCCCGTTCGCTCGCCTTGCGCTCTTCCAGCTCCCGTCGCAGGCTCAGATTCTCGCGCAGTGTGACATAGGCGTGCTTGAGTTTGAGCTGGGACACCACCCGCGCGATCAGTTCGTCTCTGGCGAACGGTTTGGCGAGATAGTCGCTGGCTCCTTCGGCAAACCCCTGGGCCAGGTCGCCCGGCGCGTTTTTGGCGGTCAGAAAGATCACCGGCAGCTCCGAGGAGGTGTAGCGCTGCCGCAGCCAACGGCACATTTCGTAGCCGTTCAGGTGGGGCATCATGATATCCAGAAGGACCAGGTCGGGAAGCGGGCCGGTTTCCAGTTGGGCGATGGCCTGGCGTGCTCCCGCGGCGGTCAGGACGGTGACGTTGCGGTAAGCCAGGTAATTGGCGATCACCTGAAGGTTGATGGGATCGTCGTCCACAGCCAGAATGGTGACGCCCCCCTCAAAGCCCGGCAGCCCGGCCGCCGGTTCGTCGGCGGGGATCAATCCGGCCGGCGGGACAGGTGATGGGGCTTCCTCCAGGGCTCGCGGACCGGCAAGATCCTGACACGCCGGCGCCGCGGGCAGCGTGAAGCGGAACACAGCGCCGCGGCCCGGCGCCGAGTTCACGCCGATGGCGCCTCCATGGAGTTCAACCAGCTGCCGCGTGATCGAAAGGCCGAGTCCCGCCCCGCCGTAGGCGCGCGCATCGGAGGCGTCGGCCTGCTCGAAAGACTGGAAAATCATCTCCTGTTTTTCCTCCGGGATGCCGACGCCCGTATCCGCAACCGCCACCTCGATGCGCGAATCGACCTGCCCGGCCGAGAGCCGCACCATTCCCTGGTCGGTATATTTGATGGCATTGCCCACCAGGTTGTAGAGAATCTGCTGCAGGCGTTCTTCATCAGCCAGAACCGGCGGCAGATCGCCGGGAATCTCGTTGTGCAGGGCCAGCGGCTTGGTTTCGGCCAGCGGGAACATCACCCGCAGCACGGTGTCCGCAACCGTCCGAAGATCCACGGGTCGGCACCGTAAACGGATATCCCGGTTCCGGAGCCGCGAAAGGTCCAGGATGTCGTTGATCAGGACGCTCAGCCTCCGGCCGCTGGCCACGATCAGGGCGAGGTTGCGGCGGGTCTTCTCGGAAAGCATGCCCGTCACGCCCTGGATCAGGGATTCGGCGATGCCGACAATGCCGTTCAGGGGCGTGCGCAGTTCATGCGACGTGTTGGCCAGGAACTCATCCTTGAGCTTGTCCAGACTGGACAGGGCGATATTTTTCTGTTCGAGCTCCTCGGTGAGCGTCTCCACCGCCGCAAACGACCGGGCCAGGCGCCTGGCCAGGGCGAAGGCCTGGAAGAAAATCAATACCGCGATGCCGACCGAGACCAGGTAAACGCTGTGGATGACCAGGTTCATGTAAAGAATGTCGTTGATCACCGTGGCCACCAGGAGAAGGAATCCGGCGAGCATCAGTCCGGCTTCGCTTCTCCTGCGCCGCAGGGCGCGGTAAAGACCCAGGCAGATGTACGCGATAACGGCGATCGAAAAGATCTGGTAGGGAATTTCCGTCCAACCCACCACCCGCGACGGGGCGCAAACGACGAAGGTGAAAAAGACGGCCGCTGCGACCTGCGTGCATCGCGTGACCTTCACCGAGAATTCACTGGGAAAAAGGGATGCGAAAAACATCAGGAACAGGGGCACGATCGGAAACCAGGTCAGCAACTCCATGCGCGCGATCCAGTACCACGGCATTTCAGGCCATATCAGGGTGATGAACCGCCCCCCGACCGCGCCGAAGGGGATTCCGATACTCCAGCTGAGGCAAAAGAAGCTGAAGTACAGAAGCGACGGGTCTTTCTTGCGCAACAGATGGAACACCAGGTGGTAGACGCCGATGAAACCCAGGATGCCGCAGAGCAGAAGATCGACCGCGAGGAGCGCGTTCTGCCTTCGGGCGATCGCATCCGAAGTTCCCAGAGCGATCCTGCGATAAGGTCCCCCGTTGAAGAGATGGTAGTTGGACACCTGCAGGACAAGGTCGAGCGATCGGGCACCGGCGGGCAAAACCGCCAGTCCGATTTTTCGGTAGGGTTGCATGGCTTCGCGCCGGTCGGCGACCACGCCGTTCTCAAGGACCGGCGATCCGTTCACCCACAGCCGATAGGCCGTGGCCTGATCCTCTATCCTGAGGGCCAGATCCTTTTCGCCCGGTGCGAGCCTGACGACGAGCCTGAACGTCGCATGGCCGTCGCCTTTAAGCGGGCGGCCGTCGACCCGCCGGCCGTTCCAATAACCGGGAATGTTGAAAAATCCGGTCCGGGCCGCCTGGAGCTCGCCGGCGCTGAAGTCCCGCGGCGTCAGCAGTCTGCCCCAGTAAAACTCCCAGCCGCCGTCCAGATAGGCAATTCCATCTTTTTCGAAATCCCAGGCGGACAGGTCCAGCTTCCCCTCCGCGGCATCGGGATTCGCTCCGGCGCCCCCGCAGCCGCAGGTCACGCACACGAGAAAAAGGGTACCGATGATCAGCCGCCAGGCTGCGCTCTTTTTCATCTCCGCTGTCACCCGCGAGTGCTGCAACTTCAGTTACCGGTCGAAATAGGATTTTGTATCCGAGCGGCAGGAGGACAGCCCACTCTCGATTTTTTCCGACTATGCTGAATAACTTTTCGGAAAGCAATGCATTTGGCTGCGGTCCGAAAGACAGGATCGCCGGTTCATTGGGCCGGTACCCGGGAGGAGGGTTGGGCGCGCCGCCTGCGCCGGCGCTGTTTGAAAAATCCGGACAGCGCAGCCGCGCGCCCGTCAGGTCGGAATAGGAATTTCCGGATCCATATGGAACTCACTCGCTCGGCGTCGCCTGGATCTCGAACAGGCGCGGCCACAGCTTGCCGGTGACGAACAGCCGGTCCCCGGCGGCATCGTAGGCGATGCCGTTCAATACGGCCTCGGAGTCCGGCCGCTCCGAGGGCGGCAGCAGGCCGCTCAGATCGATCCAGCCCACGACGCGGCCCGATTCCGGCGAAATCCGGGCGATGCGGTCGCTTCCCAATACATTCGCATACACCTCGCCACGGACATACTCGAGCTCGTTCAGATGCGTCACGGGTGAACCGCCGTCGGTCACCCGCAGCCGCCGGGTCTCGCGGAACGTGCCGGGATCGATGACGCGCAGGGTGTCCGTGCCGTCGCTCATGATGAATCCCTGGGGACCGCGCGTGAGCCCCCAGCCTTCGCCCGTGTAGCGAAAAGTGCCCCGCGGCGCAAACGTGGCGCTGTCATAGACGAAAGCCGTCCGGCTGCGCCAGGTGAGCTGAACAAGGCGCCCCTCCCACTCGGCAAGGCCTTCGGCGAAATAGGCGGGGTCGAGCCGCTGCTGCCGGATCACGTCACCGGATTCCAGCCGCACCCGGCGCAGCGTGGAGAAGCCGTTGAGCCCCGTGCTTTCGATCAAGAATCCTTCATGGAAGATCAGGCCCTGGGTATAGGCGTGCGGATCGTGCGGATAGGCGTTGACCACCCGATAGCCCTGGACCGGCGCCGGCTTCTGCAGTCCGCCGCCGGCGCATGCCCCCGAAAGCAAACTCAAAAGCATGCAGGTGGTCAGCAGCAGCAAATGCGGCCTACTGTTTCTATGCACGGCAGGAATCGGCGGCCGTCTAGGGCCTCGTCCCGAACAATCGATCATCACCGCGCTCCGGCCGATGGCTCGGACTTTACCGCGCCAGTTCGCCCAGCAGGTCATCGAGGTCGAGCCTCCGGGTGGTCATGGCCAGACTGCCGTCCGGGCCTCGCGGCCATTCTTCGGCCGGCCGGTCTCGGTACAATTCGATGCCGTTTTCATCGGGATCCCGCAGGTACAACGCCTCGCTCACGCCGTGATCGCTGGCGCCTTCAAGCGCAACGCCGGCGTCCAGAACCCGGCGCAGCGCCTCTGCCAGCGCGGCGCGCGTGGGATAGAGAATGGCGATGTGGTACAGTCCGGTTGCCCCCGCCGGCGGCGGCGTACCGCCCGCGCTCTCCCAGGTGTTGAGCCCGATGTGGTGGTGATAGCCGCCCGCGGAAACAAAGGCGGCCTGGGCGCCGTAGCGCTGGGTCAATTGGAACCCGAGTACCCCGCAGTAAAAATCGAGCGCCCGCTGTAAGTCGGAAACCTTCAAGTGCACGTGGCCGATGCGCACCCGTTCGTCGATCGGAGGGTGTTTTTTCTGATCCATCACGTTCAAACCTCTCCCGGTAAGAAGCATGCATGGTTGGCGGTGAATTCACCAGATCCAGCCCGGGAATCTGGTGCCGATAAAAACGAATGCAATGCCCCGCCGTTCGAATATGCCCGCCGTGTGCAAACGATCGAACAGAGTATCGCCGTGATATGGCTTCACTTGTACTACGAATCAAATCCCTTTGCTGCAAGAAGGAGACAGGGCGAACGGTTGCCCGACAGCCGGTTAACGCACCTTGAGCAGCGGAACCGGATCGGGGCAGTACTCATGGATCAAGGC
>JAEYRZ010000003.1 GCA_023435265.1 Pseudomonadota bacterium
GCAGGCGGGCGGAAAGCCGCCCGGCGCCGAAGATGAACAACAGAACGATGCCCACGCCGAGCAACAGCCTCAGCCAGGCATTCAGCCCGGTCCGCGGGGCCTGCGCCCTGCAGACCGGAGATACCTCGATGTCGCTTCGCATAAGCATCCCGTCAAATCCCGGCGGTCACGTCGGGGAAGATCAGATAGAACATGATATACGCCACCAGCAAGGTCAGGCAGAGCTGGAAGCCCTGGCCGAAGACGTACAGGGTCAGCGGTTTGCCGCCCTTGAAGTGGGGCTTGAATTCTCTGAAGTTGGTCTCCAGTCCGATGGAGGTAAAGGCCAGGGCGAAGAACCACTCGCGCAGCAGCCGGGAGAATCCGCGCAGCACGCCATGGTCGATCATCACCGAACTGACATCCTTGCCCACGCCGCTGTCGATGAAAGAGAAGACGATCGAAGCGATAATGAAACCGACCACGAATTTGGGGAAGCGATACCACACTTCCATCCAGCTCACCCGCTGGCCCGGCGCGCACTCCACCTTGGAGCACCAGTAAACCGCCACGCCGAAGGCGGTGACCCCGATCAGGATGTTCTGGATCATTTTAATTGTGGCCGCCACATAAAGCGCTTTGTCGCCGTAGAAGGCACCCGCCGCCGCCACCGCACCCGTCGAATCGATGGTGCTGCCCATCCAGGCGCCGGCCAGGATCTGGGGCATGCCCACCAGCTTGGCAAAGGCCGGCTGGCCCACCATGCAGACGGCTGTAAAAATCATAGATAGGCCGATGGCCAGCGTCAATTCCTCTTTCTTGGCCCGGCAGGCCGCGGCCGTGGCGATGGCCGCAGAAACGCCGCACACCGACATGTCCGCCGAAATGGTGATGTTGAGGGTCTTGGAGGGCATCTTGATGATGCGCTGGCCGAACCAGTAGGTCAGGATCAGGGTGATCGGCGTGCACACCCAGGCCACGAAAATGCCCGGCTTGCCGATGGCCAGCATCTTGTTGAACAGAATTTCGGCGCCCAGCAGGACCAGGCCCGTTTTGATGAAAAATTCGGTCTGCACCGCTGGCTGGACCCATTTGGGCGTTCCGACCGTGTTGCTGATCAGCATGCCGAAAACGATCGCCCACAGCGGAAATCCGAAACCCCAGTGTTTCATCAGAGCCTGGGTCTCGGCCATGTATGCCAGAACGGCGATGAAGAAAACGAAGAAGAAGCCCACGAAAAACTTGCCGAACGATTTGCCCATGATCCGGTTGCCGATGCCGAAGAAGGCCCCCAGGATTGCGGCCAGCCCGATAAGGTACGGAATGCGGTTGAACGGTTTGTTGGACACCTTGGCCTTGGCTTTGGACATCTTTTCGGAGGCCGCCGTCCAGGCCTTGATGGCGCTTTCGGCCTGGCCGTTCAAGGCCGTATCCTTGAATTCGGCAGTGGCGGCGGCCTGCTCGGAGGTTTGGGCCGCCGCCAGGGCGGCCGCTTCGGCGGCCTTGGCTTTTTCGAAAGCCTCCGCATGGTTTGCGTTCAAGGCGTCGGCAGCGGCCTGGCTGCGATAGAGCGCATCGACGGGGTTGTTGTTCCAACCTGCCGGGGCTTTGAAATACAGGGCCATGGTCTTGGCAAAGGATTGATCGGTCGCCCGGATTTTCTTCTTGTCGGCGGATGCCTTGTGCCAGGCGATCGTCTTAAATGGCGCCTTGGCCGCCTCCTCCTTCATGATGGCATTGTATTTGGCCAGGTTTTCACTCATCTTTTCCGGTGGACGCGGAATGAAGATCAGCAATCCGACGATCAGGATCAGAAATCCGAGCCAGATCGCCATCCAGTCTTCCTTGGTGTAAAGATCCTTGAGTGTGGTTTTACCGCTGTCCAGTACGACATACTCTTCCTCTTTTTCCCGGGTAACGACTTCAGCCATGCCCATCCCCCTTTCGCATTGTCCAATCTGGGAACGAAACGATCGATTGGCGCAACCAGGACCATGCGCCACGTCACGCATTACAGGTGCGGATTCAAAATAGTATCGCACGCGGCCTGAGCGCCTCCCTGACTCCGGACGCTCAGCACACCGGTTTCCACTGCGCGTAAGTAGCAATCGGCGGGCCGGAAGCGCGCCGTATAACGATCTTCTTGGCAAGCCCCTGGATTTCATATTTTTTTGTTATTTTCAAAGATGAAGAGGGCCTGGAACCGGCCCCGGACATGCTGTCCGTTTTTACAGACTGGTAAAAAAACCGGCATTCCGGTGTCGAAAGAACCGGTCGACTCCGGAGCACTCAATGGGGCGGGGGCCGCTGTTGCGTGTGTACCGGGGGCTTCCTTAACCGGATGTCGGCTTGACCGCGATGCGTTCGGCGGCCGCCGCCTGGGTCTCGGAAAGGGTCGGGTAGGGATGCAGCGTGAGCGCCAGATCTTCGGCCAGGGCACCCATCTCCACCGCCAGCGCGCCTTCGGCGATCATCTCTTCTGCATTGCGGCCGCAAATCCCGATGCCCAGGATACGCCCGCTCTCCCGGTGGACCACGATCTTGGTCAACCCCTGATTCAGACCCAAAGTGGCGGCACGTTCGGAGCCGGTCCAGTCGAAGCGCCGGATGCGGACGGAATGCCCCTCCGTGCGCGCCTGGGTTTCGGTCAGGCCGCACCAGGCGATCGGAGGATCGGTGTAAATGACCTGAGAAAGGGCCCGAACGTCGAATCCGGATGGCCGACCGGCGATCACCTCCGCGGCCACTCTGCCCTGCCGGATCGCCTTGTGGGCCAGCAGAGGCCCACCGGCCACATCGCCGGCCGCATAGATCCGCTCGTCATGCGTGCGCTGCCGGTCATCCACCATGATGAATCCGTTTTCGTCCAGGCGCACACCGGTACGTTCAAGACCGAGGCCGCCGCTGTCGGGATGCCGGCCGACCGCCATCACCACCTGGTCGAATGTTCCTTGCGGCGCAGGTCCGGAACCCCCGAAGGCCACCTTCACGCCGTCTTCGTCTTCATGTGCGGCAACCGCCGTGCAGTTGAAGTGCAGTGCCTCGAACAGCTCGGCCAAACGTCCTTCCAGCGGCTGGGTCAGATCGCGGTCCGCCTCGGGTAACAGACCCTCCCGCTGCTCCACCAGCACCACGCGGCTGCCCAGAACGGCATAGATCGTGCCCAACTCGAGCCCTGTGGCGCCGGCGCCGATGACCAGCAGGCGGGGTGGAATCCGGTTCAGGGCCAGCGCCTCGGAAGGGGTGATGAGGCGCGGCGACGGCTTCTCCGGGACACCGGCCAGGCGTCCCTGCCGGGCCCCGGTGGCAATGATGCACTGTTTGAATGCGATTCGGCTGATCTCGGCGTCGCGCAGCCGCACGCGGGTCGCGCTTTCGAATTCGGCCCGGCCGCGAAGCAGTTGAATCCCGCTGCCTTCGAGGGACTTGCGGAGGCGCAGGGCAAGGTCGTCGATGACGCTGCGCTTCCAGCCGCGAAGGGCCGGAAGGTCGATCTGCGGCGGATCGAATCGCACGCCCATGGCGGCGGCGCGCCGGGCTTCGTCGATCAGCCGGGTGAGATGCAGGTAAACCTTCGAGGGAATGCAGCCGCTGTAAAGGCATACCCCGCCGGGTTTGCCGCGGGCGTCCACCAGCGTCACCTCCAGGCCCAACTCGGCGGCCCGCAGCGCCGCGGCGTACCCGCCCGGGCCGCCGCCGATCACCAGCAGCTCGGTGCGTTGCGTCAATTCTCCCATGACCATGCGGCAGCCCCCTAGCCAGCGCCCAGAAACAACTCGTCCGGATTTTCAAGCAGCGCCTTTACGGCGTTGAGAAAGCCCACTGCATCGGCGCCGTCCAGCACTCGGTGATCGATACACAGCACCAGCGGCAGGATCAATTGCGGCATCAGGCTGTAGCGGCCGCGGTCGTCCGGCACGGCGGCCGGCTGCATCCGCGCCTGGCCCAGGCCCATGATGGCCGTTTCCGGGTGGTTGATCAGGGGTGTGAAAAATCCGCCCCCCATGGCGCCCGCGTTGGTGACGGTGAAGGTGCCGCCCTGCATCGCTTCCCGCTCGAGCTTGCGTTCGCGCGCGCGTTCGCTCACGGTCCGCAGCTCGATGGAGAGCTCGCGAAGGCTCTTGCGGTCCACATCGCGGATGACCGGCACCATGAGGCCGTGGTCGGTATTCACCGCCACACCGATATGGTAGTAGCGTTTACGCACGATTTCGCCCTTCGATAGGTCGAGCGAGGCATTGGCGTCGGGGAAGCGTTTGAGCGCCGCCACGGCCGCCTTGAGCGCGAAGACGGTGAAGGTCAACCGGCCGCCCTGGGCTTCCACGGAGCCTTTGTGCTCCCGGCGGAATTGCTCCAACCGGGTGACATTTGCAGTCTCCTGACTGCTGACGTGGGGAATCTGAGACCAGGAGCGCGCCATCTGCCGGCCGGTGGCGCGCCGGATCGATCGAAACGGCACACGCTCGACAGCTCCCCAGCGGCTGAAATCGGGCATCGGCCCGGGGGGCGGGACAGGCTCGTGGGCTTCTGCTGGGGCGCCTTCGGAATCGGGTGCACCGTGCTCAGGCGGCCTCACCGGCTGGGAGCCGGCCGGGCCACCGCCGACGGCCGCAGCCGCCGCCATACGCACATCCTCGGCTGTGACCAGGCCGTGGGGACCGCTGGGGGTCACCGTACGCAGGTCCACCCCCAACTCGCGCGCCAGGCGCCGTGTGGCCGGCGAGGCGGGTACCGGACCCCTCGCCGCAACCTCCGGCCGGGCGGCCGCAACC
>JAEYRZ010000016.1 GCA_023435265.1 Pseudomonadota bacterium
AGACCGGGGCTGGGTGCCCGCCGGGGCGGGCGCGGCGGCGGGTTTGCCGCCGGACCGTCCGGCGAATGCATGTGCCCGCAATGCGGGCACAAGGAAACGCACGAACTCGGCGTCCCATGCACGCAGAAGAAATGCGCCAAATGCGGTGCCCCCATGGTACGCCAATAGAACGGAACAGGAGGTGGCTTATGCCAGGTGGAGATCGAACCGGTCCATTGGGAATGGGCGCGAGGACCGGGCGCGCAGCCGGTTTCTGCGCGGGAAATGATGCGGCGGGCTACGAAAACCCCGCATATGGCCGCGGTTTTGGTGCGGGAATGGGTCGCGCCTGGGGGAGAGGCGGCGTCGGCCGCGGATTCCGTCGTTTCGGAATCGGCAACCGGCCGTGGCGGGGGTTGCGCGGCGGTCCGGGCCAGGCAGCCCCCGGACAGGCGGAGCCTTCGGAAGCCCGGGCATTGAGTCGCGAGGCAGAAGCATTGCGTTCCGAACTCGAGCAGATTCGTCAACGGCTGCTTGCTTTGGAAGCAAAAAAAGACGCTTGATGACACGGCCGGTCGGCCCGCTTGTCGAACGGTCGGCCGGCCTCTATCACGCGCTGAAAAAAGGGCAGCGGGTCGACGGCAACGCGCGGCTTTCGAAAACTCGGCAATTCCTCAGTGGCATTATAATGCCGTGCAATTGCAGTATGGGCCCTTGCACCGCCGCCTGCCGGCAGCCCGAATATGTCCTGCCATTACTTTTGCAGCGTCAGGCGCCGGGTTCCTTCAATCTGGCGAAATGTCGCACCCTGGCTGACGCAGCGCAGTGCGGTCTCGGGATCGACCACGCGTGTGCCGCAGATCGCATCGATGCGGTGGTCGAACAGCACGGGCGAAAGCGGCACCGTATCGCCAAGCATGACCACATAGGCATCCGACCGGCAGAGTGCGATCAACGCCTCGAAGGTGTGATTGGTCAGGGAGGCCCCGGTGATCGCAACCACATCCGCGTTCGGCAGCACTCGGAAGGCCGATTGCGCATCGAGGTCGCCGGGCCGAGGGTTGTTTTCGATCACCGCAAGATGCCGTGCATGCTTTCTCACACGATCGACGAAGGGAAAGTGGCCGATGATGGCCACCGCCTTGCCTGCGCCCATCTCCAGGATGATTTCAGCCGCATTGATTTCAAAACACTTCGCAAGATCGACCTCCAGGAGGGAATTGATCGTGGCCAGGCCGATTGCCGCTTCGAGCAGCCGCGGCGAGAAAGCCATTTGGGCCAGCTCACGGGCGTTCTGGTCGAGAAGTCGGCCGGCGGCCGCGATTTGATGTCCATCCTGCTTCAAAACATCCCGGGGAAGACTGGCCGCGAGACCGCAACAACGCGTTACGACAGCGGTATGATAGAATCCCACCCGGATGTCGGTAACGGCGGCATCGAAGCGAAGGGTCGCGATCAAATCGTTTAAAATGCGCATGTGTGCCTCTTGTTTTTTCTATGGTTGGGAACGCTGGGGCAAGGAACATGCCGCTGAAGAGGGAGGCCGCACAGTCACGCGGCCGGGGAACGTTGCGCGATTGCACCGAACGCCAAGCTGGAACTACGGTCTCCGGCTGCGTCCGTCGGTTTCGGGTGTTTCGATACCCAAGGCTTTGATTTTGCGGTAGAGGGTGCTGGTGTCGATGCCCAGTTCGCGGGCGGTGCGGCGGCGGTCCCCTTTGAAATGGCGCAGGGTTTCTGAAATGAAATGGCGTTGGAGCGCTTGAAGGTTCCTGGCGCCGAAATTTTTTTCGGCGCCGTCCGATTCGCGCCGCAATTCCGGCGGCAGGTGATGAATTTCGATCATGCCGCCCCGGCACAGCACGAAGGCCTGTTCGATGATATTCTCCAATTCGCGGATGTTTCCCGGAAAATCGTGCTCCATGAGCCGGGTGACGGCATCCATGGAAATGCCGGCGATGTCCTTGCCCATCAGGCGATTGAACTTCGCGATGAAATGGTCCAGCAATAGCGGGATGTCCTCGCGCCGTTCTTTGAGCGTGGGCAGAACCATGTGGATGACGCGGATACGGTAGTACAGATCCTGCCTGAAAATTCCTTTCTCGACCAACTCGGCGAGGTGCTTGTTGGTGGCTGCCACGACACGGACATCCACGGGCTTGGAGGCCGCGGCGCCCAGAGGTTCAATCGTGCGGTCCTGCAACACGCGCAGCAGCCGCACCTGCAGTGCGGGGGAGATATCGCCGATTTCGTCCAGAAAAAGGGTCCCGCCGTGTGCGAGTTCAAAGCGGCCGATCTTGTCGCGCCGGGCGTCGGTGAATGCACCCGCTTTGTGCCCGAAGAGCTCGCTTTCCAGCAATGTGTCCGGCAGGGCCGCGCAATTGATCGCCACGAAGCGTTTATTGCTTCGCGGGGACAGGTTGTGGAGCGCCCGCGCAAAAAGCTCCTTGCCGGTTCCGCTGGGGCCTTCCAGCAGCACCGTGCTGCTGCTTTCGGCGATCTGCGGCAAGACCTCGAAAAGCCGGCGCATGGCCGGGCTGCGCCCGACAATGTCCTCGAAGGTGTAAAGATTCTGCAACTGCTTCTGAAGCTGTTCGATCTGACTAAGATCCTGGAACGTTTCGACGCCCCCGATGACGCACCCCTGCTCGTCTTTGAGGATCGACGTGGAGATGCGGATCGGAATGCGCCGGCCCTGAATGCTGATGATGTGGGCGGTGGCATTGACCGTCGGGCGGCCGGTTTTGAAGGTTTCGCGCAGGGCGCACTGCTTCTCGCAGATCGTCGCATGGAATACGTCGCAGCAGGCTTTTCCAATGGCCTCGCGGCGCGATACGCCGGTGATGCGCTCGGCCGCCCGGTTGAACGATGTTATGCGCCAGTCGAGGTCCACCGTAAAGACCCCTTCGTTGATCGAGTCGAGAATGACATCGTTGGGTTTGCCCTGCCGGTCATCCATGAAACGTTTCTCCGAGGAAGGCAATTTGCAATGCTGCGATCGACTGTAAAGTTGCATTATGCACGCTTGATGTCAAGGATGATGAGCCGCGGACACGGCGGTTTTCCCAAAAAGTATTCTCAGTGCCTTCTGGAATGCGGCTGCGGCTGCGATCCGCCTGTCCGGCCATACGAGCGGCCCATGGAGGCCCGTGCCGAAGCGGCACAGAGGCTGCTATTGAATAAAGACGTCCCGAGCATTCGGGGAAAAACGCATGGATGAATAAGGCGGCCAACCGCCAGCCAAGGCGGTTAAGGAGGCATTATGGGCGAAGAAATGGAAGTCGGCTGTGCGCGGCCAACCGGGGGACCGGTCGGCGAAACAGCCCCGGTGGAAAGCGTTCAGGAAGCGAAACCCGTCAGGGAGGTGGCAGCGATGATCAAAGTCGGCAAAAAAGCGCCGGACTTCACGGCACCGGCGTATCATGGGGGAAAATTTGCATCGATCCGGCTTTCCGAATACCTGGGCAAGTGGGTTCTGCTGTGCTTTTATCCAGGTGACTTCACGTTCGTTTGAGCGACCGAAATTTCGGCGGTCGCCGAAAAGTATCCCGAGTTTCAGAAGCTGGGTGTGGAAATTCTATCCATGAGCATCGACAGCGTTTTTGTCCACAAGATGTGGAACGACAATGAGCTCTCGAAAATGGTCGCCGGCGGCGTTCCTTTTCCGATGCTGTCCGATGCGGGTGGAAGGGTCGGCAAGGTATTCGGGATTTTCGAT
>JAEYRZ010000051.1 GCA_023435265.1 Pseudomonadota bacterium
ACGCGGTGCTGACCAACGTGACCGGTTTCGACTCCATCATCGGGCAGCGGCTGCCCATCCGGCTCCTGCAGACATTCCACGCAAGGGGGACCATTCCGCATGCCCTGCTGTTTACCGGAATGCCGGGTATCGGCAAGCGGACGGTCGCCCGAACGTTCGCCATGGCCTTGAACTGCCGTGGTTCCGGAGACCTTCCGCCAGGTCAAGCCGAAGCCACGGAACCGCGCGCCACGGAAGGCAAACCATGCGGCGTCTGCGGAAGCTGCCGCAGGATCGAAGCCGGCAATTATCCGGATGTCATGGCCATCGAACCGCAGGGCGGCATCTTGCGAATCGATCAAATCCGGCGTCTGATCACGACCCTGTCGATGAAACCGTTCAATGACGGATATCGGGTCGCGGTCATCGCCGACGCGCAGACGCTCAACCCCGAAGCATCCAATGCGCTGCTGAAAGTACTGGAAGAGCCGCCCGACGCCACGATCCTTATCCTTACGGCGCCGCAGCAGTCCGATCTCTTATCGACGATCGTTTCACGCTGCCGCCATATGCGATTCAGCCCGCTGCCGGTTGAAGCACTGGCGCAATACCTCACAAAGCACCATCATATTGATGAAGCCTCGGCGCGCGCAGTCGCCGAACTCTCGGGGGGCAGCATCGCGGAAGCGCTGAAATGGGCCGCGAACGCCTGGCAGTCCCAACGCGACTGGCTGGTCCGCGCCGGCGGCCTGGACGCCCCTGCGCAAGGTCGCACCCCGGCGGCCGCCCTGGCGTTCGCCGGCGCACTGGCCGCCCGCAAGGACCGCATCCAGGAAGATCTTGCGCTTCTCAAGGGCTGGATCCGCGACCTGTGGGTCTTGCCGCATGCAAGCCGGCTGATCGCCAATCGGGACTGCGTAGCGCAGATGGGCCGCATGCGCGCGCAAATCAACCCGGACCGGCTGCGCTTTCTCTGGGAAACGGTCGAGAAGGCCCAAAAAGATATTGCGGCCAATGGGAACTTGAGATTAACGTTGGAGGTCATGGCATTAAGAATGGCCGGTTTGACTTGCCGAACGACAACTGATAATCGCGCGTAAGCGCATGATTTATGAAATATGGCTCTACTCTATGCAAAAGATCGTTGGAATACGCTTCAAACCCGGTGGGAAAATATATGACTTCGACAGTGGCGCATTCGTGTTTGGTGTCGGCGATGCGGTGATTGTCGAAACCGAAAAGGGACTCGGCTTCGGCATAGTGGCCGTGGTTCCCAGAGCCGCCGACGATGTGTCTGCTGACAAACCGTTCAAGAAAGTCTTCCGCAAGGCCAACGCCGCGGACCTGGAGCAGTGTGCGAAAAACAGCGCCCTTGAGAAAGAGGCGCATGCCTACTGTCAGCAGTGCATCGACGAGCTCAAGCTCGAAATGAACCTGTTCGCCGTGGAGGCGACTTTCGATGCCAGCCGGCTGACGTTTTTTTTCACCGCCGATGGCCGCGTGGACTTCCGGCAGCTGGTCAAGATGCTGGTCAAGCAACTGCGCGCGCGCATCGAAATGCGCCAGGTCGGCATCCGCAACCAGGCGAAAATGTGCGGCGGGCTCGGCCGCTGCGGCCGGGAATTCTGTTGCGCGACATTTCTCGAAAAGTTCGATCCGGTCTCCATCCGCATGGCCAAGGATCAAGGGCTCTCCCTGAACCCGACCAAAATATCCGGACAATGCGGGCGCCTGATGTGCTGCCTGACGTTTGAAAACGAGGTGTATCAGGAGTTCAAGGCCCAATTCCCCCAGATGGGCAAAACCGTGCGCACAAAAGAGTATTCGGGCAAGATCGTGCGCTTCAACTACCTGCACCGCCGGGTGGCCTTACGGATGGACAACAACGAGGAAGTGGAAGTCAATGTCGATGATATCATCAAATGAAAATGGAACGGCCGTGCCGGCTGCCTGAATGCCGGGCCGGATCATCAATTCCGAGGAGTAGTCGATGGCGCCCCCTTTTTACATAACCACACCGATTTACTATGTGAATGCGCGTCCACACCTGGGACATGCCTATACTACGATCTGTGCGGATGTGATCAACCGCTACCATACCATGATCGCCGACCAAACCTTCTTTCTCACCGGGACGGACGAGCATGGCGACAAAATCATGCGCGCCGCCAAAAAAGAGAATTTGACGCCGCGGGAATATGTTGACAAAATCAGCGCGCTGTTCCGCGAACTCTGGCCCCAGCTCAACATCCGCAACGACTACTTCATCCGGACCACCGATCCCGCACACATGGCCGTGGTCAAAGCCGTTCTCCAGAAGATCTACGATCAGGGAGACATCTATTTCAGCGAGTACGAGGGCCAGTACTGCTTCGGCTGCGAGCGCTTCTACACCGAACGCGAGCTGACCGACGGCAAGTGCCCGGATCATGACACCAAACCGGAAATCATCAAGGAATCCAACTATTTTTTCAAGATGAGCCGCTATCAGCAGTGGCTGATCGATTACCTGCACGAACACCCCGATACCATTCGTCCGGAGCGCTACAAAAACGAGGTGCTGGCCTTTCTTCGCGAACCTTTGGAAGATCTTTGCATTTCGCGGCCCAAGTCCCGAATCAAGTGGGGAATCAGCCTGCCGTTCGACAACGATTACGTCACCTACGTATGGTTCGACGCCCTGCTCAACTATGTTTCGGCGCTCGGGTACCCGGACGGCGAGCGCTTCAAGAAATTGTGGCCCGTGGCGCAGCACATCGTCGCCAAAGACATCCTCAAACCGCACGGCATTTATTGGCCGATCATGCTCAAGGCCGCCGGCCTGCCGGTTTACCGGCATTTGAACGTACACGGGTACTGGAATGTCGACGACAGCAAGATGTCTAAAACCATCGGCAATGTCGTCGACCCTCTGCAACTCAAGAACACCTACGGTCTGGATGCCTTCCGCTTTTTTCTCCTGCGCGACATGGTTTTCGGCCTCGACTCCTCGTTCAACGAACAGGCCCTGGTTCAGCGCATCAACTCCGATCTGGCCAATGACCTGGGAAACCTGTTTTCGCGGGTCATCACGATGGCCCACAAATACTGCGCCGGCGTCGTCCCGGTACCCGATCTGGCGGTCGAACGCGAACAATCGCTCAGCCTGGAAGGACGGGCGGTGCAGGCCATCACCGCATACCAGCAGGCCATGCCCGTTTTCGCCTTTCACAAGGCGCTGGCCGCGGTATGGGAATTCATCAATCATTTGAACAAGTACGTCGACGTCACGGCCCCTTGGGTGCTGGCCAAGAGCAAAAGCAACCGTCCGCAGCTGGAGGTGGTGCTTTACAACCTGCTCGAGGGACTGCGCGTTATCGCGGGGCTGGTCTACCCAGTCATGCCGGAGACGGCCGCCACCATGCAGCGGCATCTGGGATTGGATCCCGCCGAGCCGTTTTACAAACTGGATGCCATCGGGGCCTGGCGCACCCTGCCGCCCGGCACCCGACTGCCCAAATCGATCACGCTTTTCCCAAGGGTCGAACTGAAGCCGGATATGAATACGAACCCAGAACAAGCCGACAGCCATGAACCCGCGCCGCTCAAACCTGAAATCAGCATCGAGGAATTCAGCAGGATCGACCTGCGGGTCGGGACGATCATCAAGGCCGAACCGGTGCCGAGAGCCAAGAAGCTGATCCAGCTTTCGGTCGACCTGGGGGAGAAAGAGCCCCGCATCGTCGTGGCAGGGATCGCCAATGCCTACAGCCCGGACACGCTGGTCGGCAAACAGGCCATTCTCGTCGCCAATCTCAAACCAGCCAAATTGATGGGCGTTCTTTCCAGGGGCATGCTGCTGGCGGCTTACACCGATACGGAACTCAGCATCCTGTCGGTGGACAAACCGATGAAACCGGGCACGCGGATCCGATAAATGGGTTGGTCCATGCGAAACCCGGGTTCACCCGGCCAGCGGCCAAGTTGGCGGCAGTATCAGGCCATGTTGCAGAAAAGGCGTCCCGCCTGGCGCAGTGGTTATTGGAAGATTGCCGCACTGGTGATCGCGGCCGCGGTCTGTCTGCTGTACGTGGTGACTGCGACCCACCGCGCACCTTCCGTGGCGGCCACCGATGCCTCACCGCGTCCCACCGACGCATCGTCGCGCCCCGCCGATGCATCGCCGCGCCCCGAACTCGAATCGCCCCAACCCGCGGACGAATCGCCCCAACCCGCGGACGAATCGCCGCCACGCCGCGCGGAGTCGCCGCCTCCCATGGTCGAATCGCCGCGCCCGGTAGTATCTTCACGGGATATACTGAACCGGGATGAGATCCGCCTGCTGATCGATTCGGTCGAGCCTTCATCGATCACCGCCGGGCAGTTCTCGATCCCTATCGAAAAGAACCGGCTGGTGGTCGAAACGACGCTGGATGATCAACTGCAATCCCGCCTGACCGAAGCATTGGACCGCAAAAACTCGCGCTACGTCGGCATTCTGGTGATGGAAGCCGATAACGGCCGGGTTCTCGCCATGGTCGGGTTCGACAAATCCGGCACGAATGGGAATCCATGTCTCAGCAGCATTTTCCCGGCGGCCAGCATTTTTAAAATCGTCTCTGCGGCAGCGGCGGTGGATCATTGCGGGTTCAATCCCGATACCCGCCTTTATTTCAACGGATACAAGCACACACTCTACAAGCGCCAGCTTGTGGAAAAGAAGGACCGCTGGACGACGGAAATCGACTTCAAGGAATCCTTTGCGGATTCGGTCAATCCAATCTTCGGCAAGATCGGAGCCCACCGGCTCGGCAAACCGGTATTGGAGCAGTATGCGCGCGCTTTCGGCTTCAACCGGCCGATCCCCTTCGAAATGGCCGTTCAGGCCAGCCGCATCGCCATCGATGACGAACCCTACCATCTGGCCGAGGTCGCCAGCGGTTTCAACAACGACACTACGATTTCACCGCTGCACGGTGCGTTGATCGCATCCGCCGTATTGAACGGCGGCCGGATGATCGCCCCGACCATCGTCGATTCGGTCCTCGGACAAAACGAGCACGTTCTGTACCGTTCACGAACGGAGTGGCAGGGACGGGCCATGTCACCCCAGGCCGCGGCGACCCTCGCGCGCCTCATGAGGGCCACGATCGATTCGGGAACCGCCCGCCGCGTGTTTCGCGGCATCAAACGTGTGCGGGGAATGGACCGCATCGAGATCGGCGGCAAGACAGGCTCCATTTCCACACCCCAAAACGATACCCGCTTCGACTGGTTCGTCGGTTTCGCACAGGACCCGGAGCGGACGGAACGGTTGGCCGTATCCGTCGTGGTGGGCCACGAAGAGTACATCGGTACGCGCGCCGCCCAGTATGCGCGCATGGCGATCACCCACGTCTTCGGCCAGAACAGCGCTGCACAGGTCAAGCCCGCCCCGCGCGCGGGCGGCTGACCGGTTTGCATAGTTTCAGCCCGACCCCAACTGAAACACTCAAAAAAGGAGTGACCTCATGCCCGGTTTCGAAATTTTCGGAGAGGAAGAGCGCCAGCATGTATCGGATGTCCTTTCGACCGGTGTGCTCTTTCGGTACGGATTCGATGCAGCCCGTAATGGCCACTGGAAGGCCCGCGAGATGGAGCGTGAATTGGCCGAACGCGCCGGAATCGGCTATTGTCACCTGTGCAGCAGCGGTACGGCGGCGGTTCATATCGCGCTTGCCGTTTGCGGCATCGGTGCGGGCGACGAAGTCATCCTGCCCCCTTTCACATTTGTCGCCTCTTTCGAAGCGCTGCTGCTGGCCGGGGCGATCCCGGTCTTCGCCGAAATCGACGAGACCCTGTGCCTGGACCCGACCGACGTCGCCCGCAAGATCACCCCGCGCACCAAAGCGGTCATGCCGGTGCACATGTGCGGCGCCATGGCGCGCATCGATGAAATCAGGACGCTCTGCCAACAGAAGGGCCTGCTGCTGATCGAGGATGCCTGCCAGGCGCTGGGCGCAACGTTCGGCGGCAAATGGCTGGGCGGCTTCGGACAAGCGGGCTGCTTTTCGTTCGATGCGGTCAAGACGGTCACCTGCGGTGAAGGAGGCGCGGTGATCACCGACGATGCCGAACGTTACCGGCTGGCGCACGGCTTCGCCGACCACGGCCACGATCATATCGGCAACGACCGCGGTGCCGAGGACCACCCCATTCTGGGGTTCAACTATCGGATCAGCGAGCTGAATGCGGCCGTCGGACTGGCGCAGTTGCGCAAGCTGGACAAGATCCTTACCATACAGCGTGCGCACAAGGCAGCGCTCAAGGATGCACTGCGAAAATTCAGGCAGGTCACCTTCCGGCAGCTGCCCGACGAACAGGGCGATTCAGCCACCCATTTGAGTTTCCTGCTGCCCGACGAGGCGCGCGCGCGCCGCGTCGGCGGCGCCCTGAACGAAGCGGGCGTGGATGGCTGCTTTTATTGGTTTGACAACAACTGGCACTACCTCCGTCGGTGGCACCACCTGAAAAATATGCGGGCTGCGGCCAAGCTTCCCGCTCAGCTCTGCGGGGTACTGCCGGAATACGGTCGCATTGCGCTGCCACGCTCGGACACGCTCATCGGCCGCACCATTTCGCTTCAGATCAAGCTGAGCTGGACACCACACGATCTCACCCAACGGATTCAGCGGATCGAAAAAGTACTCACTGAAAACTGACAACCAACGAAACGCAAAAGGACCAATGTTGATCTCGATGATCGAGTTCATTTCAACAGTCCTTCAATGGCCCTGAACGCAGAAACGGTCCACGGACCCGACAGCTTCGCAAGGAGAGCCCATGTTTCGCAATTTCAAAACGGTCGAGCACATCGTATTCGGACGCGGCTGCTTCAATCAACTGGATGAAATCGTCTCGGCGCGGCGGACCCGCAACAGGCCGGCCATGGTCTTCCTGGTGGATGATGTATTCACCGATCACCCCCTCAAAGGGCGGCTGCCCCTGCATGACGAGGATCTGCTGATCTGGGTGAACGTGGACGACGAACCGAAGACGAAATATGTCGACGAATTGACCGCCCGGGTCCGCCAGCAGTTGGGTGAAAAGCAGATGGAGCTCCCCTCGGGGGTGATCGGCATCGGCGGGGGCAGCACCATGGACCTCGCCAAGGCGGTGTCGCTGATGCTGACCAATCCGGGATCGGCGGCTGATTATCAGGGCTGGGATCTGATCAAGCGGCCGGCGGTCTACCATGCGGCCGTCCCCACCCTCTCGGGCACCGGTTCCGAAGTGTCGCGCACCACGGTTCTGACAGGCCCGCAGAAGAAACTGGGCATCAATTCCGACTACACCGTTTTCGATCAGATCGTGCTGGACCCCGAACTGATCGCCGATGCTCCGCGCGAACAACGCTTCTACACCGGCATGGACTGTTACATTCATTGCATCGAATCGCTGACCGGAACCTATCTGAATGCATTCAGCCAGGCCTATGGCGAAAAATCGCTCAGCCTGTGCCAGCAGGTCTTTCTCGAAGACCACCCGGACAGCGATGACAAATTGATGGTGGCGTCGCTGTTCGGCGGAATGAGCATCGCCTATTCGCAGGTCGGTGTGGCGCACGCCATGTCCTACGGGCTGAGTTTCGTGCTGGGCGTGCATCACGGCATCGGCAACAGCATCGTATTCGATTACCTGGATGAATTTTATCCCGAGGGCGTGCAGGAATTCCGGCGCATGCTCGAGCGGCAAAACATCCAGTTGCCCAGAGGCATCACCGCCGGGCTGAGCGACGCCCAAATGGACAAAATGGCGGATGTGGCCCTGATTCTCGAACCGCTGTGGGAGAACGCCCTGGGCAAGGAATGGCGGCGGACCATGACCCGGGAGAGAATCCGCGAGCTGTACCGCAGGATGTAGCCTGTACGCTGCAGAGCGGGCATGCCTGGACCAAAGCGCCGTTCAGGTGCAGAAAGGGAACCGTTCCATATGAAAAGCATCTCTCGACTGCTGGCGAAAACCCGGAAATTCATAGCGGGATCGAGGCCGAGGTCCATGCTGAACCGGCTGAAAGCGGCCGCGCTGCTGCCGGTCTATTGGGGCCGCCGCCCCGAAGACCAGGGCGGCCCGGCTCTGATCCTGCTGCCCTATTCCGCCACCACGCTCAGCTGCGGCCTGGCCGGCCTGATCGCCCTTCACACCCGCCCGAGGGTTGAAGCCGCCGAGGCCGACTGGCGGGTGGTCGAAGCTTCGGCCAGGGAAACCATGGCCTTTTCCCTGGAAAAATGCCTGCACAGCGACCATTCGCTGGACGAACGTTATCTCGGCGGAAGCGCCACGCTGGAGCGCCTTCACACTCTGGCCTGCGCACTCAAGCGTGAAGATCATTTTCTGGGTATTTTCAACGATGCCGGGCTGCAGGAAAAACTGGCGCAGCTCGCTCTGGAGTTGGCCGACTTCACGCAGCAGGAAATACAGGCCCTTCAACGCAGACTGGGGCGCTTGAGCGCCGAAGACGCCGATGCGGCGGATGCACGCATCGAAAAGCTCAAGGACGTGGTCTGGTGCCTGCGGGTCGAACTGCTCGATAACATCGGCAAAGTCCGAAAGCTGCTCAACGGATCCGCACCTCCCGCGGACCGGCAGATCCGCATCCTGCGCAACATCAACGCCGTCCTGAACAGCATCGACCGCCAGGAAGTCAGGGGCCGGGACTCGGCCGGTATCTCCCTGCTTTTCATCATCGATGCTGAAAGCCTGCGTCAATTCGAAAGCCATCTCGAAGCGAACGGGATCATGGGTCAATTCGCCGAGCGCAGCGAACAGGAGGTACTGAGCAATAAATCGATCACGACGCACCACAATCTTCAAAACGGTTTGACCGGCATGACCTTCACCTACAAGGTGGCCGCCGAAATCGGACGCCTGGGTGACAACGTTCGCGGTCTGCGGCACGATATCGCCGGAGACCCCATCCTCAACGCGATGGCGATGTTGCCGCATCGCTTCCATACCGCCTCGGCGCACACCCGCTGGGCTTCGGTGGGAGCGATCACCATCGCCAACTGCCATCCGGTGGACAATGCCACCAAGGGCCGGCCGAGCACCGCCAAAGGCATTATCCATGTGTGCCTGAACGGCGATATCGACAACTATCTTGCGCTCAAAAAACGCTGGGCCGCCTGCGGCGAAACGATCCCCGAAGAGATCACCACCGACACCAAAATCATTCCGCTGCAGATCGAACACCATCTCGCCCAGGGATGCGATGTCGCCGAGGCGTTCCGCCGGGCGGTGCAGGATTTCGAGGGTTCGCATGCGATCACCATGCATACCGACCTGGCCCCCGGGAAATTCTTCCTGGCCCAGAGGGGCAGCGGTCAGGCCCTTTTCGTCGGGCTGGCCAAAGACCACTACATGTCCACTTCCGAAGTCTACGGTTTTGTGGAGGAGACGGATCGGTACATCAAGCTCGACGGCGAAAAGAGCGTACCGGGGATCGACGGCCCGACCCAGGGACAGATCTTCATTCTGGATCAGGAGAGCACCGGTGGGCTGGAAGGCATCCAGGCCATGTACTACGACGGAACCCCGGTTCCGCTGACGCCCGCCCGGATTCAGACCACCCGCATCACCTCGCGGGATATCGATCGCCAGAATTTTACGCACTACTTTCTCAAAGAGATCTCCGAAGCACCGCTTTCGGTATTCCGGACCCTTCAGAACCGCTGGAAAATCGCGGTCGACGATTCCGAACGGCACACCATCCGTCTGGATGAAAGCAATTTTCCCGAAAGCATCGTGCAGGCGCTGGCGCAGGACCGCATCCGGCGGATCTACTTCATCGGGCAGGGCACAGCCGGCGTGGCCGCCCAGGTCTGCGCCGATACGCTGAACTTTTACCTCAACGAGCCGGCCCTCAAGGTGAGCGCCATGAAAGCCTCCGAATTGAGCGGCTTTCAATTGGGTCTGGCCGCAGATTCCAACAGCATGGCCGACGCCCTGGTGATCGCCATCACCCAGTCGGGCACCACCACCGACACCAACCGCGCCGTGGATATGGCGCGGGCCCGCGGCGCACATGCCATGGCGATCGTCAACCGGCGCGATTCGGATATTACGTTCAAGGTGCACGGGGTTGTGTATACCAGCAGCGGCCGCGACATCGAAATGTCGGTTGCTTCGACCAAAGCCTTTTATTCCCAGATTGTGGCCGGCGCGCTGGTCAGCCTCAGGATCGCCGAAATCCGCCAGCGCCGGTCGCCGGGTTTCATCGATGGAGAAATCAAGGCGCTGCTGACCCTGCCGGATCAGATGCGCCGCGTGCTGGCGCTGGGTGAGCGCATCCAGGCCTCGGCCCGCCGGCTGGCCCCTACCAAAACCTACTGGGCGGCGGTCGGCAGCGGACCCAACAAGGCCGCGGCCGACGAAATCCGGATCAAGCTCAGCGAACTCTGCTACAAAACCATCTCCTCGGATTACATCGAGGATAAAAAACACATCGATCTCTCCTCGGAACCGCTGATCCTTATGTGCGCCGCCGGTGCGAACGGCTCGGTCATCGGCGATATCATCAAGGACACCGCGATATTCAAGGCGCACAAGGCCGCTCCGGTGGTGATCGCCGACGAAGGCGAGAACCGTTTCGCGCCGTATGCCGAGGACGTCCTCCAGGTGCCGGCGGTGCAGTCGCATCTTGCCCCCATCCTGAATACCCTGGCCGGCCACCTGTGGGGCTACTACGCCGCTCTGGCGATCAACGACGGCTCGCTCTTTCTGCACACGTTCCGCGAAGAGATCCGCCAGATCGTCGACCAGTACTCCCGCGACGGGCTGGATGTCTATGAAATGGTTCTGGAAAAACGTTTCCGCGAGAACATCGTCAATTTCTACAACGAATTCCGCCAACGCCAGGCGGACGGCCGGCTCTCGGCCACCATCCGGCAGGCGGCCGATCTGCTTCTGCTGCTCAAATACCTGGCCGGCCGGCTGCCGGTTGCGGACTTCGAACTGGATTTCGGCAAAAAAGGCACGGCGCTCAACATGGTGACCCGGCTGTTCGAATTGCTGGACCAATCGATCAACAGCATGTCGCGCCCGGTGGACGCCATCAAGCACCAGGCGAAAACCGTGACCGTGGGCACCAGCCGCATCACCGAAAAAATCGAAGGCCTGCTCTTCGAAAGCATCGAAGCGCACGGCATCGGCATCGATCAACTCACCAACCTCAATATCCTGGTGCTCAAGAATCTGCAGGAGATTGTCGCCTCCATCAATGGATCCATACTCTACCGGATCGACGGCTTGGACATCCTGGGCGAGCCCACCGATGCCACCACGATCCGCATCGTGCGCAAGGCGGGACTGCTCAAGGATCTGCCCTCGCGCGTGGAGCAGGACCACCGACTGCAGGGCACCAAGCGCATCATCGTCCGGCAGGGCAACGTCTACATCGGCAAAGGCCGTAAGGACGACCGCAGCATCCTGGTCGTTCCGGCGGTTTCCACCCAACCGGGGGCTTCCAACCGGATCGAGTACCTGCTGCTGCTCAATATCGAATTCGCCCAGCAGGTTACGCTTCCGGTCAAAATCAAGGCGCTGGGAGGGAAATTCGAGCACATCAAAAACATCGTCCAGGAAAACAGCCTGGCGTGGCAGGATTCCTACCTGGAGCGGATTCCGATCGAAGAACTTTTCGGACGCTCCGCGGAGAAAATCGGCGAGCTGATTGTGCGGGTGATCCGTGGCTGATCCCGGAGGCACCGATCTCGCGATCCGCCGGGACATCGTCCGCCACGGATGCAAAATGCTCGACAGCCGGCTGACGGTCGGATCGGGCGGCAACCTGAGTATCGTCGACCGCGGCACCGGGCGGGTCTTCATCACGCCCAGCGGCTTGGATTACCGGTCCATGACCTTAGAAGATATCGTCGTCTGCAGCCTGGACGGCTGCCTGGAACCGGGGCAGCGCAAACCTTCCAGTGAACTGGGCATTCATCTGGCCCTGTATTCCGGGCGCGCCGAAATCGGGGCCGTCGTGCACACCCATTCCGTGTATGCCACCACGATTGCCTGTCTCGGGTTGGAGATTCCGGCCGTCCACTATCTGGTCGGGTTTGCCGGCGCCAAGGTGCCGTTGGCGCCTTATGCGACGTTCGGCACCCCCGCCCTGGCCGAAGCCGTGTTGGACAGCATCGGCGATTTTAAGGCGATTTTACTCGCCAATCATGGAATGATCGCGGTAGGACCTTCTCTGGGAACGGCCTTTGCGGTTGCCGAGGAGATCGAGTTCGTCGCACGCATCTATTACCAGACGCTTCTGGCCGGCGAACCGAAAATTCTTTCCAGCCTGCAGATGCAGGAAGTATTGGCCAAATTCGAAACATACGGCCAGCCCGGACCGGAAGAAGGCCGCTGAACCGCCCGTGCCGCGACTCGCGATCGATGTGCGCTTCGACAGCAAACAGGAATCGGCTCAGGGGCATATCGAATTGCGGCTGCACCGAATTCGTTCAATCGCCTTCGAAACGACCGTGCGGGTGTCTTTATAGATCCGTGCATCTTCACCGGCGCTCAGGCCGGTCACATACAAACTGGTGACCCGATTCCGGTCGATCCAGCGGCTCAGGTGCAGGACGGCCCCTTCGATGCTATCCGTGCTCAGGTCGACCACCATGCAGGGGTAACCGTGTAAAACCGCCGTCCTGATGGCGTTTGCGATGCGCCCGTTGGTCTTCCCGTAATAAAACACGACGGTGCCGTTGGAATTCAATACATGGCGTTCGATTTGCGAATCGTCCGGGAAGAGATCCGCGATCTCGGATCCCGAATGCGTCACCCCCGAGTCGATTGCCGCGTCGATGGCGCCCCGTTCCGCTCCATCCTGACCGCCGTTGATGATCCTGATGCACATGACAAATCGCTACGCTCGGCCTGTTCTTCCGGGACGGCTTCCCCGAAGGGAACCCGGAAAAGTCATAGTCGCCCGCCGGGCGCCGACGTCCCAGAGAGACCAATTGCAGGTACAGCACAACTCCAGCGGTGAAAAGAAAACGAACGGAATATGAGAAAGCGCTTCAACGAAGGGACGTATCGGCGCCGGCGGGTCTGGATGGCGGATGCAGGTTCGAAGGCTGCGGCGTTCGCAGCCAACCTGCAGATGCCGAGAAGCAAAGCCACAATGACCGAGTTGAAGACGCGGAGCATAATAATTCCAATCATCTTGGCGACAACAGCTCAGGTCGGATACAGTCAGGCGAATTCAGTTATTTGATACACATGCTGATTTGACTTCATCTTACCGATAGTTTGCATATACATAACTGTGGGGCGGGGTGTCAATGCCTTTTATGAATCGAATATCGCCGGAAAGCTTTTCCTATATCTTATTCGTGAGATCGGTGAGCGAAGCAATCGTACTGTACCGGCATGCCTTGAAGTTATTGATGATCCATGCCATCAGGTTTTTCATCTTTTCATCCGGGTTCTCCGAGGTGAGATAGATTTCAAATGCTTTGAACAGGACTTCATTCATCATCCGCATGAAGGTCAGAAGCGGCAATCCATTCTGTTCGAAAACAGAGGCGCGGTCCGCATCCGCCGGACTCCCCAATGGAATGAGGCTGAAAATCTTTTGTTGCTCGATCTGCCGTTCCAGCGCGCCGATCTTCTCCTGCAGCCGCAGAATCTCGTCTTCGGCTTCCAGGATTTTGATCTGGGTCTTCCTGGCCCTGCCGCGTGTCTTTTCGATCGCGGCATCATCCAGGTCGCGGAGGTATTTCGGACCAAGCTTGAAAAAGAACCAATTGGCCGAAATGCCTTTGATCTCGAGGACTTTATAGATATTGTCGACGCGCGGCAGCTTGCCGGCCTTCCAGGACCCGCTCAAAACGCTCTGCGACACGTTCAATGCATTGGCCCACCATACTTGCGAGTGCTCGTCGAGTATCCGGCTGAAGCGGGTTTTCAAACCTTCCAATCCCGGGGGATCTTGATTTTCGTTGTCTTGCATGGCGTCGACCTGTCTTCGAAATTGTATATAAAAGATTGCATTTAGTGAGTGCTTTTTATAACAATCGAGAAGAAATAAATCAATTTAATGATAATGTGCGAGTGGAACCTATGCGCGGCAAGAAAAAGATATTGATCGTCGACGATGAAAAGCCGATTTCGAACTACCTGGCCAGGGCGTTCAGCCGCCTGGATTTCGATGTGGTTGCCGCTTTCGATGGACTGGAGGCACTTGAAAAAGCCCGCACCGAGCAGCCGGACATCATCATTCTGGATCTCTCGATACCGAAAAAAGACGGACTGATGGTTCTGAAGGATCTGAAAGCCTCCGATTTGAACGCCATACCGGTCGTCATTTTATCCGCCCGCGACCGCCTGCATGAAATTCGGGAAGGGCTCGACGCCGGCGCCGCCGAATATATCTGCAAACCTGTTTTCACTGAAGATCTGGTCAAAACGGTTTTGGCATGCCTGAAGTAGAACCGGAGCCCAAACTCTACAACGCCCGCCTTATCTCCTGCTACATACGGCTTTTCAGGGATAAATACCCGCACGTCGATGTGCATGACCTTTTGAGACGGGCCGACATCGACCCCGCGGCGCTCGACGATCCATTTGAATGGTTGACCCAAAAGCAGGTGGACCGGTTCTCGGAGAGACTTCAAAAATATTTCGAGGATCCATTGGCCATCTCGAGGGAAGCCGGCCGATTTTCTTTTTCGGATCGGTCTCTCGGTCTGTTCAAGCGTGTCTCCCTCAAGATCCTGGGCGTGGGCTATGCCTATCGAAATTGCCCGAAATATGCGGCGGGCCTGACCCGAAGCTGCACCTATTCCGCCCGTGAACTGTCCCCGAATCGATTCGAGGTCAGCGTCGCATTCAAACCGGGGGTGAAAGAAAACCCGGGGCAGGAATTCAATCGCATCGGCATTCTGGAAGCTGCGCCGCTGCTCTTCAGCGACCAGATGGCGCAGGTTGAAAGTTCGCGCAAGGGCGACACCATCACCTATACGATTACGTGGCGCGAGTCCGGGTCCGTGGTCCTGAGCCGACACCGCGGGCGCTGCACCCTGTTGTCGCTGCCTTTGATTCTCATTGCCCACCTCGCCTGGGGTTTCAAGGGCCTGCTGTTCTCTGTTTTCTCCTGCGCCGGCCTGCTGCTTCTGCTTTCATATTTCCTCCTGTCCAGCAAATATAAAGAACTCCGCGAGCAATATCGTCTGCATGAAGAAAAGGCCGATACCATCATCCAATCGTACATCGACGACTACGACCAGGCCATGAACCTGAACCGCATCGGCCGGATCGTGCTGCGCCACCATAATCTGGATTTCTACTTGAAAGATATTTCCGAAATCCTGCAGAAAATGAAATACCCGCGGATCGCTTTCTTCGTTGCCGATTTCGAGGGCCGCCGGATATCGGCGAAATACACGCTCGGTTTCAACGCCCGCATCGCGGCGGCGGCCTTCGATATCGAAACGTTGAATACTCAGGAGGCACTGCTGGGATCTCACTATTTTTCCGACCGGCGGACGTTCGGTTCCAAAATCACCTTGGCCGGCTTCGACATTTTTCAGGACGCGGAATATCCGCTTATTTTTATCCCGATCATATTCGATCGCGCCCTGATCGGTTTTTACCTCCTGTCCCCGGAAAAAGACACCGGCCCGATCAATAAAGAAAAATTCGATTTTTTGAACGGCGTGGCCTCGCAAATCGCGCTCGGCATTCATAAAGCGATCGCCTTTCACGAAATTGTCGAAAGCGACCGCATGAAGAACGACGTCCTGGGCATCGTCAGCCACGAATTGAAAAATCCGCTTCAAATCATGATGATGGGCGTCAGTGAAATTGAATCGACCGGCGACATCGCATCCAACCTGCCGGTGATCAAGGCCGAAATCGTCAAACTGGATCAAACGGTAAAGAACTTTCTGTCCCTGCAATCGATCGAAGCCAAGCAAGCGGTCCATCTAAAACCGCTCCGTATCGAAGATCTCCTGGATTCGATGGCCGCTTCGATGAAGCATACGGCCAAGCTGTTTACGCATACGGTCGAGATACAGAGGAATTCGGAAAGCGAGGGCGATCTCGTTTACGGAGACCGGAACACGATCTCGACCGCTGTCATGAACTTATTCCACAACAGCTGCAAGTACACCCCCCGACCGGGCCGTATTTTTCTCAGATACGACTGCAGCAGTTCGGAATGCACCATTTCGGTCATCGACAATGGCCGGGGAATACCCAAATCCGCGCAGGACAAAGTCTTCCTCAAGTTCTTCCAGGTGGATTCGACGGCGGGGGAATCGGTCGGCGGCTTCGGGCTGGGCTTGTCGATCGCCAAGGAAATCGTCCGCCTGCATGGCGGCTACATCACCATCGAAAGCCCGCTGCCGCCGGAGCGATATGCCGGTCTCGAGCTCGGACCGACGCGCCCGGGGACGTGTGTCGGCATTCACCTGCCGAAACATCAGGCGCGCGGCGAGCGGACCCGAACGAAGCGATTATGAACCGCCGGCCGGCGGACGGGATGGAATCACCTTTCATAAAGCAGGTGGAGCATATCGGCGAGCCCCGCCTCATAAGGGCGCCGTTTAATGCCGAAGCGGGCCTCGAGGCCGGCGCAGTCCAATACCGAGTAAGCCGGACGGGGCGCAGCCACGGGATATTCAGCGGTGCTGATCGGCAGGATATGCTGCACCCGGAAGTGATCATAGGCGCCCGCGATTTCGAAAATGCGGCGCGTGAAGCCGTACCAACTCACGACACCCGCATTGCAGAAATGATAGGTGCCCCAGCCGCCCGCCTTCAGAACGACATGCGCCGCGACAGCCAGCAGCGCGCCCGCCAGATCTCCGGAATAGGTGGGTGATCCGATCTGATCGTCCACCACGCGCAGTTCGTCGCGTTCCTTGCCGAGGCGCAGCATGGTTTTGACGAAATTCGGCCCATGGGCCCCGAACAACCAGGAGGTTCGGACGATGACATGCCGCTCGCACGCTTCCCGCACGGCCCGCTCACCTTCGGCCTTGCTCCGCCCGTAGACACCCATCGGCGCAATCGGGTCGGACGGCCCGTAAGGATGCCGCTGCGAACCGTCGAAGACATAGTCCGTGGAGATGTGGATCAGGGTGATCTGCTTCGTTTGGCAAATGCGGGCCATACGGCCGACCGCATCGCGGTTGACGGAGAATGCGGTCTCCACTTCGCTTTCGGCGCGGTCCACGGCCGTGTAGGCCGCGGCGTTGATGATGACCGAAAGTTCGCCGGCCCGGTCGATCGTCTCCTCCAGATCGCGCGGGGAGGTGATGTCGCACTGCGGCAGATCTGCGCCCACGACGTCGATCCCCTGCCGCGGCGCCTGCAGCATCAGGTCGCGTCCGAGCTGTCCGTTGCAGCCGAATACCAGCAGTTTCATGGCAATCCCGCGTTCTTTGAAGTGTTCGCCGCCTGCGAATCGTTATGCCGTCCGTAAACATCATCGAGACGCAGCAGGTCGTCTTCGCCGATATAGCTCCCGGTCTGGACTTCGACCAGTTCGAGGGGTATCCGGCCCGGGTTCTCCAGGCGGTGGATGGTTCCCGGCGGAATATAGGTGGATTGGTCTTCCTGGAGCAGAAAATGCTCCGAACCCCTGGTGACCATGGCCGTACCCTTGACCACCACCCAATGCTCGGCACGGTGAATGTGCTTCTGGAGCGACAGTTTGGCCTGCGGCTTTACCGTAATGCGTTTGATCAGGAAGCGTTCGGCCACATCCATGTCTTCGTAAAAGCCCCAGGGCCGGTAGACTTTCTTATGGTTGAGCGTCTCGATCCGCTGCTGCGCTTTAAGGCGGTTGACCAGCGTTTTGACTTGCTGCACGTGATCGCGCGGCGCCACGAAAACAGCGTCCGCCGTCTCCACCACCACGTGATGGTCCAGCCCCACGGCGGTCACCAGGCGACTCGTGGCGTGGACGAAGGAATCGCGCACCTCCTGCAGGCAGACGTCCCCGTGCACCACATTCCGATCGCCGTCCTTGTCGCCGGCCTGCCACAAGGCTTCCCATGACCCCAGATCGTTCCATTCGCTGGAGAGCGCCACCATGACGCCCAGCCCGGTCTTCTCCATCACGGCGTAATCGATGGAGTCGGAAGGACATTGCTCGAAAGCGGCCCGATCCAGGCGCAGAAAATCGAGGTCCGTACGTCCGCCGGCAACCGCCTGGCGGCAGGCGGCCAGTATCCGGGGGGCGCAGCGTTCGAGTTCGGCGAGCAGCACGTCGGCTGAAAACATGAACATGCCGCTGTTCCAGCAGTAGCGTCCCGATTGCACATAGGCCTGCGCTGTGGCCGGATCGGGTTTTTCGACAAACTGGGCGATCCGCCAGGCCGCGGTTTCCGCCGAATCTGCTTGCGGCCCCTCCAGGCGCCCGCCTTTCTCGATGTATCCGTAACCGGTCTCCGGTGTGCGCGGCTCGATCCCGAAGGTCACCAGAAACCCTTCCCGCGCGAGGGCGGCGCCTCGGACCGCCGTCGCGATCAATCCCGCCGGATCACGGATGTAGTGATCGGCGGGAAGTGCCAGCAGAACTGCATCCGCGCGGCGCTCCGCCAGCAGGCCCGCCACGGCGAGCGCGGGCGCCGTGTTGCGGCCGACCGGCTCGAGCACGATGGCCTCCGGTTCGCACCCGATCGCGCGAAGCTGTTCGGCCACGATGAAGCGGTGCTCTTCGTTGCAGAGCAGAATCGGCTTGTCGAGGTCCGGAAGGTTCTTCAGGCGCAGCCATGTCTGCTGCAGGAGCGTACGGTCATCCGTGAGCCGCATGAACTGCTTGGGATAGAGTTCACGCGACAGCGGCCAGAGGCGCGTACCCGAACCGCCGGCCAAAATGACAGGAACGATCATCTGATTTTCTCTCCACCGCTTGCTGGGTTTCGGTACATCCGAGCGGGTTGCTGCATACGGGACCCGCTGCAGTCAAGTCATCCCTGGGCTGCATTCCGGCGGCAGAATAGAATCAGCCGTTCGGCTGGTCAAGGAGAATTTAAACCCAATTCCGGGGGTTGCAGCGGCTGCAGCATGCCGGTGAGGGCTGCGCACGCCGCCCGGCTTTGACCTGCCGCGGGAAATGCGCTATATCGCTGCCGTCGCAACGGGCCCTCGCTCCTGGAATTTGAATCCGATGCTCAAAAGACTCCGCGGCCCTGGCTGGGCCCACACAACACTGCCCATACTGGCCGGATTGCTGCTGACCCAGATGCTGGCCACTTTTTTCGTGTGGCAGTCGAATCTGCGCCTCTTCTCACAGGCCCAGGCTTTGACGGCGGCCGGCTGGCTGCCCCTGCCCGCCGGTTCTGCGGCGGCGCTGCTCAAAACCCCCGGTGCCGCACTGGGCGGCGGCCTGTTCTTCACCCTGAGCAGCGGCGCAGGGCTGGTGCTGGCGGCCTGGGCCGCGGTGCAGCTGCGCCGGCGCGTTTTGCGCGACGCCCGCGGCACGCTGCCCCTGCTGGGCCTCTTGTGGGCCGCGCTGCTCGTCGCCGCCAATGCGCGTGGATGGGTGTGGTTTCCCACGCTGCTCATATTGCTGCCGCCCGGCGTAACGGCCGGATTGACCTTGTGGGCGCTGAAACGCCGCGGCGTTCAGACCGGATGGCTGGGAGTGGTCCCGGTGGCGGTTCTGATCGCCCTGACGGCCCTGTGGTCGACCCGCCTGGACCAGCGGCTGTTCACGGCCATCCGCGACCACGTGCTGTTGTCCAACCCGATCGGCCAGGGCGTCAACGATTTTTATTATCGTTACACCCTTCAGGCGGCGGAATTGTTCAAGTCGCTGGAACAAAAAACCATTCGCACCTGCAGAATTTCGGACGATCTGGACCCGGCCGCAGCCGTACGCCTGCGTGACCGTTTGAGCGCCGGCGACGTGCTTGCGATGCCTCCCGGCGTCCCGGCCGACCTCCGCATCCGAGGCGACGGAAGCGGCAAATTCGAGGCCGCCTTCCGCGACGGGCGCCTGACCCTCGATTCGGAACGCGAAACCGCGCCGGCGCTCTGGCTGCCGCGCCTCTCGGCGATGACCGATCATTTCGCCTTTTTTCGCCGGATCACCTTTTTCGGCCTGCTGATCGGATTTCCCGTCCTGCTCTACATGGGCGTTTACGGGTGCCTGCGCTGGACCGCCGGAATCGTGCTCCGCCCCTCCGCAGCGACCCTGACGGCAGCCCTTTTGTGCCTGGCCGCCGGCGTTCTGCTCTACCTGCCGATGCTCGGCGGCCGGACCGTTCCATTTTCCGCGCACGATCTGAACGGCGCGCTCGCGGATGCGGGCCGGAACCGGCGGGTGGCGGCGCTGCGCTGGATCGAAGACCATCGAATGGAGATCGCGGATTACCCGGCCTACCGCCCCCTGCTGGGCAGTCCGCACGTGGTGGAGCGCTATTGGCTGGCGCGCGCCATGGCACCCAGCCGGTCGCATCAGATCCGCAGCGAACTGCTCGCCTTGATCGATGATCCGCAGCCCATCGTCGTCTGCCAGGCCTTCTATGCCCTGGGCAGACAGGGGGATCCGCGCGCCGTCGAACCGATCCGCGAACGGATTCTTAAATCGGATCACTGGTACACCCAGTGGTACGGCTATCGGGCCTTGAGAGGGTTGGGATGGCGGCAAACCCCATCAGGATGAATACGGTCGCCTGGGCCCTGCTGCTGGTCACGGCCGCGGAGGTCGCCGCCTGGGCGGTTTTTCGGCTGCTCCAGCCCCCCGCAATGGCCGTTATGGGGGTGACGCGCCTGGTTCAGATTGCGGCCATGGCCTGGACCGTGACCGCCTTGGGCGGCGGTTTGCAGGCCATCGGCCTCTCCCACAGGACCGCGCTCGCGGGTTTCACCAGAGGCCTGGCGTGGTCCGCAGGCTTCGGAGCCGTCGCCGGCCTCGGCATGGGCGCACTCTACCTCTCCGGGCTGAATCCGCTGATGATGCTGCGCTCGCCTCTGCCTGCCGATCCTGTCAACCTGGCAGCCTTATTCCTGGTGGGCGCCTTGATCGCCCCGGTTGCGGAGGAGATCTGTTTCCGCGGCATTCTATACACCTATCTGCGCCGCTGGGGGTTCGTCCCGGCCCTGATCGGCAGTACGGCCCTGTTCGCCATCCTGCATTCGGTTCACGGCGTGCCGGTCATCCAGATCACGGGCGGGATCGTGTTTGCCGTCGCCTATGAAACCAGCCGCAACCTGATCGTGCCCATTACGCTCCACATCCTCGGCAACCTGGCGCTCTTCGCATTGTCGCTGCCGTTCTTCACCTGATCTCATCCACCGGCCACGCCCGCCTGTTCGAAGGTCATCACTTCGTTGAAGACGCGCACGGCGCCGGAAACCACCTCCATGGCCATGGCAGCGCCGGTGCCTTCACCCAGACGCATGCCCAGATCGAGAATGGGTTTCAACCCCAGGTGACGCAGCATGATTCGATGCCCCGGCTCTTCGGATTGATGGCCGGCGAAAAGGTAATCCACCACCCGCGGACACAGGGTTTGGGCGATCAACGCGCCGGCGGTGGAGATGAATCCATCGACCATGACTGCCTTGCGATAATAGCCCCCGGCCAATATCAGGCCGGCCAGGCCGCCGATTTCGAAACCACCCACTTTGGCCAGCACATCCAATCCATCGGCGGGCGTCGGCTGGTTGGCTGCGATGCCCTGGGCGATGAGCGCTTTTTTGCACGCCAGGGCCGCATCATTCACGCCGGTGCCGCGCCCCACCATGTCATCCAGCCCGGCGCCGGTGATCACGGCACCGATCGCCGCCGAAGGCGTGGTGTTGGCGATTCCCATGTCACCGGTGCACAACACCTTCAGGCCCGCTTCGAAGCGCTCGGCGGCGTGCGCGAAACCTTTCAGCACCGCCTGCTCGGCCTGCTCCCGGCTCATGGCCGGACCCTTTGAAAAATCGGCCGTTCCGCGGCCGATCTTGCTTACCTTGAAGTTCCCGCCCGCCCCTTCCGTCGGGACGATGTCCGGGATGATTCCCATGTCCACCACCCATACCGCCGCATTCACATGCCGGGCGATCGCATTGACCCCGGCACCGCCCGCCAGAAAGGTTCTCACCATGGCTCCGGTCACCTCCTGGGGAAAGGCGCTCACCCCGGCGCGGGCGATTCCGTGATCGCCGGCCATCACCAGCACACCGCGCGGCGCGAAACTCGGCGAAAGCGTTTCCTGTATGGCGCACAACCGTTCGGCAAGATCATGAAGCCGCCCCAGCGCGCGCGGCGGCATAACCAACTGCGCCGTCCGCCGGCGGGCCTTTTCGATCCAGGCCGTGTCGAGCGGGCGGATCCCGGCGATAATCTCGGACAAAGACTCGGGTCGCTGCATTTCGTTCTCCTTTCCGCAATTCTACGATTCATGGACAATTCGTGACGGCTGCGCGATGCAGCGCGCAGCGCCGGAACCGGCATTCCGACCGGGCCGCACCACGAAAAAAGCCCCAGGCTGAACCAGCCTGGGGCTTTACCATCACCCGTGGCGGTGCGTGTCCGGCAGGTCTTCTGGCTTCCCCGCTTTCACGGCGGCCTTCCCATTGCCCGACGACAACAGTGGCGCACATGGCCGCGAAAGTTCCCTCCGCATCGCGGAGGGCGAGGTTACAGCGGTGGGTCCGCGCCGGAATTGCACCGGCTTCCCTGTTCGCCCGCAAGGGGACCGAACATGCCCGATTTGATCTTTCCGCTAACTATCCAAGGGAGGGCGGCCTGTCAACAGGTTAAAAGGGAACGGCGATCGCGTGTAGATGTGACACTCAAACGGTATCGGGTCGGTGTCGGTATCGGGGTCGCAATCGCCATCGCAACGTGCCGCTAAAATACCGCCACTGAACCGGACCATGCCGGCGCCATTGTTCGATACCGATAGCGATACCGACACCGACCCCGATATGAAACTCCATTCATCGCAGGCGAGCATTTCAGATACCCGAAAAACGAATGCATTTCGTTCTCGAGGTCCTTTACTGTTGCATTCTCGATCGAATTTCTCTAGAATCGCCGTTCCACTGCTGTGGCAAGCGGGAACGATGTTTCAAGGGGCAGGCATTCCGCCGCCCTGCAAAGTTCGCTTCGCTTGAGTAAATGACCTGTGAACAGGTGAGGAAAACATGGCTCGTCCCAAACTCAAACAGATTTGTATTAACCACGAATGGTGCAAGGGCTGCGGTATCTGCGTCGAATTCTGCCCCAAGAATGTTCTGGCCCTCAATGCGCAGGATAAGGCGGAAGTCGCCCGCCCCGAGGATTGTATCGCATGTCGGTTGTGCGAACTGCGCTGCCCGGATCTGGCCGTTACGGTGATTCTCGAAGACGCGGAATAACGCGAAGATAACCCAGGAGTTGATCATATATGGCACCCCAAATCAGATTCGTTCAAGGCAATGAGGCCTGCGTCGAAGGCGCCTTGTACGCCGGGCTCAATTTCTTCGCCGGGTACCCGATTACGCCCTCGACCGAAATCGCCGAGCACCTGGCTTCGCGGCTGCCCCAGCGCGGCGGCAAATTCATCCAGATGGAAGACGAAATCGCCTCGATCTGCGCCATCATCGGCGCCTCTCTGACCGGACACAAAGTGCTGACCGCCACCAGCGGCCCCGGCTTTTCGCTGATGCAGGAAGCACTCGGCTATGCGGTCATGGCGGAAATCCCGTGCGTGATCGTCAACGTTCAGCGCGGCGGCCCCTCGACCGGCATTCCCACCCACATCAGCCAGGGGGACGTGAACCAGGCGCGCTGGGGAACCCACGGCGACCATTCGATCATCGCCCTGACGGCATCGAACCACCAGGATGTCTTCGCCATGACGGTCGAAGCCTTCAACATGGCCGAAACCTACCGCACGCCGGTGATCCTGCTGTTCGACGAGGTGGTCGGCCACATGCGCGAACGCCTGGTCATGCCCGAACCCGGTGAAATCCATCTGGTGGAGCGGTTGCACACATCGGTCAAGGAGGGCGTCGATTACCATCCGTATCTGCCCCGCGAGGACGGTCGCCTGCCCATGTCCGATTTCGGCGGCGTTCACCGGTACAACGTCACCGGGCTGTATCACGACATGTGGGGCTTTCCTTCCGACAATCCCAAAGTCGTGCACGGGCTGATCCGCCACTTGGTGGACAAAATCGAAAACAACGTCAATGCCATCGCGCGCCACAAGGAGTATTACCTCGAAGACGCCCGGACGATTCTCATCTCGTACGGCGCCACGGCCCGCTCGGCGTTGCACGTGGTGGAGAGCCTGCGCAGGAAAGGCCAGCATTTCGGATTGCTCGAACTGCAGACCCTGTGGCCTTTCCCCAGCGACATGATCCGGGAGAAATGCGCGCAGGCCAAGCAGATCATTGTGGTCGAAATGAACATGGGACAGGTTTGCCGCGAGGTGCAGCGCTCGGTCACGAATCCCGAACGGGTCTTCCTGGCCAACCGCATCGACGGGGTTTTCATCACGCCCACCGATATCCGGCAGACGCTGCGGCTCATCGAAGGCCGGGGTGTTTAGACTCTCGATTGCACGACCAAAAGGCGGAACTATGTCAATTCAAAAATACATACGCGAACGGTTTTTCCCCCACATGTGGTGCCCGGGCTGCGGACACGGCATCGTTCTGAACAACATGCTGCGCGCCATCGGCTCCCTGGGCATGAGCCGCAACGAAATCGTGATGGTTTCGGGAATCGGCTGCTCCTCGCGCATCTCCGGCTACGTGGATTTTCACACGCTGCATACGCTGCACGGCCGCGCCCTGGCGTTTGCAACCGGCGTCAAGTTGAGCAAACCCGAATTGAATGTGATCGTGCCCATGGGCGACGGCGATGCGCTGGCCATCGGCGGCAACCATTTCATCCATGCGGCGCGGCGCAACATCGACATCACGGCCATCGTGATGAACAACCGCATCTACGGCATGACCGGCGGGCAGTATTCACCCCTGACGGGCTATGGCTGCATGGCCACCACCGCGCCCTTCTCCAACATCGACCAGGACTTCGATGTCGTCGCCCTGGCCACAGCCGCGGGCGCGACCTTCGTGGCGCGCACGACGACCTATCATGTTCAGCAGATGACCGACATCATCCGCCAGGCCATCCTGCACGAAGGCTTCTCCGTTGTCGAAATTCTGTCGCAGTGCCCCACCTACTTCGGCCGCAAGAACAAAATCGGCGGACCGGTGGAGATGATGAAGTACTTTAAGGACGCTACGACCCCGATCGGCTCCAAGGCCAAGCAGGAGAACCCCAAACTGATCGAACGCGGCATTTTCGTCCAGAAGGAACAGCCCGAATACTGCGCCGAATACGCCAAGGTGATGCAGCGCGCCATGGCGCAAAAGGCATGAGTCCGCGGCGGCGCACGGTTATTACGTCAATTGCAAGGTGAACGGGATATGCAGAGAACGCGAATCGTCTTTTCCGGATCGGGCGGGCAGGGAGTCATCACCGCCGCCATCATCATGGCCGAAGCCGCCGTATTGCACGAAGGGCTCACGGCCGTACAGACCCAATCCTACGGGGCCGCCGCCCGGGGCGGAGCGACGCGCTCCGACATCATCATCTCGGACAGCCCGATCAACTACCCCAAGGTGGTCCAGCCCAATGTGCTGGTCTGTCTCACCCAGGAGTCTTACGCCGCCTATTCCGGCATCATCCGGCCGGGCGGTCTGCTGATCACCGACTCGCGCTACGTCAAGACGCAGCGCAAGGTGGACGCCGTGCAGCGCGAACTGCCCATGTACCAGAGCGTCATGGAAAAGATCGGCAAAGCGATCGTCTTCAACATCTGCATGCTCGGCGCGGTGGTCGGTCTGACCGGCATCGTTCAACCCGCTTCGATTCTCAAGGTTCTGGAAAGCCGGATACCGCCTGCTTTCCTTGAAATCAACAGCAGCGCCCTGGAACTGGGCCTCACCTTGAGCAAGTCTTTTACCGAATAGGCCTGCCGGAAGAAGTCATCGAGGCGAAGAAGGGGCCTGGCGCTCCCTTCTTCGCTTTTCTTTTGGAGTCATCAACGGCCCCCTTGTTAGCAGGCTGTTGAAAAACGAGCATCGAGCCGTCAGGCAAGGCGCGCGGCTTTCAAAAAGCGCAGCATACACGCAGTATGTGGACATTTTTGAACGCCGCGCAACACAGCATCACGGCTCGAGGCGAAGTTTCTCTACAACGTGTCAGGTGGAGAGTGTCTTGATCAACTGGCCGAGATAGAACCGCGCGTGGCTGATCGGCGCGGCCATGTGGGCGCGGTGATTGGCGAATATGCTGTCCAGGCCGGCGTCGATGATCAGGAAAGGGTCGATCGCCGCGGCTCTCTGGCATGAAACGATCGCGTGGTGCAGCAATTCCGCGCCGTGCCGGCCTTCGAGCGTGGGTGCGAAATCGTGATGGACGGCCGTAAGGATCCGGGCCATGGAATCGGCCACGCCCTTGGCGTAATAGAAGTAATCGTCCGTTCTCAGAAACGCGACGTCCGAACCATCCGCCTCCTTCAGTTTAACCAGGTTCTCGTCGCAGCTGCCTAGAAGATCTTCGTAAGCGGCCAGCAGCGGAATCAGGTTGTCGGCGCGGGTATAAAAGGAAGCCTTTCCGTCAAGCAGGCGCACTTTGTATTTTTCCAGTTCTTCCAGGCTCTCCAGGTATTTTGATTCCGGTGAGGGAAACCAGTAGCGCTGCGCCGTGACCATCAGCCAGTTCATCGCGTTTTCGAGATTCGGATTCAGTGAAGCGGTGCTGCCGGTGCGCGAAATGCGTTCGGTCAATTGGACCACCGTCCTGCGGGTGACTTCCAGAACTCCGAGCTGGTAGCTGTTCACGTTGTCGGTGAAATTGACGATGTCGTTGGGCCGCCATCCCCAGAAGCGTTCTGTCAACTCGTATTCCAGGGGGGCGATGGATGCCTCAACAAAAGCGACCCCCGGCGGCGCGACCGGTTTGATCTGCGTATCGCTGCCCTGAGCCGTCACAGCCGGACCGTGTCCCGTCACAGCGGGACCCTGTCCCGTCACAGCGGGACCATGTCCAGGTGCAGGCGCAGCGGCCGGGGGCGCAGGCGCCGCTGGTTCGGGTGCCGGTGCGCCGTGCGGCGCCGGTTCGGCAGCAGGCGCATGGGGAGCCGCTGCAGCGGGGGCATCGGAAACATGCGGCACGGAAGAAGGTGCGGATGCCGTTTCCTCGGCAGCGGCCCCTGTCTTCGCCGGCGGCGTGATCGGGGTATCGCCGTGCGACGACGAGGCCGTGGGCACCGAATCGGCCTGGCGGACCGGAGCGGGCGCGGGACCGGACAGCAGCCCCCAGATCACACCGAGCAGTATAATGCCGGCAATCACGCCCAGGACGGTCACGACCGCCCGATTGGCCGCAATAACACTCAGGAATTTACGGATTTTCTCCATGCTCACTTCCTTTGGAAAGACGGAACGGGGAACATCGGCTTACCCGGGGCGCCTGCGCAGTTTGCGCAGATCGCCGATCCGGATGGTCAGTTGAATGTTATCGAAATATTCGATCAAAGCTATCACAAACTTGCGGGAGGCTCCAGTCATATCCTTGAACTGCGGCGTGGAGATCTCTTCATGCTTCTGAAGATAATCGACCAGCTGCGCCTTCAGCCGATCCAGCGGCTGGCGATGGTAATATAAATCTTCCTTGATTTTGACCAGGTGCCCTTCGTTGACCAGCAGCGCGAGTACCTGCCGGGCCTGTTCCGCCGGGGCCTTGAGCGTCTCGATGACCTCCTTGAAATAGGGCGGCGTGATGTCGCCCCGCAAATAGGTCTCCAGGATCTCGGCGCGCAGGCTCTGCTGGTCCACGCGCAGCGAAACCCGGTGATCGGCGAGATGGACCAGCTCCTCCTGCTGGACGATGCGGCTGCTTTTGATCATATGGTTCAGGACAAGGGTGAACAATTTAATGTCCACGGCCGCCGGCAACCGTGATTTCAACTCTTCCTTGGGCATTCCGGCTTTGAGCGGGTTGTCCCGGTGGTAGCGCTGCAAATCATCGTGCACGGTTTTCTGCAGCGCATCGAAAACATCCCGGTCGATGAAGCTTCTCTTTTCCTTATCGATCTGAAGCACACGCTGGCGCGACAGCATCTGCTGCAGAATTTGCTCCAGCTGCCGCTCCGCAAGATTGGTCTTGAGCTGCAGATCGCCGAAGCGGCAGCCGCCGACGCCGCCGGCCTCGATGTGCAGGCGGACGATCTCTTCGGGGGTTCCCGCCGCCAGGGCATTCAAAAATTCGATCACTTCGGGGCGGTTCATTTTGTGTTTGGCGGGCATCGGATCAATGATCTTGCCGCCGCCGATCGTGCGCACCGGCGAATAGCTGCGCACGACGTACGCGTCGTCCCGCACCAGAACCACCGGCGTATCCAGCCGGATCTGGGCGACCGTGCTTTCTCCGGGTTTCAGCTCGTCGCCCGCCAGCAGGACGACCACGCCCATGATCTCACTGGTGCCCGTGTGAAACCGCACGCGCTGTCGGTTCCTGAATGCTTTGGCATTGCTGGACAGATAATGGAACACCACGTCGATCATGAAGCTGGGCGCCAGCGTGTCCGGTTCGGCGACCACTTCGCCGCGGTTTACCATCACCTTCTCGAGCCCCTGGAAATTGATCGCGGTGCGCATCCCGGCGATCGCCGTCTCCACGCTCCGGTTGTGCACCTGCAGGCCCCTGACTTTCGAACTGACCCGCGAAGGATAGATCATGACGCGGTCGCCCACCGAGAGCCGGCCCGAAATGAGGGTGCCGGTAATCACGGTCCCGAAGCCCTTCATGCTGAAAACACGGTCGATGGGCAGGCGCAACAGCCCGGTGGAAGTACGGGCCGTGATTCGGCCGCCGATTTCGCCCACCGCCTGTATGAAGGCATCCCTGCCCTCTCCGGTCACGGCGGAAAACGATATCACGGGAGCGTTTTCGAGAAATGTGTGGCGCGTGAAGGAGGCGATTTCCTCCTTGACCAACTCCAGCCATTCTTCGTCGACCAGATCGACCTTGGTCAGCACAACCAGACCGTGCCGGACATCCAGCAGGGAACAGATTTCCATGTGTTCACGGGTCTGCGGCATGATGCCTTCATCGGCCGCGATCACCATGGCCACCATATCGATTCCGGTGGCGCCGGCCACCATGTTCTTGACGAATTTTTCGTGGCCGGGCACATCGACGACACCGATGGACCGTCCGTCGGGCAGCTGCAGGAACGCGAACCCCAGTTCGATGGTGATCCCGCGCAGGAGTTCTTCTTTCAAGCGATCCGTGTTGATACCGGTGACGGCTTTGATCAGGCTGGTCTTGCCATGATCGATATGCCCCGCGGTTCCCAGTACAATCTGCTTCAAAACGATCCGGCTCCTTGCCAGAACGGCGCTATGGTGAATTGGGGTTCTTTTTCCGCACCCGCAGGTATTCGACAAGATATGCCAGGCCGACCAGAACCAGGCACAGCCCTACCACGAACACCAGAGGGGCCTGGGGGTAAAAGAGTCGCCACAGAATGAAGGCGAATACGACGCCCAGAACGGCCCGGATGATAAAGACGCGATAATTGTGCACTGCGGTATCCCTGTGCCCGATTTACAATAAAGGCCACAACCTTAGCCCAGTTGATCGAAGGGGTCAATAGTCCGCGGACCGGCGTCAGGGCCCTTCCAACTCCAGGGGTGTACGGGATCGGTTGCTTTTTCGGCGTCGGGGTCGGTATCGGAATCGGCATCGAACAAGCCCGCCGGCAGGTCAGGCTCAAGGATACTGAATTGAGCGGCGCATCGCGATAGCGACCCCGATTCCGACCCCGACGCCGATTCGGCCGCGCTCCTGCTGCGCCGCTTCAAAGCGGTTGATTCTTGATCGAAGAACATTTAGGCTGATGTCAGAATTCGAGCACATGCGCTGGGGAGAAAGCGGTCGGCCATGATCGAAAAGCGTCACCCAACTCTGATGTTCTTCACGGGTCCAAGGGCTTTCCCCTGGATGGCCTTGCTGGCGGCGGTTTTCATGGGTTGCGCCACCTTTTCCGGCCCGCCCGGCGAGACCCGCTGGCAATGCGATCCCGCGGCCGATGCGGCAGTGGAGCAGGGTCAATGGGAGGCGGCCGCCGAGGCGCACGAACGCCTGCTCGAGCGGGAGCCGGGCAACGGGCTGGCGCTCTATCATCTTGGCTATCTCAAGGGCAAGATGGGCGACCGCGAGGCGGAAATCGATTACTACCTCGAGGCGATCGAAAGCGGCTACGATCAGGATGACCAGCTTTATTTCAACCTCGGCATGGCCTACGGAGACCTCGATCCCACCGCGGCCAGCGAAGCTTTCGAAAGAGCCGTCGAGCTCGACCCGAACAGCGCGGACAACCATTTCGGCCTCGCCTTGATGGCCGACACGCTCGGCCGGACCGAGCAGGCGGTCCAGGCGCTGAAGACCGCCCTCGAATTGCAGCCCGATCACCTGGATGCCATGCTCTTGCTGGCCCGCATCGACCTCGACCTGAGCCGATGGACGGAAGCCGCCGAACTCCTGGACCGGGTCCTGGAACTGGACCCGTCCAATGAAGACGCCCAGGAATTGATCGAGATCCTCAATTTCCGGCGGCATGTTCAATATGAGAGGGTGGCGCTTCCGAGTCTCAGCCCGCCTGAATCATGACAGTTACTGGAACTTTCCGGTTACCGCACAACTATTTAGTGTCCATCCAGAAATGGTAGATTACGGTCCAGATCAAGGCCGCAGCGACGGTAAACCGCAGGCGTAGCAGTCCCTGCGTTAGCAGGCGTAGCCCAGCTACGCCGCAAAAGACGAATGGCTACGCCATTATTTCACCGGAGCGAGAACGTAGAGCTGGGCCGTAAGATGCCGTTTATGGATGGGCACTATTCAGTGGATAAAAAAGGGACGGGCGATTCAACTTTCGCTGAACCGCCCGTCCTGAGGAGAGGTCGGACCCGGTCCGGACCATGCTGCCTTGATCGAGGGCTACGGCCGATCGCTTTCGTGTACGATGTCCGGCAATTGACCATCCGCGCTGATCAGATCGGAGATCGGATGATCAAATTTGACCGCGAACCCGGACGGCCCGCTGCGCACCACCATACCTTTGGCCTTGATGATTTCCTCGAAGCGGAAGAGCGGAAACTCTATCGCGATCGGCTGCCCTTGCGCGATCTTCCGCTGGGTCTTGATGAAGATCCCGTCGGCCCCGATGTTCTTCAGTATATCGCGGTAATTCCCTTCACGGACCGTGTATTCCGCGATGATATAAGCGGTTCTTCTGGGATTGTCGCGCTGGTTGCGCTGTTGAGCCCTTTGCTTCATACGATTTCCCCTTGCAATGCTCATGCCCGTATTCATTATTCGACTTATCTTGTAAAAGCAGTCACTTGTCCGGGAGATCCATTTTCATTATGTATAATTAAATACCATAAAGGATCACAACGATGTAATTGAATACTCATTTGCATGTATTTAGATCCACAGTCATCGAACTCCGGCGGGCCGCTTTCGGCGCAAAGCCGCGTGCAGCGCGGCTGGATTAATCCTTGAAAACGAAAACCCGGCTCACTATATTGGATTCCACGACCCAACGTGAGGTGGCGTGTGACACATTGCAAAGACAGGAAGGTTGTTTTCCTTTCGAACACAATCTTGCACGGTTATGCTGCCCGGATTTGAGAAGATCGTCGAAGACCGCATTCGAAGCGCCCAGAAAAAAGGCGAATTCGACAACCTGGAAGGAGCCGGCAAACCCCTCACCTTTCCGGAGGACGGGTTTGTTCCCGAGGACTTGCGGTTGGCGTACAAGGTACTGAAAAATGCCGATTGCCTGCCGCCGGAAATCGAACTAAAGAAGGAGATCGAACGCACTGAAGATTTGCTGGCGAATATGAACGATGTCGCCGAAAGATATCAGTTATTGAAAAAGCTCAATTTTCTGATCATGAAGCTGAATGTCGGCCGAAAAGGCGACACCCGGTTCGATATCCCCCAGCGGTATGCCGTGGCGCTCAACGATCGCATCGGCTCTTCAGTCAAAAAACAAGCGGATTTCTAATTCTGCTCGAATTGAGAAGCGATGTTCAAAAATAAAACAAAACGCGACCACGACGGCATTTTCAAAGGCGTCGTCCTGGCGCATTCGATATTGGTTCTGCATCTGCTGATGATTGCGGGCCTGGGGCTCACCATCGTTTTCCTGACCGGCCTGGCCCACTATATGGGCTGGATTGTGCTCGGCGGGATGATGATTCTGACCATCTCCGGCTACCTCTTCTACCGCCGCATCCGCAAAGAGGGCAGGAGCGTGGGAGAGGCATTGCGGACGCCCCTGCTTCAAGACCGTGAGGTCGAAATCCGTTTACTCGGCGGTTTCGCCAGCCTCCGGCTGGGCAAACCCGGTGCGCAGCCGGTCGAGGGCGGCGCCTATGAACCGCCGCTGCAACTGGAAAGCCCCGAGAGCGTGCACATACGAGAGATCGCCGCCCTCGCCCGGTTGCTCGAAAAAAACCTGATCACGCGCGAAGAATACGACCAGGCCAAACGCCAACTGCTCCGCTGACGTCGCCGATTCACTTCCCAACCAACCACAAGACGCCTCGCAGGCAAGGAATCACCGCGCATGAAGAAAACGATCGCCTTACTGTACGGAGGGATTTCGCCCGAACGCGCCGTGTCGCTTAACAGCGGCGAACAGGTGTACCAGGCCCTCGACAAGGAAAAGTACGACGTCCGACGCTACGACACCCGAACCGACCTGGCGCGCCTGGTCGCCGAAGCCGGTCAAATCGATGCGGCTTTGATTATCCTTCACGGCGCCTACGGCGAGGATGGAACGGTGCAGGGCCTCCTCGAACTGCTCGATATTCCCTACCAGGGCGCCGGCGTTCTGGGCAGTTCACTGGCCATGAACAAGCTTGCCGCCAAGCAGATGTACGAACAATGGGGCATTCCCGGGCCGGCCTATCTGGCGGTCCATCAGCATGACAATGTGCCTCCCGAGCGCATCATCGAACGCCTGGGTCTGCCGCTGGTGGTCAAACCGGCGGTCGGCGGTTCGAGCATCGGAATGTCCATCGTGCGCAAAGCCGAGCATCTTCCCGATGCTTTGAGCAAGGCTTTTGCCCACGATCGTGCGCTGCTCGTCGAGAGCTACATCCAGGGCACGGAAATCACGGCCTCCGTCCTGGGCAATGACGACCTTCAGGCCCTGCCGCTGATCGAAATCATACCCAGCGGGAAATACGAATTCTTCGACTACGAGGCAAAATATACGGCCGGCGCGACCCAGGAGATCTGCCCGGCGCGCATCGACGCGGCGCTTGCCGAAAAAGCGCAGGCCTATGCCCAGGCGGCCCACCGGGCCCTGTACTGCAAAGGGTACAGCCGCACCGACATGATCCTGCGCGGGCAGGACTTTTTTGTATTGGAAACCAATACGATACCTGGTATGACGCGCACCAGCCTGTTCCCGCAGGCGGCCCAGGCGGCGGGCATCTCGTTCAGCCAATTGCTCGACCGGCTGATCGAACTCGGAATGCAAGTCCATCATCAACGATAACGGGCGATGATCATCACGCGCTTCAGCCAGCTGCTCCAGGTGTATCAGCGCCTGGAAAAGGGTGACGTGTTTGTCGGGCAATTGCCCGCCACGCACCTGAAAAGCGCCCTTCTGGTGGACCTTGCGGCACGCGGCGTCATATGCATCCCTTCGGCGACCGCCCAGATGGTCAACGCCTCCAAGACAGCCCAGGCATTTCTGCTGTCGCCCTGGATGCTGCCGCACACCCGGGTGATCGGGCGGCGCAGGGAGCTGTTCGACGCCCTGAACGACTATGAACGCCGGGGCATCCTGGAAGTCGTCACCAAAACCGACCGCCTGCATTGCGGCCAGGGCGTATTCCATTGGCCGGATCTCGACACGGCCTACAATTGCCTGGCCCTGCACGATGAGTCCTATCCCCTGGTGCTGCAGCCTTTCGTGAACGCGTTCACCGATGTGCGGGTCATCCTGATCGGCGACTTCTGCGAGGCCTACAGCCGCAGCAATCCGCACGGATTCAGGAAAAACCTGGCGGCCGGCGGAACCTGCCGGCCCTTTGGGCTGAGCGGCGCCCAGATGGACTTTTGCCGCCGGGCCATGCAGCGCGTCGGCATGCCCTATGCCCATATCGACCTGATGATCACTTCCGACGATAAGCTCTTCATCTCGGAGATCCGCTTGAACGCCGGCGTGCATGGCGCCGCGACCGCGCGCCGCGAACTGGATGCCCTGAAGCACACGCATGTCATGGCCCTTGCCGGGCAGCTTGCGAGACCACAACCCTGAGCCGTGATTGGAGGAAGACGATGAAAGTGCTGGTAATCGGCGGAGGCGGCCGCGAACACGCCCTGGTCTGGAAAATCAAGCAGAGTCCCCTGGTCCGCAGGATTTACTGTGCCCCGGGCAATGCCGGCATTGCCCAAATGGCTGAATGTCCGCCCATCCCGGCCGAAGATGTCGATGGCCTGCTTCAATTCGCCCTGCAGAAGAAAATTGATCTGACCGTCGTAGGGCCCGAGGGACCGCTCTCCATGGGCATCGTGGACCGTTTCCAGGAGTCCGGCCTGCGGATTTTCGGCGCCGACCGCAAGGCCGCCGCCATCGAAGCGAGCAAATCGTTCGCCAAGCAGCTCATGCAGAAATACGGAATTCCCACGGCCCGCGGCGCCGCCTTCACCAGCTACCGGCAGGCGGAGGCCTATATCCGCAAAAGCGGGGCGCCGCTCGTGGTCAAGGCCGACGGGCTGGCGGCCGGCAAGGGCGTGATCGTCTGCCAAAGTTCGGACAGCGCGCTCAATGCGCTCAAGCGGATCATGGTGCAGAAAGAGTTCGGCGATGCGGGCCAAAAAGTGGTGATCGAAGAGTGCCTGACCGGCGAAGAGGCCTCGTTCCTCGCGTTTACCGACGGCAGGACCGTCCTGCCGCTGCCCACCTCGCAGGACCACAAGGCGGTCTTCGATGATGACAAAGGCCCCAACACCGGCGGCATGGGCGCCTACTCCCCGGCCCCGGTGGTGGACCGGCACCTTCACGAGCGGATCATGAACGAAGTCATGTACCCGACCGTGCGCGGCATGGCCGCCGAAGGATGCCCCTACAAGGGCGTGTTGTATGCCGGTCTGATGATCCAGCGCGACCGGATCAAGGTGCTGGAGTTCAACGGCCGTTTCGGCGATCCCGAGGCCCAGCCGCTGCTCATGCGCCTCAAGAACGACATCGTGCCCATCATGCAGGCGGTCATCGACGGGCGCCTGGATCAATGCCGCCTGGAGATCGACGAGCGCGCCGCCGTGTGCGTGGTGATGGCGGCCGGAGGCTATCCGGCCAAATACCAGAAGGGGCTCCCCATCCGCGGGCTGGACAAGGCCGCGCGGCTCAAGGATGTCATGGTCTTTCATGCCGGCACGCAAGCGGCGGACAAGCAGATCGTCACTTCCGGCGGGCGGGTGCTGGGCGTCACCGCCCTGGGGCGCGGCGTGGCCGAGGCGATCGAAAAAGCCTACGCCGCGGCAACCAAGATCGAATGGCAGGGCGTTCACTACCGCAGCGATATCGGCCGCAAGGCGTTGACCCGCCTGCAAACGCCGCCCCAGGTGGGCATCGTCATGGGCAGCGATTCGGATTTGCCGGTCATGGAAAGCGCCGTGGCCATGCTCAAGAAGTTCGGGATTCCCTTCGAGATCACCGTGGCCTCGGCGCACCGCACGCCCGCAAGGGCCGCCGAATTCGCCGCCCGGGCCCGCCAGCGGGGCATCAAGGTGATTATCGCGGCCGCCGGACACGCCGCCCACCTGGCCGGCGCCCTGGCCGCCCAGACCACCCTGCCGGTGATCGGCGTGCCGATCGACTCCTCGGCGCTTTCGGGATTGGATGCACTGCTTTCCACCGTGCAGATGCCGCCGGGCATTCCCGTGGCCACTGTGGCGATCGGCAAACCGGGCGCAGCCAACGCCGCCATCCTGGCGGCCCAGATCCTGGCGCTGTCAGACAGCGGCGTGGCCGCTTTGCTGGAGCAGCACAAAGCCGATATGGCCGCCCAGGTGGAACGCAAGGCCCGCGCCCTTGAAGCCTATCGATAAGATCCGGCCCATCGACGCCCGCAGCTCCGATCCGGAGACGCTCCGCCACGCCGCCGGTATCATCCGCCGGGGCGGCGTCGTGGTTTTCCCCACGCTGGGGCTGTACGGACTCGGCGCCGACGCGTTCAATGCAGCCGCCGTGGCGCGCATCTTCGCTCTAAAGGGACGGAACCCGCTCAAGCCGATCCTGGTGATGATTCACGACCGCAGCCAGCTCGACCGGCTGGTGCCGCGGGTGGACGCGCGCAGCGCCTTCCTGATGGACCGCTTCTGGCCCGGCCGCGTTACCTTCGTGCTGCCGGCCCGTGCCGGACTCGCCCGGGGCCTGACTTCCGCGGACGGAAAGATTGCCGTCCGCCTGGCCGGCCACCGCGTCGCGGCCGCGCTGGTCGCCGCCGCCGGCACCCCCATCACGGCCACCAGCGCCAATCTTTCCGGCGCGGGCGGTTGCGCCGACGTGCGGCACATCGAGGCCGAAGTGTTGGCTGCGGTCGATTTTGTCTTGGACGCCGGCCCGACGAGCGGCGCCGCTTCGACCATTGTCGATATCAGCGGCGACCGGCCGCGGGTGCTGCGTAGCGGAGCGGTATCGGACGCGGCGATATCCGCGGCATGGCAGGACTTCGAGCGTGACGGCCCAGCCGAGCAAGATTATTGACAGGCTGTGGCGACTTGACTATAAAGGCCACTTCATGCCGGAGTGGTGAAATTGGTAAACGCAGCGGACTCAAAATCCGCCGGGCGCGAGCCCTTGTCGGTTCGATTCCGACCTCCGGCACCATCGAAAAAACAGGGGGCGACCCGGCAGGGCCCGCCCCTTTTTTTCAGGCGCGCGCAGTGTGCTCAACCATTGGCCGTAATGTGTCGATACTGCAAAAGAGGCAGGGCGCACAATCGCATAAAAACTGCAGATAAATGGCGGACGATGATGCAGACTTCCAGGCGCTACGATCTTACGGTTCGCAAACTGATCGATCTGATCTTCAAAATGACGGAAGATGAACGCGGGCTGCTGCTCAAGGAGGCGGAGCGAATCAAGGCCAAGCTGCGCGCCACGCGCAGAAAATGCAGCGTCCCGATCCTGCTGTACTACGGCGAGCAGATCCACAATGTCACCATTTCGAATCTCAGCTTCACGGGCGCCTTCGTGGACTGCCTGATTCCGGTAATCATCGGCGATCCGGTCAAGCTGAAGTTCAAAAACCCCGACGGGCATTGGGACTTGATGATGGACGCGCGCATCGTTCACGCGACCAGTTGGGGCATCGGCATCCGGTTCAAAACCGTGGGTTCCAGGGCGGCCCGCTTTCTGCAGAAGAGCCTCGACGACAACCGTAATTGATCGTCGGACCGCTCCCGGGATCGTGGGCCCTGCGGCGGAAACGGCATTGCCGCATTGCGCTGCCGAATCAATCAAAGCCGCCGTACAGCCGCCTGCCGTTTTCCGCCACCGCGCGCACGACTTCTTCTTCCGCGATATTTTTCAGTTCTGAAATGGCCCGGATCGAGAGTCCGATGTTGGCCGGTTCGTTGCGCGCGGCCGGATCGGGACCCAGCACGGGGCTGTCGCTTTCGACCAGCAGGCAGGCCAGCGGCAGCTGCCGGACCAGTTTCTGCTTCTGCCGCGAGCGCACCACCGAAGGCGGAATCGAAAAGAAGTAGCCTGCCTCGACGGCCGGGAGCGCCGCAGCGGCCTTGCCGTCGAAGGCGTGCAGCTGCACGCGTCGCGCGTCGTGCTCCAGCAGCATCCGGACGGCATGCCGCCCGGCCGAACGCGAATGAATGTTCAACGGCAGCTTCGTCTCCGCGGACAGCGCAATGAAGCGCCTGAAGATCTCCTGCTGCAGCGCCCGCCCGGATTCCTCCTGAACGGCCCAGTAATCGAGTCCGACTTCTCCGATGGCCGACAGGCGGGTACGGTTTGCCCGGATGAAGGCTTCCATTTCGGCGGCCTGCTCCAGGTCGAGATGGGTCGGATAGAGTCCTGCGGCCGGCTTGAGCATGCCGTGCCGTTCCGCCAGTTCCAGGTTTTTGCGGGCATCGCGCAGGTCCTCGCCAACGGCGATGATCGCCTGCACGCCGCTGCGCCGCGCCCGGTCCAGCACCTCGGCCCGGTCGACGTCGAACAGCGGGTCGCAGATGTGGGCGTGCGTATCCAGCAATGCGGTCGAACGGTTCACAATGCCCGCCTTCAATAGCCGAACGGCGTGATGGGAAAAATCTCCACCGTGGTCCATTCATCGCGGCGGCGATAACGATATCCGAGCTCGAACCGCACCGAGGGGAACATCTGGGCCAGCGCCTCCATGGCTGCAATCGGAGGCGTCCACCTGGTGGTGAATTCGATGGCGCCGGTCGGCAGCCGGAAGGTCTGCGGCGCGACGGAATGAATATCCTCGACCGTGCCCCAGTGGGTCCAGCGCCAGTCGTAATGGGAAAAAAAGCCGTACTGCCGGTAATTGCGTTCCGCCCGGTCGAGCAGCTCCGGGTCTTCCGGGTTCGCGGGCGAAGCTTTCCGGGCGCGGCGGCGGGCGCGGACCGCCGCGATGGCGGCCTCGATATCGGTCCGGGTCGCCTCCTGCGTTCTTCCCTTGAAGATCTTGTCCATGGCCACCGAGGCCACCTCGGGCGCGACCGGGAGCGGCTTCATGTTCATCAGCGCAAGCGCGCGGATGGACCGGGTCAGCGGCAGGGCGAGCGGCTCGGGCATGGGTTTGACGGCGTTGAGGGAGATCAGGCCGGGTGCGCCCACGGCGGGCCTCGCCGGCCGGATCAGGTCGAGGATGAATTCGGCGTTGGAATGAAATACCAGTCGATTGAAGAGATAGTTCGGCATCGATTCACATTCGCGAAGGGACGATCGTGTACAACACCTGCCCAAGGCGGGCGGGCTGTCCGGGCGGACCGCAAACGGCCGGGTGCGGCGCAGGCGCCGCCCCCCCCTTTCGATGCCCGCATGATCGAGCGGCCGCCTGCCCTTCATCGATCGCCTTTAAGGGTTCGCGTCGTCAGGCGAACATGCCCGGCGGCGGATAGACGCCGAACTGCTGCAGCAGGCCCAGGTAGTCGTTGTACACCCAGTCCACCGCGATTTTGCCGCCGACCCACTGGGAGACCACGCAGCCGGGCATTTTGACCATATTGCCGGTCGGCTGGGCCTGGATGGTGGGTGCCGTTCCGGTGTGCCGGCCGGTCAAGGTGTAGCGCACGACCGTCGTCTCCCCGTCCATCAAAACGGCGTGGATCTTGAATTCGAGATCGCTGTAGGCGCTGCGGGTTTCGGCGAGGAACTTCTTCAGCCCCGGAACGCCGTTTACATCGGCCATGGGCGGCTGGTGGCGGACGTAGTCCGGAGCGATGGCCTGGTCCAGAATGTCCATCTTGCCTTGATTGTGCGCTTCCTCGTAAATGAGCCGGATCAGTTCGCGGGGGTCGGATGCCATAAGGCGATCTCCTTTCGATTCGGGTGGACCGTCGGGCGGCAAACCGGCTGGCGTGCCGCGCATCATTCAGCCGAGCATAAAACGTTCGGCAGGGCTTTTCAACATACTTGATGAATTCGTAAAAAGCCCCGAATTCATCGTAAAAAGTATTTCAAAACCACAGAAAGCACAGAGGACACAGAGAAAAAATATACCTTATCAAGGTACCTCTGTGTTCTCCTGGGTACTCTGTGGTTCATCCGCCTTTTAGAGTCCATCAAGTTTCAAGTTGAGCGCAGGACCCTGTCGATCGAGCCTCCTTTTCTGGAGGGGAAGAACAAGGGCTTGCATCCGGTCGAAAGCCATCTTAAGCTCTCGGTGTCGGCGTCGCACATCATAGCCGCCGGCATTCGTGCACGGCTTTGGAACGTTGGAACGGCAGGGGGTGCTTCTGGCGAATCGATCCTATTTTGCAGTGTTGGCCGCACTGGTGGCTTTCTGGGCCGGCCCGGCACCCGCGACCGGGAACGAAAAGGAGGAACGCATGTCGATCGCAATCCATTCCACGGCATTCGAACACATGGGGGGCATCCCCTCCAAGTATACCTGCGAGGGCGCGGATCTTTCGCCGCCGCTTCAGTGGAACGGCGTTCCGGAGCAGGCGAAGAGCCTGGTGCTGATCGTGGACGATCCGGACGCACCGGATCCCAAGGCGCCTAAAATGACCTGGGTGCACTGGGTGCTCTACAACATGCCGCCCGAGCTGGCAGGCCTGCCCGAGGCCGTGCCGTCGGACCGGCTGCCGCCCGGCACGCGCGAAGGGCTCAACGACTGGAAGCGCACCGGCTACGGCGGCCCCTGCCCGCCCATCGGCCGCCACCGGTACTTCTTCAAGATCTACGCGCTGGACACCGAGCTGCAGGGGTTGGAGCGCCCGACCAAGGCCGCTCTGGAAGCGGCCATGAAGGGGCACATCCTGGCCCAGGCGGAAATGATCGGGACCTACCAGAAAGGTCAATAAGCGGGCCGTCGATTCACGGACATTCATCGCGCAGGAAAGGAAATTCGATGCGCCTGATCAGCTATCGCTCTTCTGAAGAATCCGGCATCGGCGTGCTGGTCCCGGGCCGGGATGATCGATTCAAACCGATACCCGGCGCCGACATGCTGGAACTCATCCAGTCCGGGCGGGACGGGCTGGCGCGCGCAGCCAATGCCCTTACGGCCGGCCCGGAGCTGCCGCTCGCTTCGGTTGCGCTGCTCGCGCCGATACCGGAACCAAAGCGCAATGTCTTCTGCCTGGGCTGGAACTATGCCGATCACTCCAAGGAAACGGCGCACATGCGCGGCAAGGAAACCCTGCTGCCGGAGCGGCCGGTGTTTTTCACCAAGCTCACCACCGCCGTCAACGGCCCCTTCAGCGATATTCCCGTGGACGTCGAGGTCTCCGCACAGAACGACTGGGAGGTGGAACTGGGAGTGATCATCGGCAGCCGCGGCAAGAACATCCAGCGCGCCGACGCTTTCGAGCATGTCTTCGGGTACACGGTGGTCAACGATGTTTCGGCACGCGACCTGCAGGTCGCCCATGGCAAACAGTTCTTCAAAGGCAAAAGCCTGGACGGCTACTGCCCCATGGGGCCCTGGATCGTGACGCGCGACGAGATCCCCGATCCGCACGCGCTGGCGCTGCGCTGCCGGGTCAACGGGGTGCTGAAACAGGAGGGCAACACCAGGGACCTGATTTTCGACATTCCGGCGATCATCGAATGGCTTTCGCGCGGCATGACCCTGCTGTCGGGCGACGTGATCGCGACCGGAACGCCGTCCGGCGTCGGCTTCGCCCGCACGCCGCCCGAATACCTGCAGCCCGGCGATGTCGTAGAATGCGAAGTGGAAGGCATCGGCGCGATCCGCAACCGCGTGGTGCGGGTTTAAGGGGTTGGAGGGTGCATGGGTCTATGGGTTGGCGGGAAACCTCCATAGACCCACCAAAACCATAAACCATTGAACCCGCAAACCCACAAACCCATAAACCCTTAAACCCACAAACCCATTTACTCGCCGAGATAGGCTTTGCGCACGGTTTCGTTGTTGGCCAGACTCTCGGCCGTGTCGCTCAGGATGATCTGTCCGGACTGCAGCACGTAGCCGCGGCTGGCGACCTGCAGGGCCATGCGGGCGTTCTGCTCCACCAGGAGGATCGTGGTGCCGTCGGCGTGCAGGCGGCGGATGATGTCGAAAATGCCGTCCACCAGGACAGGCGCCAGCCCCATGGACGGTTCGTCCAGCAGCAGCACCTTGGGGTTGGACATCAGAGCGCGCCCCATGGCGAGCATCTGCTGCTCGCCGCCGCTCAATGTGCCCGAAACCTGCTTGTGGCGCTCCTTGAGCCTCGGAAAAAGCGTGTAGACCCGCTCGAGGTTCTCGCCGTTCCTTTTCTGGTCCAGGCTGGTGAAGGCCCCCATTTCCAGGTTTTCCTTGACCGTCAGCCGGCCGAAAACGCGGCGCCCTTCCGGAACCTGCACGATTCCCTTGGTGACGATCTGATGCGGCGGCAGCACGGTCAGTTCTTCCCCTTCCAGTTGAACCGAACCGCTGCGCGGTTTGAGCAGGCCGCTGGTGGTGTTCAGCATCGTGCTTTTGCCCGCGCCGTTGGCCCCGATGATGGTGACGATTTCGCCTTTTTCGACCCTGAGGGAGACGTCGTCGAGCGCGTGGATCTTGCCGTAATATGTGTGGACATGGTTGACTTCGAGCATGGACATGGCGGTCTTCCTCCAGACGTCAGGGTTGGGCGGTGCAGTGCGCAACGGAAACGCCCTTGCCCAGATAGGCTTCGATGACCTGTTGATTGGATTGGATTTCGGCCGGTACGCCTTCGGCGATTTTTCTGCCGTAGTCGAGTACCGTGATCTTTTCGGAAATGCCCATCACCACCCGCATCTGGTGCTCGATCAGGATGATGGTGATGCCCAGCGCATCCCGCAGGTGGCGGATGAAATCCATCAGGTCCTGCGATTCCTTGGGGTTCATGCCGGCCGCCGGTTCATCCAGGCAGAGCACCTTGGGCTTTGTCGCCAGCGCCCTTGCGATTTCGAGGCGCCGCTGCTCGCCGTACGGCAGGTTCTTGGCCAGCTGGTCGCCCTTGCCGGCCAGGTTGACGAACCGGAGCAGCCGCGCGGCCTCCTGAGTGGCTTCGCGCTCTTCGCGGCGCGTCGCCGGCGAGCCCAGGACGATTCCCAGGAAATTCGCCTTGAGATGGCCGTGCAGGCCCACCATGATGTTCTCCATGGCCGTCAGGCTTTGAAACAAACGGATGTTCTGATAGGTGCGCGCGATCCCGCGCTGAACGATCTGGTCCGGCAGGAGCCCGACCAGCGAGTGGTCCTCGAGACGGATGTCGCCGCCCTCCGGACGGTAGAAACCGGTGATGCAGTTGAACACCGTCGTTTTGCCGGCGCCGTTGGGGCCGATGATGCTGTGGATGCTCTGCGGGGCGACCTCGATGTCGAGGGAATCGATTGCGATGAGTCCGCCGAATTGCTTGGTCAGCTTTTCAGTTGTGACGATGGCCATGCCGCCCTCCTAGTGGTGCGATCCGGCGACTGCCGGAGCCTGTTCGTTGACGCCGTGTTCGACCTGCGCTTCCTGCAGTTCGCGTGCGCGTTGTTTTTCAGGCCACAATCCCGCGGGCCTGAGCAGCATCATGGCCACCAGCACGGCGCCGTAGACCAGCAGCCGGTATTCGGCGAATTCACGCAGCAGTTCCGGCAGCCCCACCAGGGCGGCGGCTCCGACGATGACGCCCGGCAGGCTTCCCATGCCGCCGACGATGATCACGCAGACGATGTTGATCGATATCATGACATTGAAGCTGTGCGGATAGACCGATCCGAGTTTGGTGGCGAAAATCGCGCCGCTGAGCGCGGAGAAACCGGCTCCGGTCGCAAAGGCCTTGAGTTTGGTGGACACCAGGTTGATGCCCATGGCCTGGGCCACGTCCTCGTCTTCGCGCACCGCCATCCAGGATCTTCCCAGGCGCGATTCGCGCACGCGCCAGGCGATGAAACCGGTGAGCAGGCATCCGGCGATCACCAGGTAGTAAAGTTCCTGCGGCCGGGCGAAAAGGAAGGAGCCGATCGCGGCTTTGGGTATCTTGCCGATGCCTTGCGCGCCCCCCACATAGGGCTTCAGGAAGTCCGAAAGCACCAGCAGGCGGATGATCTCACCGAAGCCGAGGGTCGTGATGGCCAGGTAGTCGCCGCGCATTTTGAGCACCGGCGTGCAAATCAGGATTCCGGTCAGGACGCCCATGCCGATCGCGATCGGCAGGGCCTGCCAGAAGTTGAGCGCGAAAAAGCCCAGCTCCGCCGAAGTCAGGATCGCCACTGTGTAGGAGCCGATGGCGAAATAGGCGACGTGGCCCAGGTCCAGCATTCCGGAAAAGCCGATGATGATGTTCAAGCCGAACCCGAGCATCACGTACAAGCCGATGATGACCAGCACTTCGCTCAGGAAAAGTCCGACGACGCGCGGCAGCACCACCAGGAGCAGCACGCCCGCGATGAAGAGCACGATGTTCAGCTTTTTGCGCGATCCGGCGGGAAGGGCGCGGACCTGCGCGGACACCGCCGGCCCCTTGCTGCTCCACAGGTATTTGAGCGCCGCGGCGAAAAGGAAGAGCACGATCGCACCCGATATGGTGAGGCCGTTGCCGGCGAACAGCAGGTCGTTCAGGATGGACAAGAAGCCCCACTGGGACAGGACCGGTGAAAGCGTGTCCTGCAGAAGGCCGAAGGCGATGATGACGCCCGAGGCGGTCAGCATGACGCTGCGCAGCCGGGACGGAACCAGGTTCAGCAGTCCCGCCAGGACGCCGGTGAGGCCGCCGGAAAGCAGTATCAGCAGAATGCCCGCCGTTCGGCTTTCCTGTTGAAAAAGCAGGCTGTGGAAGAGCGACGGCGAAGCATTGATGAACACCTGGCGCAGGTTGACCACCTGGCCGATGACGACCAGCAGGCTCAGCAGCAGGGCGGAAACGATGCCGGTCATCAAGCCGGTCACGGCGATGCGCCCCGTTTGTTTGAACCGCGAGGCGCCGGTATATGCGAACAGGGCCACCACGAGAAGAAGAAGCATCTGGCCCATTGAAATCACTTCCGAGATGATGCCGCGTTGGTTGAAGGTTTCCACCATGCCGATCAGCGATAAGATCAGCGCGCACACGCCGCTGACGAGGCCGTAGTGGATTCCCGGGAACCGCTTTTTGAGAGCCGAGTACATTCGCAATCCCTTTCCTGTTGGATCAAGCCTTTTTGACCGCCAGGCGTTCGCCGAGAATACCGGTGGGCCTGAAGATCAGAACGAGGACGAGCATGGTGAAGGCGATGGCATCCTTCAGCTGGTACGGCGCGGGGATGCCCAGGCCGTCCAGGAAGAGACTGGGGCCGATCGATTCGACCAGGCCCAGGAAAATGCCGCCCAGCATCGCTCCGGGAATGTTGCCGATACCGCCGAGCACCGCGGCGGTGAACGCCTTGATACCGGGAATGAACCCCATGAAGAAGTGCACCTGTTTGAACATCAGCGCATACAGGACACCCGCCGCCCCCGCCGCGGAGCCGCCGATGACGAAGGTCATCGAGATCATGCGGTCCACATTGATCCCCATCAGGGCGGAGGCCTCCTTGTCTTCGGAAACGGACCGGATCGCTTTGCCGATCTTGGTGCGTTGAACGAATTGATACAGCGCCACCATCAGGCAGGCGGCGGCGATGATCACCAGGAGCTGAAATTTCAGGACCCGGATGGATCCCAGCATGATGTGGCCTTCGAAGGCCTTGAATACCGGGTACGCCTGGAACCCGGAGCCGTAGAGGCCGCGGAACATGTACTGGAGGAAAAAGGAG
>JAEYRZ010000096.1 GCA_023435265.1 Pseudomonadota bacterium
GGCCAGGACATAGCTGTCTTCGGGCACGGCTTTCTGAGCAGGCCAGCCCATGAAGTTCTGGGCCGAAAAGAAAAGTACCGTACCGTACCACAGGGTTACGGGAATCAACACCGCCTTCAGGAACACGCTGCCTTTCGTCGAAATCACGATCCAAAGCAACATCGTCATCAGGAGTATGAATCCGACCGCCAAGCCGATGTATCCTGACCATATCGCCATCGCCGAACTCCTTCATGCCCGCCGCCCTGCCGACACTTCACTCAAGATATGCTCCGGGAGCTGGAAGTCAGGCAAACGAATGCCTCATGGCCATCGTTCAGCCCGGCACCCCCCTTGCCATGACCAATGTTTTCGGCAAATCATCCCAATCCGTGATTTCGCCTCGAGGATTCATGGTGAAACGGGCGATCGTGATTTCTTCCCCCCGGCTGCTCATCTGGATTTCCCGCTTGAAGATGGTTTCCGCCCTGGGATTCAGTTTGTCGATGCGCACGGTCGCCGTAACGGTATGCGGGTCGCGCTTGTTGTACATGTGCAGATTGAGCACCCATTCTCCGGGGATGAAACCTCTGATGGTCGTCAACTCCTGGTTGTAGACGTATTCGATGCGGCTGCCCCCAGTCGTCGTAACGCGGTCATTGATGATGCCCAGGTCGTCCCGGTCCAGGTGCGCGAGGCCGATGTCTTTCTGCTTGAAAAACAGTATCTTGCCGGTTGGGTCCTGCAGCCAGGTATCGACATCGTCCTGGCTGTCCTCGTCCCAGGTGACCGTGATGACGAACTCGGCCTTGGTTTCGATATCCGCCTTTTTACTGCTGACATTGACTGCCATGAAGGCGACGATGAACAGGAAGACAAAGCCAAGCAGTGCATTGAAAAGCAGGTCCAGAAAGCTTGTATTGCTGTGATAGCGTCTACGTTGCACGGTTTTGCTGCCTCAGCAGATCGGCCATGAAATCCAGGCGGCTGGTCAGATTATAAAGCTGCAGCTTCAGCAGAAGGCTGCACACCAGCCCGGCTGCCGTAGTGTACAGGGCGGTGCTCATGCCGGTTCCCATTTTTGCCAATACCCCGTGGATGGCGCTGACATTGTCGAAATTCACCTCCGAAAAACTGGTGCTCAGCATGTAGATGAAGCCGGCAACGGTCCCGATCATTCCCAGAGTCAAAAGCATATCGCTCACGAACCAGCCGGTTTCGCTGTTTTTGTAGAACACCGCGATATCATGCGTCGAGAGCTCCTGCTGTTTGCTCAGGCGATAGGTCTCCTTTCCGGTCCTGATTGTGAATATAAGAAAAAGGAAGAGGATCAAAAAGCTCAGTTTCGTAACATCCGCCTGATTGACCGTGTAGATCAACCCCGAGAAAAAAAGCGCCGCGAGGCCCAGAACGGTGATCGAAAAGAAGAGCCACCACCGCAGCGTGATTTTAAAACGATCGTTGGAATCCATATCCACCCTTTGCCGGCATGATTAACTATTCCGGTGATGCGTTGACTCGCCTATATTTGCAAGTTTAAGGCGATTGACCCGGGGGACAATGGGTGATTCCTGTTATTTTGCCTGCGTTTGCAGTATGATGGGTCCGCTCAGACCGCCTCTGGCATGCAGAGGCGGCGAATCCGGGCGGGCGCCCGGCGTTCCCACGGATCCTCAGCGATCTTTTATTCAGGATAGGCTTATGGTTGAATCCGATCATGTACGTCTTCAGGCGATCGTATTTGCGCTGGTATCCGCTTCATTCACCAATATCTACATTACCCAGCCCATCTTGCCCGTGCTGCAGCAGGAATTCAACAGCGACATCGTCACCGTTTCCTTCAGCGTTTCCGCGGTCGTTCTGGGAATCGCGCTTTCCAACCTGCCTTTCGGCGTGCTGGTCGATCGGTGGCCCATCCGGCCCATCGTGGCCGCCGGCGGATTTACGGTTGCCCTGGCGGGCCTTGTGTGTGCGCTGACCGGGCGCTTGTGGGTTCTGATCGGCGCACGCTTCATCCAGGGGCTCTTCATTCCTGCATTGACCACCTGCCTTGCGGCCTATCTTGCCAAGGCGCTTCCGGCGGAGCGGTTGAACGTGGTGATGGGTTCGTATGTCGCCGCCACCGTATTCGGCGGCCTGGGCGGACGCCTGCTGGGCGGTTGGCTCCACCCGCCGCTGCATTGGCGTTATGCCTTCGTGTCCGCGGCGCTTTTCATGATCGTCTCGACCGGCATCGCCTTGCGTGTCCTGCCCCGTGCCGACGCCGTCAACCGGGGCCGAGAACGCGTCCGCTTCCGCGAACTGCTCGGCCGATGGGCGCTGCTGCGCCTGTACTTCTGCGCTTCAGCCAGTTTCGCCATCTTTTCTTCGCTGTTCAATTATCTTCCTTTCAGGCTGAGCGCCCCGCCCTTCAGCCTGTCGACCGAATGGACGACGCTGATCTATCTGGTCTACGTGGTGGGTATTTTCCTGGGCCCGGCGGCCGGACGCATGAGCAATCGTTTCGGCAGCGGAAGGATGCTTCTCGGCGGATCCGTTGTTCTGGGCATTGCGCTGTTGATCCTGCGCCTGCCTTTCCTGGCTGCGGTGGTGGCCGGATTGATCGGGATATGTACCGGCTTCTTCACCATTCACGCCGCCGCGGTCGGCACCCTCAACCGCCGGGTGACGGTCGGACAGGGCCGCGCCAACGCACTCTACGTGCTCTTCTACTATACCGGCGGATGGATCGGAATTACGGCCGCCGGCGTGGCTTTCAAATCCGGCGGCTGGGATGCGGTCATCTACTGCGCCCTGTTTTTTTTGTGCGTTACCCTTGCAGCCAGCGCCAGCGAACGGGCCGGGTCGGACCGCTGAACGCCGGCCGCCCGCGCGGCTGCCTTGCCAAAGAGGGTGCCATTTGATAGAACCGCGGGCATGGTCGCCAAGGTCCAACAAGCAAAAATTATTCTCGCTTCCCGGTCGCCGCGCAGACGTTATCTGCTCGAACAGGCCGGACTCAACTTCGAGGTGATTCCCAGCCGCTTCGATGAATCGCTCGTCCCCCAAGAGGAGCCTGCGACCTATGTGCAGGTGCTGGCACGCGCCAAGGCCGAAGATATCGCGCCGCACCACCCGCGCAGCTGGGTCATCGGCGCCGACACGATCGTTACGATCGGCCGTGACATTCTGGGCAAACCGCAGGATCATGCCATTGCACGCGATATGCTGCGCCGCTTGAGCGGGCAAACCCACCAGGTGCTGACCGGTTGGTCGGTCTGCTGCAGCTCCGCCGGTGTGGTGCATACGGCGACGGTGGTAACCGACGTCACATTCAAGACGCTGTCCGCCGATGAGATCGAATGGTATATTCATACCGGCGAACCGTTCGACAAGGCGGGCGCTTACGCCATCCAGGGGCTCGGAACGTTCCTGGTCCGGCGAATCAACGGCTCCTACACCAATGTGGTGGGCCTGCCGGTCTGCGAGGTGATCGAGTTCCTGATCGAAGCCAAGGTCGTGCACATCGTGGGCCGGGAGGGAGAAAGCGGTCCGACATGAATCCTGCCACCGCTGAACGTCTTCGCCGTGTCGAAGGCCGCATCGCCGCGGCGGCGCAAGCCTGCGGGCGCCGGCCGGATGCCGTTCGGCTGGTGGCGGTCGCCAAGACCCAGACCGCCGACCGGGTACGCGCGGCTTATGAAGCCGGAGCGGTCCGAATTGGAGAAAACTACATCCAGGAAGCCCGCGACAAGTTCAACACCCTGGCCGATCTGCCCATCGAGTGGCACTTTATCGGCCACCTGCAGGCGAACAAGGCGAAATACGCGGTCCGGCTTTTCGACCTGATCCACACGGTGGACTCCCTGCGCCTGGCCGTCGAACTGGACGTCCAGGCGCGTAAGCGCTCCAAGATCCAGAAGATTCTGATCCAGGTCAACGTGAGCGGCGAATCAACGAAATCCGGTGTTCGGCCGGAGGAGACCCCTGAACTGGTCAGCGCCGTCAGCCGCCTGCAGAACCTGCGCCTCAGAGGCTTCATGACCATGCCTCCTTTTTTCGACGACCCCGGGCGGGCGCGCCCCTATTTCGCCGAATTGCGCCGGCTGCGCGACCGCATGCAGGCCCAGGGGCTTGCCGGCCTCGATCTGCAGGAGCTTTCCATGGGCATGACCGGCGATTTCGAAGCGGCGATCGCCGAGGGGGCGACGCTGGTGCGCATCGGAACGGCCATTTTCGGTGAACGGGCATGAAGCTGCTGCTGCATATCTGCTGCGCGCCGTGCAGCATCTATCCGCTTCGGATACTGCGCGAGCAGTCGGCCGAGGTGATGGGGTACTTCTATCGCAGCAACATCCATCCATTCACTGAATGCATGCGGCGCCAGCAGACCCTGCAGGAATATTGCGACCGCCTGGGGGTCAGGCTGATCGTAGACCCGGCCTACGATCTCGAACATTTCCTACGCCAGGTGGTTTACCGCGAGACCGAACGCTGCCGCTTCTGCTACCATGACCGCCTGCGCGCGACGGCCCTGATCGCCAAGCGCGGGCGATTCGACGCCTTCAGCACGACGCTGCTCTACAGCCGGTTCCAGAAACACGATCTGATCCGGTCCATTGCGCAGGATGTCGCGCGGACGGTCGGCATTGCCTTCTTCTACCAGGATTTCCGCGAAGGTTGGCAGGAAGGGATCGCCGAATCCAGGCGCCTCGGGATGTACCGCCAGCCTTACTGCGGCTGCATCCTCAGTGAGAAAGAGCGCTTTTACAAACCAGACCGCCAGGGCGACCCGGATTCGATGCACGCGGCGTAAACCATTTCCATAGCCAAAGACAGGATCACGGTTTTCGATGTTCGCCAATTTTTTATATTTCATCGTCGCCTTGCTGGTGTTGACGCTTTACGAGCCGACCGAGTCACCGCCGCTGGCGCTCTGGGAAGCCCTATCATGGTTCGTTTCCCTGGCCTTCCTTTTCGCAGCCTATACGCACCGGCAATTCCGGAGTTTACGGCTTCAGGCGGCTTATCTGAACAAGGGTCTCGCGGATCACCGTTTCGGCGTCCTGTTGACCCGCCACAGCATTTTGGCGCTGATCATCTTCTCGATCGATATCTGGGCGCTGGAACTCCCCTCTTACACCGAGGTGGCCCCGCTGTTCAGAATTCTCCCGACCCTTAATGCCGCACTTTTCCTGGCCGTCTTCATCGGCTACCTGGCGGTCATCTGGTTTTTCTCATACCAGGCGCATCAGGCGGTTTATCATGCCGACATATCGCGAGGGACGTATGTCTATTCCAATTTCGCCTTCAGCGTACCCATTCTGCTACCCTGGACACTGCTTTTTACGATTTCCGACCTGCTGCGGCTGTTGCCTTTCGATTGGCCCAAGTCGCTGCTCGATACGGCTGCTGGCCAGACGGTCTATTTTTTGATCTTTCTGCTGATCACCGCGGTCTTCGCCCCGCTTCTGGTCCAACGCTTCTGGCGTTGCCGGCCGCTGCCGACCGGTGAAGCACGCCTGCGCATCGAGGAGCTGTGCCGCCGCGCCGGCGTGCGCTATGCGGATATCGTCTATTGGCCTATTTTCGGCGGTCGCATGATCACGGCCGGCGTCATGGGACTGGTCGCCCGCTTCCGCTATATCCTGGTGACCGAGGCCCTGCTGCACCTGCTCGAACCCAGTGAAATCGACCAGGTGATCGCTCACGAGATCGGGCACGTCAAGCGCCGGCATCTACTGCTCTATCTGGTATTTTTCATCGGCTTCATGCTGATCTCCTACGCCGTGTTCCCCATCAGCTATTACTCCGTATTTTTCATTCCCCCTTTTCTCAATTCTCTACTCCTGCTCGATTTGAACCCGGTCAAAACAGTGAGCATTCTGAGCGGAGTATTGCTGATCTGCGGCGTGGTCGTTTATTTCCGTTTTATTTTCGGTTATTTTATGCGCAATTTCGAGCGCCAGGCCGATCTTTTCGTCTTCCGCCTTTTTTCATCGGTGGCCCCACTGATCGCCACCTTCGACAAGATCGTGGCCACCAGCGGACAACCCGCGGACAAACCGAACTGGCATCACTTCAGCATTCAGGAAAGAGTCGATTTTCTTAGGCGCTGCGAACGCGAGCCCGAATGGATCGACCGCCACGACCGCAAAGTCCGCCGCGGCATCGCGACATACCTGACCGGATTCGTGCTGACCGCCTTCGCCCTCGTACAGTTCAACAGTTTTGTTTTCGACAGAAGCGTCCGCCATTTAAACATCGCCGACCTGCAGGCGTATCTGGCCCAGAAGGAAGTCAAAACAGAGGAAGACGCCCTGCTCTACTTCACCATAGGCAACATCCATTACGACCAGGGCCGGATGGCGCAGGCCGCCGAAGCATATGAACAGGCGGCCGCACTGGCTCCCGACAATCCGGACATCCTCAACAATCTCGCCTGGCTGTTGGCGTACAGGAAGGACAGTGGGTTCCATGATCCGCAGCGGGCCCTGATTCTAGCCGAGCGGGCGCTGGCCAAAAAGCGCGCGGCGCACATCTGGGATACCTATGCCGAGGCGCTTTTCGCCAACGGCCGCATCGCTCAGGCCGTCGAAGCCGAAGAAAAGGCATTGGCGGAGGCGGTCACGGACCATCGGGTTTACGAGGAGCGCCTGGCGGGATTCAAAGCCGCCTTGAGCGGCGAAGAAAAAAGCGTCCGGGAGGAATGACCGCCTTTCTCGGCGAACGGCGCACCAGCGTCCGAAGCAGCGCAGCTATTTGATGCAAACCTTGCGGACTTGCAGCAAGTCGGTGTGGCCGCCGAAGATTTTTTCGATTCCGTCCTGTTTCAGGGTGGTCATGCCGTCGAGAATGGCCTGATCGCGTATCTCTTCCATCTGGGCGCGCCTCTGAATCAATTTCTTCATCGCATCGGTGCCCACCAGCAGCTCATGGATGCCCATACGGCCGCGATAACCGGTACCATTGCACATCTCGCAGCCCCCGGCCTTGAAGATGAGCAAATCCGAATTGTAGGGAATGTTGATCCCCTTTTCGAAATCTTCGGGGCCGTACTCCCGCACCAGTTCGTTATACTCTTCGCGCGATGGATTGTAGCCTTTCTTGCAATTGCCGCACAGCGTACGCGTCAGGCGCTGGGCCATGATGGCCAGGATGGCGTCTGCGAAGTTGAACGGGTCCATGCCCATGTCCAGGAGGCGCGTGATGCTTTCGGGGGCGCTGTTGGTATGCAGCGTGGAGAAGACGAGGTGTCCGGTCAATGAGGCTTCGATGCCGATATGCGTGGTTTCCTTGTCACGCATTTCACCGACCATGATCACATCCGGGTCGGCGCGCAGAAACGAGCGCATGGCGGCGGCGAAATTGAAGCCGATTTTGGCTTTGACCTGTACCTGGCGCAGGCCTTTTTGCGTGATTTCGACCGGATCCTCCGCGGTCCATATCTTGGTTTCGGTCTTGTTGATGAATGCAAGCGCCGAATGCAGGGTGGTTGTTTTACCCGAACCGGTCGGCCCGCAGACCAGCACCAATCCGTAGGGCTTGGTGATGGCGGTCAGGAAATTGTCGTAATTGCGCCCCGAGAAACCGATTTTTTCGAGCGGGATCGGCTCGCCGGCCGCCAGAATACGCATGACCACGTCTTCCATACCACCCTGCGTCGGAATGGTCGCCACGCGCAGTTCGATGTCTTTGCCGCCGTACTTCTTGAATTTGATCTTGCCGTCCTGCGGCAGCCGGCGTTCCGCGATATCGAGATCCGACATGATTTTGATGCGCGAGACCACCGCATTGCGGTAGGAGAAGGGAATGGTCTGGTATACGTTGCAGGCACCGTCCACGCGAATGCGCACCAGCGTGTTCTGTTTGCCCGGATAGGGCTCGATATGGATATCGGATGCGTTGCGGGCGTAGGCATCCAGAATGATCTTGTTGACCAGTTGCACCACTACGCTGTCTTCCTCGCCCACGGAGGATTCGGCTTCTTCGACCTGGTGCGTCTCTTCTTCCAGCTGCGACAGGATGTCGTCGATTTCGGCCATCTCCTTTTCATCGGCCGTAAAGAGCTTGATGAAATCGAGGACGTCCTGCTTGAGCGCAATCACGAATTTAAGCTGCCGCCCGGGGAAAAGAGCCTTGATTTCATCGATGCGCTTGAGATCATGGGGGTCGTCGATGGCGATCACCGGCTGTCCCGCTTCGGTGCGCAGCGGCACCCAGACATTGTTGCGCATGAATGGAACCTTGAGCCCCTGCATCAAGTCGCCGGGAATGGGGCAGGTCGCGTTATAGGAGATGAACGGCACTTTATAAAAACGCGCCAACGATTCGCCGATTTCGCTTTTGGGAATTTTATATTCGCGTACGAGCAGCGACTCGACCGGCTCCTTGCGCTGGCGCGCATCGAGGATGGCCTTACTGACCTCTTTCTGAGTGAGGAGATGGTTCTCAAGCAGGTAGTCGAATTTGGAGGCGCGCCCGCTGCGCGCCGCCATGCGCTTCTGGTTGTACAGGGCGATCCCGATGATCTTGGCCAGGTCGGTAACCGCCTGCTCGTCCTGAAGTCCGAACGAATCGCCGCCCTTGCGGTTGATCAGCTGAATGGCGCCCAGAAGGTACTTCTGAAAAATAATGGGATAGGCCAGGACTTGCTTGGTGCGGTAGCCGGTCTTCTGATCCCAGGACTTGTCGAAGCGCAGGTCTTCATCGATGTCGCTCAGTTCCCGCTCATCGTAGACGTTCTGGATGTTGACCAGCCGCTGCGTCAACGCGGAATAGCCCGCGAGAGAGTTCTTGCTCACCGGAAGCCGGATTTCGGCGATTTCGTCCCCTGATTTAAAACGTGAGACCAGCTCGCGTTTAACGCCGTCAATGACATAGACCGTCAGCCGTTCGCATTCGAACAGCGAGGTGATCTCGTCCTTCAGGTCGATCAGAATCTCATCGAGATCCCGGGCCGCATTGATCTTGTTGCCGATTTCCTGCAGCCGCGTCCGGTATTCGACCTCGGATTTCAAGTTCTCGATGCCATTGGAATTATTCTGCTGCGATGGCGATGCTTTCAGCATGATCTCCAGTCTGTCCCGCGCTCCAGCGGCGGTTTGCTATCGTGGATCGGATCGATCGTCCTGGGTATATCCCCAGATTTTGCGCAGGCCGCCGCCGATAAGGATGAAGGCGATGATGCAAATGCCGGCGATACGCATGATTCCGAGAACGGAGGACGATTCCTGCAGTTGGTTCAATTGCGGCATCACCAACCACACCTTGACCAGTACGGCGATGCCGACGATCACCAATGCGATCCCCCAAACGAGCTGAATCTTGTTTTTCTGTGGTTTCGACTCCGTCATTCCGAGCCTTTCGCGCGTTCAATGAGAATTACCCGACGCTCCCGGCGGTGCCTGCTGCTCGGCAAAGTTGTCTGTAATCTCTCATTCCGCCTCACTTTTTCAAGGCTCCTGACAGGCGCCCCATACGCCATGTTTTCATTATCGACGCGGCGCCCTGAAATATTAGCGGAGGATTCGAAGGGAAATGAAACGAACTCAACAGGGTGTCTGAAAACGCATCAGGCCGTCAGGCAGGCGCGCGGCTTCGAATCGCTGCGCACACGCGCCGGTGCGCGAACATTTCTGAAAGTCGCCCACACAGCATCACGGTCCGAGGCGATGGTCTTCAACAGCCTGTTTAAATCTGATAAAGCGCATCGCCGTCAAGCACGGTGAACCCGCTGTTTTTCAGCAGTTGCGAGGCCGCCTCGATGTTGTCGAAACGAAAAATCATGATGGCGTCTTTTCCGCTCTGCCGCACGTAGGAATACATGTATTCGACATTCACATCACCGCTGCGCAGGCGCTCCAGAATGGAGTGCAGCCCGCCGGGCCGGTCCTGCACCAGCACGGCGACAACCTCGGTTTTGCCGACCGTGAAGCCGTTCTCTTTCAGCGCCGCCACCGCCCTGTCGTTGTGATCCACGATAAGGCGGAGCACGCCGAAATCGGACGTGTCGGCCAGGGCAAGCGCACGAATGTTGACGCCGGCTTCGCTCAATATGCCGGTGACTTCCGAAAGCCGACCGGCCTTGTTTTCCAGAAAGACACTGATCTGCTCGACCTGCATAATTCCTCCTTGCCTGCGCCGTAGGGGCGGCGATCCACATTCAGATGTTCCGATTATCCACCACGCGCACGGCTTTGCCTTCGCTGCGGGCGATCCCCTTGGGTTCCACCAGCTTGACTCTGGCGGAAACGCCGAGAAGCTCCTTGATATTCTTTGAGATCGTCTTTTCGTAGGCCTGCAGCTGTTTGACCTTGTCGGAAAAAAGGGTTTCGCTCACTTCGACCCGTACCGTGAGCACATCCAACGGACCTTCCCGATCCACGACCAGCTGGTAATGGGGCGTCAGGCCCGCGGTGTCGAGGAGCACGCTCTCGATCTGGGACGGAAATACGTTGACCCCGCGGATGATCAGCATATCGTCGCTGCGTCCCGTGACGCGGTTCATACGCAAATGGGTCCGGCCGCAGATGCAGGGTTCGGGATTGAGCGAGGTGATGTCGCGGGTGCGGTAGCGGATCACCGGGAAGGCTTCTTTGGTGATGGTTGTAAACACCAGCTCGCCCTTTTCGCCGTACGGCAGGGGTTCGAACGTACGGGGATCGATGATTTCAGGTATGAAATGATCTTCGAAGACGTGCAGACCCTTCTTGGCCTCGTGACATTCGTTCGCCACACCAGGCCCCATCACTTCGCTGAGGCCGAAAATATCCACGGCGATCAGGTTGAGCTTGCGCTCGATCTCCGCGCGCATGGTTTCCGACCACGGTTCGGCGCCGAAGATGCCGAACCTGAATTTCAGCTCCTTGAAATCGACCCCCATCTCTTCCGCGACCTCGGCCAGGTGAAGCGCATACGAAGGGGTCGCCGTCAGGACGGTGGGGCCGAAATCCTTCATGATCAAGACCTGGCGCTTGGTGTTGCCGCCCGAAACCGGGATCACTGACGCCCCCAGCCGTTCCGCACCGTAATGAACACCCAGGCCGCCGGTGAACAGGCCGTAGCCGAAGGCATTGTGAATGATGTCGCTGCGGCCTGCGCCGCCGGCGGCCAGCGAGCGCGCCATCAGTTCCGACCAGGTTTGAATATCACGGGCGGTGTAACCCACGACGGTCGCCTGGCCGGTCGTCCCGGACGATGCATGGATACGCACCACATGATCCATGGGCACGGCAAACATACCGTATGGGTAATTGTCGCGCAGGTCCTGTTTGGTTGTGAACGGCAGGTGCCGCAAGTCCTTCAAGGACCGGATGTCGGACGGCGTCACCCCGGCCTTTTTAAAGTTCTCACGATAGAAAGGCACATTGGCGTATACGCGTTCCACGGTTGTTTGCAGGCGGCGCAGCTGAATGGCCTCCAACGCCTCTCTGGGCATTGTTTCGAATTCCATATTGAAGATCATCGATTCCACTTCTCCCCGATCACGGCTTCCCACCTCCAGGCGGCTCTTCGCTGCAGCTATTCGGTCAAATTACCTTTGAAGGCCGGTTTGCGTTTCTGAAGGAAGGCCTGGGTGCCTTCCTTGGCGTCCGGACTGGCCATGCAGATCGCGAAGGCATCCTGTTCGATTCTCAAGCCGGTGCCCAGATCGGCGTTCAAGCCGGTGTTGACGGCCTGCTTGGCCGCCCGAAGGGCGACCCGGCCCTTGGCCGCGATGGAACGCGCCGTGCGCATGGTTTCTTCCATCAGGGTTTGGGGCGTAAACACCTGGTTGACCAGACCCAACTCACGCGCCTGGGCGGCGGAGACCATCTTGCCGGTGAAAATCAGTTCTTTGGCTCGATTGGCCCCGATCAGTCGCGGCAGGCGCTGCGTGCCACCGAAACCCGGAATCAGCCCGAGCGTGATTTCAGGCAGTCCGAACGAGGCATTATCCGAGGCGTAAATAAAATCGCAGGCCAGCGCCATCTCGGAACCGCCGCCCAGTGCATAGCCGTTCACGGCCGCGATGACCGGTATCGCCAGCAGCTGCAGTTTATCGATCACCGCCTGCCCCATCTGGGCGAAGCGCTTGGCCTGCAGCGTATTGAAGCCCGCCAGTTCGCTGATATCCGCCCCGGCCACGAACGCCTTCTCGCCTGCTCCGGTAAGCACCGCGACACGCACCTGTTCGTCGGCGGCAATGGCGTCCAGGGCATCCGACAGCTCGCTGATCAACGCTGAATTGAGTGCATTCAGCGACTTCGGCCGATTGAACGTGATGGTGGCGATTCCTTCCTCGACCGACAGAATGATGTTGGCGTAATCCATAATGTCTCCTCTTTCTACGTTGATTGTACCGCTGGTTTTCAGAACCGCATCCGCTTTGCGTGCCGGACGTTTACGTTTCACTGCTGAAAAGCCACCGGCTTGATTTCCTGGATATACGTTCTGACTCCCGCGATGATGCCCCGGCAGAGGCGCTCCTGGTAGGCACTGTCGATCAGCCGCTTGCATTCGGTGGGATTGCTGATGAATGCGGTTTCGACCAGGATGGAGGGCATTTCGGCTCCCAAAAGCACGTAAAAAGGTGCCTGTTTCACGCCTTTGCTGCGCAGACCGGAATACTTGTGCCTGAGTTCCGAGATCATCGAATCCTGGACGTAGCTGGCCAGGCGTGTCGATTCGCTGACCTTGGCATTTTGCATCAGATCCTTCAAGATCGAATCGAGATCGCTGATGTTTTTGGTGGAGGTGGCGTTTTCACGCGCCGCCACCCGGATGGACTCATCGTCGGTGGCCAGATTAAGGATGTAGGTTTCAAGTCCGTACGCACGCCGGTCATGCGATGCATTGGTGTGAATCGAGATGAACAGGTCGGCGCTTTTCGTATTGGCGATGGCCGTGCGCTCCTCGAGGCTGAGATAGGTATCGGCGCTGCGGGTCAGCGTCACCTCGCAACCCAGCTCGGCCCGTATCATGGGGGCAAGGCGTTTGGCGATCTGCAGGGTGATGTTCTTCTCGTGAACGCCCTTGATGGCGCCCGGTGCACCGAAGTCCTTGCCGCCGTGACCCGGGTCGATCACGACGTGTCGAATGCCGAGGGCCAGTTGCTTGGCGATCGCGCCGGGCATGATGGGAGGCCTGCCCTGGACGGCGGGCGGAAGCGGGGTGGCTGCGACCGTGGTTTCCACGCCCCAGACATCGAGGACGATGCGGAATGGATTCTTCAAGGAGAAGATTTTATAGCTTTTGAACGACTTGATATCCACCACGATGCGCACGGTTTCCGCCGTATACTGCCCTGCCCGCGCATCTCTGAGCAGGTCGTCATTGATAGGAATCTCTTTCTGCAGATCACGGCTGAGCCGGCTGTTGTGCATATCGATATAGATGCGGGGCGGCTTGCCGATATCGGGATCTTCGCGCAGTTCGCGATACGTGAAGACCGTGTCCTGATTGGCGTCGACCACCACGCGGGTATACCGCGGATTGGACCAGAACCGGAGGCCTTCGATCACCGAAGGTCCTTGCGCATCGCTGTTGGTGTTGAGTGCTTCTTCCGGGGGTAAGGACACGGCTTCGGCGATGACCTGGGCGATCTCATCGGATGGTGCCTGCTGCGCGGCGATATCGTATTCGGGGCCGAGCGCGGCCCGCGCTTTCGGTGCGTAGGGGCTTTTCGGAAACTGCCGCAGTACATCGGCGAACAACTTGCGGCTCTGCGCGCGGTCGTCATCCAGCCAGGAATGCCGGTACAGCTCCTGGTAGCATTCAGCCATACCGAAGAGGGCCGCTGCCGCCAAGGGGCCCGCGGAATCGCTCTGGTAGGCATTTCGATAAGCGTCGATGCTTTTGAACCACTGATCGCGCTGCCCTTTCAGCGCAGGCCGTTCCTGCAGGCGTTGGTAGGCATACTGGGCTTCCTTGTACCAGTCGAGTGCGGACCGCCGTTCGCCTGCCGCCGCGCGGGCCGCCGATGCGGCGGGCATCATTGCCTCCCTTGCCGCGCGGGCTCTGGGAACGTAACGACTCTTGGAATACTGCTGCTCCACGCGGGCGAAAAGATCGATGGCGCGCTGCCGGTCGGATTGACTGTAGGAAATGGCGCTCATTCGGCTGTACAGCTCACCTGCCCTGAACAGCGCCGCGGCAGCCCAGGGACCTTGCGGGTTTTTTTGATGCACGTCCAGAAAGCCCTGGATGCATTTGAACCAGCGGTCGCGGTATTTTTGTGCGGCCTGGCTTTCAAGCAGCCGCTTTGAGCACCGTTCGGCGGCGTAGAAATCGGACTGTTCCGAGGCGGCAGCGGTCGACGCCGCAGACAGGATCAGCAGGCAGATAAAAACAAGCCATGCAGCCGGGGTCGATTTCATAGCGTCAGGAACCATGTCGATCGGGAATGGGTGGCAGCGGGTGTCGATCCATATGCGGCATCTTGCGGTTCACTCCTGTTTTTCGCGTGTCCTGGATTTCTTCGCTCAAGGCGCCGCCCTGGCGCTACCCGTTGGATTTGGCCTTTTCCTGCAATTGCACCAGCAGCTGCATCGCCTCCATGGGTGTTATATGGTTTATGTCGATTTTGCGCAACCTCTCTCGCAGTTCCTGCTCGACCGGCTGAAACAGCTCCATCTGTACCGGCACCGCGCCGCCGGCGCCCGGCCCGCCGATGTCCGCGCGCTGTTCCGCCGGGGCTTGATTCTCGACACGTTCCAGTATCTTCCCGGCCTTGCGGATGACTTCTTCGGGAATCCCCGCCAGCCGCGCCACCTGAATGCCGTAACTGCGGTTGGTTCCACCTTGGACGAGTTTGCGCAGGAAGATGATTTGATCGTTCCACTCCTTGACCGCCACATGATAGTTCTTGATGCGCGAATGCGTGGCGGCCAATGCGGTCAATTCGTGATAATGGGTCGCAAAGAGCGTCTTGACGCCTCCGGCGTCGAGCTGGTGCAGATATTCGACCACCGCCCAGGCGATGCTCAGGCCATCGTAGGTGCTGGTGCCGCGCCCGATTTCGTCCATGACCACCAGGCTGCGGCGCGTTGCGTTGTTGAGAATGTTGGCGGTTTCCTGCATTTCGACCATGAAGGTGCTCTGGCCGGCCGACAGGTTGTCGAGCGCGCCCACCCGCGTGAAAATCCGGTCGGTGATGGGGATGTCGGCTTCGGACGCCGGTACGAAGCCGCCCATCTGGGCCATGATCACGATCAGTGCGGCCTGACGCAGAATCGTCGATTTGCCGGCCATGTTGGGTCCGGTGATGACCAGAATCTGCTGCGCCTCGTCATCCATGCTGATGGTATTGGGCACAAAGCGCTCGGCGGTGATCATCTTCTCCACCACCGGGTGGCGCCCTTCGACGATGCGCAGCTGCCCGTGGCTGTTGATGGCCGGACGGCTATAATCGTTTTGATCGGCCACCTCGGCCAGGGTCAGCAGGCAGTCGAGCTGCGCCAGAAAGCCGGCCACGGACTGGATGATTTGACTGTGGCCGCCCACCTGTTCCACAATCGCGTTGAAGATCTCCAGCTCGATCCGGCTGCGCTGCTCTTCGGCTCCCAGCACTTTGTTTTCGAATTGCTTCAATTCATCGGTGATGTACCGCTCGGCGTTCACCAGGGTCTGCTTGCGCACATAGTGCGCCGGCGCCAGTTCCGTCTGGCTCTTGGGTACTTCGATGTAATAGCCGAAAACCTTGTTGAAGCGGACCTTGAGGCTGCCGATGCCGGTCGCCTCCTTTTCACGCGCCTCCAGCTGCGCCAGGTAGCTTTTGCCGTCGCGCGACAGGCGGATCAGTTCGTCCAGCGGCGCGTGGAATCCCTCCCTGATCATGCCGCCCTCGCCGGTGAACGGCGGTGCATCTTCGCGGATGGCGGCTTCGATCACACCGGCCAGCGCGTTCAAACCTTCCACATCGTCGGGCCTCTTGAGCAGATCGCCCTGCATTCGGGACAGCGCCTCCCAGATCGCCGGAAGCGTCTGCAGGGATTTCCGGAGCGCGGTCAAATCGCGCGCATTGGCATGCGCCATGGCGATTTTGCTGTTCAGGCGCTCCAGATCATACACGGACCAAAGGTGTTCGCGTATGGCCGTGCGGGTATCGCGGTTCGCGAGGGCCTCCTCGACGGCATCCAGCCGGCTGCCGATGGCCTCCGGGGTGCGCAGCGGGTACCGCAGCCACTGGCGGAGCGCGCGCGCGCCCATCGCGGTGTTGGTTTTGTCCAGAATGCCAAGGAGGGTTCCCTGCCGTGTTCCGCTGCGCAGATTTTTTTCCAGTTCCAGATTCTGTGCGCTCAGACGGTCGATGATCAGATGATCGCCCAGTCGGTACGGCGAGAGACGGCGGCAGTGGGACAGTGCCTGTTTCTGGGTTTCCTGCACATAATGCAGCAAGGCGCCTGCTGCCCCCAGGGCGGCGCTCATGTCATGGCATCCGAAACCTTCGAGCGCCATGCTTCCGAAGTGTTGGTTCAGGATGCGCCGGCCGCGCTGGGGGTCGAATGCTGGGTCCTCGATCCAGTCGACGGCACAGCCCTCGAGACCGCCCAGCATCCGCTGAACCGCCTCCCACTTCTGCAGGCCGTACGGCAAAAGAATCTCCCGTGGTTCGATGCGCCGCACCTCGTCGGCCACAGGATCGGGGGCGGTGTTTTCCGTCAGGCGGAAAAGACCGGTTGAGATATCGATGCAGGCCAATCCGAAACGCTTCTGCCAGAAACAAAGGGCCAGCAGGAAGTTATTGGCTTTGGCCTCCAGAAGTTCGTCTTCGACGATCATGCCCGGTGTCACCACCCGCACCACTTCGCGCCGGACAAGACCCTTGGCGGCCGACGGGTCCTCGACCTGGTCGCACACGGCGACTTTGAACCCATTGTCGATCAAGCGGGCGATATAACTCTGAGCGGCGCGATGGGGCACGCCGCACATGGGCACCGGCTGGGCCTCGTTCTTGTTGCGCGAGGTGAGCGTGATCTCCAGAACGCGCGAGGCCACTTCGGCATCCTCGAAAAACATCTCGTAAAAATCACCCATGCGGTAGAACAGGATCGCATCCTGGTGGTTTGCCTTGATGGCCAGATACTGCTGGATCATGGGCGTGGGATTGGGACTGCTCATGGCTGGCAACGTGCCTTCGGTAGCGTCGCGGGCGTGCCGGGTATCAACCCGCCGGAGCGGCGGGACGTCGGGTCATTCGTGTTCGGCAGCGGGAAGTCGAAGCGCATGCCGATTTCAGGTTGGCGTATCCTTGGACGCCGCGGGAGTTTCGACATCCGGCGAAGCAGGCGGCAGTTCGCCGGTCGACGGTTTCAGGGCCTCGATCTCCTGGCGCATCTGGCCGATCGCGGCCTCGTTCGACCGGATCGTATTGCGCAGATCCTTGATGGTTTTATTGGTGCGGTACCGTTCGAAGAAATTATGGATCAACCCGACCAGGAGTCCGAAAAGAAAGAAGGCCAGAATGACGATTCCGTTCTGGACCGGCGGAACGATGCGGCGGGTAAACCACAGGTTGATGTCCAGGCTGTGCTTGGTCAGGAAATAACCCTGGTTCTGGTACACGGTGATGCCAAGCAGTACAATCAGGATGATCCAGAAGGCGATCTTGACCTTTTTCATGCAGTCATGCTCCCTGATAACGATCCGTTAGGAGAATCAGTCGGCTTGAGCTCTATAATTTTCGACCTGAAAACACAACCCTTTTTTTCTCGGCGAATGGATGTCCCTCGTTTGTTTCAGCAGTCAATTCAAAGCGGTACGATCTTCATCCGTCCCCAGGCCCCCATCCTGGACCCGGCGATCACCAGAATGCCGAAGACTTCTTCCAGGCCGCGCCCCCAGTCGATGGCCGCCTGAAGATCGTCTGCGCTTTTCACGCGGTTGCCGATCGCCGTGGCCGCGGCGTCGGCCATCGGGCATGAGGTGCCGAGCACGCAAACGGCGTCGGCACGACCCAGACTGAGACTGTGCCCGACCGTTCCCGAAGAGGTGCAGACTGCCAGCGGATCCCCCGTGCCCAGGATTTGGATGCCGATTTTCATGCTCAACGGCGAAGCGCCCGCAAAAACCGCGATGGTCAACGGCGAAGCGGACTTCAGGTAGATATCGCCGCCGTTTTCTACAATGACTTCCGGAGTCAGGGCGCCGATCGGACCGCCGACCTGTTCGGCCACCGCTCCGGCCACGGCGGCCATGGGGCCCACGCCGGCGCGGCGAGCCGCCATGATCATGCTTTGGACAATGGGCGGGGCGAACGGGTCGGCGGGCCAGGGTTGCAGGGCCTGCAAAAATCCCGGATGCTGCAGGATGTAATGCTCGAGATGGCCGCGTTGGGTGATGATGATTTCGCGTGCCATATCTTCCATGCGCACGGCGGCGTACAGGTGGATGTCGGTCTCCTGAACGGTTACGCGCTGCGCGATCAGGCGGCTGTTGACGATCCTGCGATAACTCCGCTCCCGGTATTCATGCGGCTGGATCGGCCGTCGGAAAGGGCTCTGCTTCTTATGCACCGGATCACCAATTTCACACATCCAGAACCTGAGGTCTGAACTTTTGGGGACACTGCAGGAGGAAATAGCGATCGGTCATGCCTGCGATGAAGTCGCGCACGATTTCGGCCGGCTGGTGCGTGCCCACATAATCTTCCGACATGTCCGCCAGAAAACTGCTGAATATCTTTGAACCCCGATTCAGGTGCGCCAGGTCGTCCATGTACTTTTCAAAAAGCATTTCGAACAGCATGCGGATGGTGTCCGCATACTGCTTGATGCGTGTGTTCAGGTAAATTCGATCCAGATTGAATTGCTTCAATTGCTTCAATGCCTCGGAAATGGGCGCGCTGAACGCGATGAACGGCTTGCCGTGGCTGCTGCGGATGATATCCGTCACCAGGGTGTACACGATGGTTCCGTTGGTGTTGCCAAGCACCGCTTCCACCGCCTTGGGAATATCCGTGCGTTTGATGACATTCAGGCGGATGGCGTCTTCGAGGTCCCGGCCGATATAGGCGACGGTGTCCGCCATGCGCACCACGCAGCCCTCCAGGGTCATCGGCTGAAGCGGATAATCGGGGTCGCGCTTTTTGCGTGCGAGCTCCTCCGCCAGCGTGGCGAAGTCCTTGCCCTTCAGGGGGCTGAGCTGCTGGTTGTGAATTTCGCCGTCGTGGCAAAGGACGCCGTCCAGTGTCTGCAGGCAGAGATTCCATCCCAGCCCCTTGCGCTCCACCCGGTCGAGAAACTGGATGCTCTGCACATTGTGCAGAAAGTGTCCGATCCCGGCCTGCTGACACAAACGGCTCAAAAAGCGCTCGCCGTCATGGCCGAAAGGGGTATGCCCGATGTCGTGGCCCAGGGCGATCGCCTCGATCAGGTCCTCGTTCAATTCGAGAAAGCGTCCTATGGTGCGGGCGATCTTGGAGACCAGTTGGACGTGCAGAACCCGATGGGTGATATGATCGTTGCGGATCAGGTAGAATACCTGGGTCTTGTCGATGTAGCGGGCATAGGCACGCGAATGCAGGATCCGGTCGGTGTCCAGGGCATACGGCTGGCGATAGCCGGACTGCAATTTCACTTCCCGGTGCCGCCGCAGGGCATCGGCGCTGAAGGCCGCCCCGGCCGCCAGCATGCGGGCTTCGCGCGCGTTCAGGGCCTCGCGCAGCGAGGTCAGCAGCGCGCCTTGTTCAGATGGTTCCATCGACGATGAGCTGCTCCAATAAACGATGATAATCGATGCCGGCGCGGCGGAATCCCTCCCGGCCGTACTTCATGTTGGCTTCCAAAACATAGAACCGGCCGTGATGCATGATGATATCGATGCCGACGTCATCCCATCCTCCCGCCGCGGCGGTTTGCAGCGCCAGCCGACGCGCCGCTTCGGGAACCGGCGAGAGATCGATGCTGCCGCCCGCCCCGACGTTGGTGCGGAACTCGCCGGCCGCGGCGATACGCCAGTAGGCATGCACCACCCGGCCGCCGATGGCCACGATCCGCATGTCACGGTCGCCGGGCAGATATTCCTGAATATAGGCAGGGTTGCTCCGCCGGCAATAATCGTCCAGCTCGGATGCGTTGCGGACAAGGAAAACCCCGCGGCCGAGGCTCGATCCGCGGGCGATTTTGGCGATCAACGGGAACGCGAAATACCGGGCGATGTCCGCTTTTTGCCGGCCGAAGAACACCCGGGTGCGCGGATGCGGGATGCCGGTCAGGCTGAACAGTGCGCTCTGTTTCACTTTGTCCTGGGCGAAGGCGTACGTGCGATGGCTCGGAAACGTCGCTTTGCCCATCGCGTGGAACAGGTCGGCATACAGGGACGACGGATCGTAGATCTTTTCGGCTCCCCGAATCAACGCCTGCTCGGCGGCGCTGTAATCGCTGAAGTTGGGTTTGACGCCCAGCGTGACGACATGTTGCGAGCCTGCCAAGCGCTTTCCCAGAGCCACGCGTTTAAGGCTGTGTTGGTTCGAACCATTGGCGTCGGCGCCGGTCATGCAACCGCCTGTCTGTGATTTCACCGAATTCGTTCACGCGTTGCAAGCCGATACGATCTTCTGCACGAGGCCGTCCGCGGCATCGATGAATGGGCTGGAGTTGTTGTGCATATAGGCCGGCAAGCCGCTATCGCACGCTTTCACGATGTCCGGATCGAAGGGCAGCGTGCCCAGAAAGGGAACTTCCATCTGCGCGGCCGTGGCTTCTCCGCCGCCCGATTTGAACAATTCGATCGTCTTGCCGCAGCAGGGACAGGCGAACGGTCCCATGTTTTCCAGAAGGCCTAAAATGGACAAGCCGACGGTCCGGCAGAAGCTGATCGATTTGCGGACGTCCCCGAGCGCCACTTCCTGGGGGGTGGTGACGATAACGGCCCGCGCGTCCGGCACGACCTGCGCCACGCTGAGCGGCTCGTCGCCCGTGCCCGGCGGTGCGTCGATGATCAAATAATCGAGCTCGCCCCAATAAACGTCGCCGATAAACTGGCGGATCACGCCGGTTTTCGCCGGACCGCGCCAGATCACCGCCTGATCGGCATTCGGCATCAGCGACTGCATCGAAACCAGACTGAGCCGCGGGCTGACCGACTGCGGCAGAACGCGTTTCTGCTCATTCACGTCCAACAGTCCGCGGGCACCCATGATGCCGGCCAGGCTGGGCCCGTGAATATCGACGTCAAGCAGTCCCACGCGCTGGCCCCCGGCCGCCAGGCGAATGGCCAGGGTGGCCGATACACTGGATTTGCCCACCCCGCCCTTGCCGCTCATCACCAGCAGTTTATGACGGATCTGCGACAAGGCGGCGCTGATTTTGTCCGGGCTCTCGGCCTCGTTTTTCAAAGTGGTTCCTTTTTGCGATTCTGAGCTCATGAAACTCTCCTGATGGTAAAATAGCTCGCTGAATTCCGATTCCGGGTCTGTCGGCAAAGCTTGCCGCGGCACCTTCAGCCAGGGAACCGAAAATTTGTTCGATGTTTTACAAGAAATCCGATTTAACACAGAGTACACAGAGAACACAGAGAAAAATCAAAACCGATATGCGCATATCTGAGATGCCCAAGGCGGTAGTTTGCTTCAGCCGGGGCCCGCAATGGAGATTTCACGGCGCCTCGAACCATTGCTCCAACACGTCCGTCATTCGCCGCGCATGGCTGCCGGGCCAGTACACGCGGCCGCAGCACGGGCAGATACGAAACTGCACCGCATGCTGCAGCACATATTCGGGCACACGGCCGGTCAGTTCGTTTTGATGTATGGCGGTCAGTTCCTCGTTACAGCGCAGGCAGCGCGTCAAAGGCCGCAGGGCGTCGCGGCGGATCGCCAACTGATGAATGACCTGCCGCATCTGGGCGTCCGGATCGTTATCGTGCACGAAAACCACTGATTCTTCGCGCAGCAGCGCAGCCACCCGCTGTGCGCGGGTCAGTACGAGGCGCTTTTCGAGCCGGCTGAGGGCACGCAAACGCACGCCGTCCGGCAGACGTCCATCGTACCGGCAGTCGAATCCGGCCATGCGCAGATGTTTACATAATTTGCCGAGCGTGCTGTCGGCCAGGAAACGCAACGGTGTCATTCATCCATGAATTCCGGCCGCTCCAGGAAAAACGTGGAAGGTCCGAAGGATGCCCGCGGCCAGAAACGGACCACGGAAATGGCCAGGCGTTCACCCGTCGGCGCCGTCAGAAGGATCCGACGCGGGATGGTGAACCGATCGACCTGCTGCCACTGCAGCCATTCGATTCGATAACGGGCCTCCCCCCGGGGAGTGAACAGTTGTTCACTCACCAGCTGGTCGCCGGAAAAGGTCAGCGCAGCCATTGTATTGTACCAGCGGTCTTTGAGCAGAATCGTCCGGCCGCCATCCCCGCTGCTCGATTCACGGGCGGCGGTGAAATCCGGAAGCAAGGGCCGCCCGCGCATCAAGGCGATCAGATCTTCAACCGTCACCGGAATTCCGATCAACTGCTTCAAGGCTGCCGACGATTGCGCGAGCCGCCGATAGCGCTGTTCCGCATGGGAAATCAGTGTGATGGTCCGCCCATCGGCCGCCAGGCTCAGAATCGGTTGGCCGAGCATGTTCAGCCATTCGATCCGCATGCGGTCCGGAACGGCGCCGGCCCATCCCGCACGGCCGGCCATGGAGGGTTGCCCCGCCGATTCCAGACGAATTTCGAGCAACCCCTTGAACTGCGCCAACTCGGGATTGCGGCCGTTCAAATCGGCGATGGTGCCGCGGGCCAGCGGGTCATCCTCAGGCCCCGGCAGGATGCCTGCACAGCCATGCAACGCGAGCGCAGCGATCAGCAGCAGGCCCCAAGCGCGGACGGGATGCGGCCCCGAAATCTCCATGAGCCGGCATACGGCAAACCGGGACCGCACGTGGCGGTCCTTTTTGCCTTCACTGTTCGAGATAACGGATTTTTTCTTCAACGGCCTTCTTTTCCTTGGGGTTTTTCTCAATAGAACGCCGGTAAAAATCCAAGGCCTTAGAAGGGCTGTTCAGCTTCCGGTGCACATCGCCCAGGTGTTCGAGAATCGTCGGATCGTCGGGAACCAGTTTCGCCGCCTTGTTCAAATAATCCAGAGCCTGGTCGTATTGGCCGCGCTGGTAGTAAACCCATCCCAGGCTGTCGGTGATATATCCGTCCCCCGGTTTGATCTTCAGGGCGGTCTGGATCAGCTTTTCGGCCTCATCCAGATTGATGCCCATGTCGGCGTAGGTATAGCCCAGATAGTTCAAGGCCTCGGCATCGTCGGGCTTTAACGACAGAACCGTTTTCATGGCGGCGATGGAATCGGGCTTGCGGCCCATTTTATCGAAAATGACCCCTCTGCGGAAATGCAGCTTCAGATTACGATCGTCTAGGGCGAGGCCGCTTTCGAGCGTCTCCAAGGCATCGTTCAAGCGTCCGATATCCTCGTAAAAAGTCGCCAGATAGAAGAAGTAATCGGGATTTCCGGGCTCTTCGGTGATGGCGCCTTCAACAGTGGCAATGGCCTGATCGATTTTTCCCAGGTCGTGGTACAGCAAAGCACGATGAACGACGGCGCTGCTGTGGAATCGGGACCCCGGACCCACTTTCGTTAAATGCTGCAACGCCACCGAACGGCGCTCGAGGCCGTCGTAGGCGATGCCCGCCAGGTAATGCAGGTCGGCGTGCTCCGGGGCGCCGCGCAGCAGTCCGTCCAGAATCCAGGCCGCGGTTTCATATTGCTTGCCCTGCAGGTACCGTTCGTAGACGGCGGTGACCATGCCGTCGTCCGCACCGCTGCTGCGGGCCAGATCTTCCAATACCCGTAGCGCTTCCGCCGGACGATCGATCTTCCGGTAGTGCACCGCAAGGTCGATCGCCGCTCCGTTGTCTCCGGGATTCCGGTCCAGAATGTCCCGATAGGTCCGACTCACCATGGCGGGCCGGTTCTGCGCATTGTATATCTTGAGCAGTTCCAGCCGAGGTTCGGCAAGGGACGGCTCGAGTTGCAGCGACTTGAGCATGGCGCGTTCGGCATCCGCCCATTTCTCCCGGGCGACCAGTACTTTCCCCATGAAGTAATGCGCGGCGTAGGCGTCCGGAAAACGGGCAACCTGGGTGGTGAATACCCGCAACGCATTGCTCCAGTCTTTTTCGTTCCAGTAAATCCGGCCGAGCATGAGGTAGACATTCTGATCGGCTCCGCCGCCGGCCAGTGCTTTTTCAAAGAGCACCTTAGCGGCGGCGGTATTCTCCTTTTGCTGCAGGATGCGCCCTGCCAGAGACAAGGCCTGAACGTGCCCGGGATCCTGCGCGAGAATCTGGTCCAGAATCGTCAGCGCTTTCTCGTCCTGCTTCAACAGCAGCATCAGATTCGCCGTTTCCATTTTGAGGAACAGCGATCCGGGATCGTGGTTCATGGCTTTTTCCATCAGCCACAGGGCTTCGTTGACATCTCCTCTTTTGACCGTCATTTGAGCGGTCAAGTAATAATAATACGCCGGCGCCGGCGTATCGCGCTGGACCGCCGAAGTCAGGTCGGCCTGGAGGCGGGCGCCGGAAGACTGACAACCCGTTAACATCAGAAACGCCGAAAGCACCGTTATCAATGAGCACGATCTTGAATGCATTCTACTCCGTTCGAGGCGGTTCCCGATTCAGAACCTTTTAGGGCGGTATCTACTCTGCAGATGCATGCGTTGTGTAGGCTTCAAAATCCGGGATTTCATTTTTGAAGAAATCACGCATTTTCTTTATGACATTCTTTTCGATCTGGCGGACGCGTTCCCGCGAGATTCCGTACCGATCGCCGATTTCCTGAAGGGTGACCGGAGTATCCGAGAAGATGCGCAGGTCGAAGATCTCCAGTTCACGGTCGGTCATCTGCTTGCGGAACTCGGTCACCTTATTGTGCAGCAGGGTTTCGATCTCTTTTTTGGCGACCCGATCCTCGGCGGAAGCCGAACCTTCGCTGACGAACTCGATGCGCCCGGTATCCGATCCCTCTTTGACCGGAGAATCGAGGGATACGTCCCAGCCGTCCAGGCGCTGGTCCATATCGATGATTTCACGCTCGGACACCCCCAGGCGCTGTGAAAGCAGCTTGGGTTTGGGGTCGAACCCTTGTTCGATGAGGTGCTGCTTTTCCTTCTTCAGCTTAAAGAACAGCTTGCGCTGGCCCTGGGTTGTGCCGATCTTGACCAGCCGCCAGTTGTCCATGATGAACTTCAGAATATAGGCCTTGATCCAGAACGAGGCGTAATAGGAAAACTTGACGTTCTTGTAAGGATCGAACTTCTTGACGGCCTGCATGAGCCCTATGTTGCCTTCCTGAATCAAATCGAGCAGGTTCTGCATCCATACGCGCTGAAATTCCAGGGCGATTTTAACCACCAGTCTCAGATTGGAGGTCACCAGTTGATAGGCGGCCTCCATATCCTGATCCTCCTGAACACGCTTTCCGAGTTCGACTTCCTCTTCGCGCGTCAACAAGCGGTACTGGCTGATTTCCGAAAGGTAGCGCTGGAGCGGATCGAACTTGACCAGGGATTTGGCCTCGGTCTTGGGACTTTTATTATCGATCTTGGCGCGATTCGGCTTGGTTTGTTTTGCTTCGGCGGCGGCCGAAGCATTTTCTTTTATTGTCATGCAAACGCCTTCACTCTGTGTATTCCCGTATCGGCACGCTGCCGGCTACGGTTTAATTATGGACAATCGAAAGACCCTATGGTAAATCGCCATTCCGTTCCGACGGGCGCCTGTAGCTCAGCTGGATAGAGCAACGGACTTCTAATCCGTAGGTCGCAGGTTCGAATCCTGCCAGGCGTACCACAGCACCCTCGATCAGGGTCCATCCCAGGGACACGCCTTTTTCAAAAAGCTATGTCGTATATCATAAGCGATGGTGAATTTCAATCGGCCTTCCGGCTGCAGGCAATCGCATCAGCTTTACATACGGTATCGGTATCGAACAAGGCCGCCGTATGGTCTGGTTCCGGAGAGACTGTATTTTGGGGAGTCGTTGCGATGGCGATTGCGACCCCGATACCGACCCGACCCCGTTTTTGTATGTCACATCTACATGCGATCGCCCTTCCAAGCCGGCCGGACATCCGCCCTCACCGGGAAAACTTTCGGCGGAGCGTCTGATATGTTCCTTTGAAGAACCAAAGGGCGCGCGCCCCGGTCACCAAATTTTCTGCCCGTCTTCACTCAGGCCCTGGGCCCGTTCTCTGAGCTTGTCCTCCGCCTGGATCGGCCGGCGTTGCTCCTTGATGTGCGCGTAGGCAAATTCCTGATCCACTTTGACCACTTCGATGGTGGCCATGACCGAGGGGGCGGGCCTGAATTTTTTCCCCTTGTAATCCACTTCAGGCTTCTCTTCGATGATGTCGAACAGCGCGCCCAGAACGACGCCCTGCGCGGCGCCCAGGTTCATGAGCACTTGATGGCCGGTCACTTCGACCACAAACGCCTGCAAGGGGTACGCCGCCATCACGGCGCTCAGCATCTGCCGGTTCAGCCAGTTCAGGTCGTTCTTGAGCGTGGCCGCCGAGGCGAACTGGCGTTCGATCAATTGAGAGCTCCGCTGCTTGCGGAGATCGATCAATTTTAGGCTCAGCAGTGTTCCATCCGAAAGGTGGTACAGCGCCCCCTTACCGATCAGGGTGGCGCCGAAGGCCCTCGCCAGTCGCCCAGCCACCGTTTCTTCGGCCAGATCCGCCGCCGACAGCCCCAACTCCCTCATCACCCTTTCGATCAGGGCGGGTTCGACGATCTGGAGTCGGCCCGACGCATTGAGCTGCTGGGTCATGTGCAACGCCAAGACGCGGCTGAACCCGTCCCGTCTGGAAAGCCCTCCCGATTCGACCGGTTCCATGAGCGTCATGATCATGGCACCGCTCGTCCATGCATCCTGTGGATTCGAGACCTGACCGTCCGTCTCCTCCTTGTAGCGCCGCACGCAGGTTTCAACCTGTTTTTCGAACGTGCGCCTTCGGTCCGGGTCCTTTTCGATCAGGATCATCTCATTGGCGTGCCGGGTGAGGGTGGCCGCAAAAGGATCGTTGCGATCGATCGTCTGTGCCTTGCGATACGCCTCCAGGGCATTGCTCCACAGTCCCTGACGTTCGTAGGCCATGCCCTTGTTCGAAGTGGCTTCGACATAGAATGGATCCAGAATCACGGCCTGATCGTACATCTGCAGCGATTGTTGGTAATCACCGCGTATCGAATAGATACGGCCGAGCTGATTGTACGCTGCGGAGCGGTGCTCAGGTTGACCCTCTTTTTTGGAAACGGCTTTGCGGTACTCCGCTTCCGCTTCGCGGGGTTTGTTCTGGCTGTAAAGCAGGTCGCCCCTGACCACGTGGGCGTAGGCCCGCTGCCCCGATTTATTCTGGACCTCATCGGCCATCTGCATGGCCTTCTCCGGCTGGCCTTTTTGAGCGTAGACCTGTGTCAGGCCTTCCTTGCCCAGCACCTCGCCTTCGCCCTGGGCGCGTGAGAGGTCGTAAAATGTATTTTCGGCGGATTTCAGATCGCCCTCTTTCAGTTCCGCATACCCCTTGATGGTTCGGGCCTTGGCATTGTCCGGGTCCTTTTTGACCACCGCATCGCTCAGCGCCTTGGCCATTCCGGTATTGCGCTGCTGCAGGGCGCGCCCCGCCAGGCTCAGCAGCATGGCTTCATTGGTTTTTCCGCCGCCCTGGAAATAATCGAGGATTTTGAGTTCCGGTCCGATGATGCACACGGTGGGAAGAACCATCCGAGCGGCATAGAGATCAGAAACCGGACCGCCGTCCACCAGTATGGGAAAGCCCAGTTTGCTTCGCCCGATGAAAGACTTGACCTGGGCCGGTTCCGACCGCGTCACGCCCCAGACGGCCAGATTGCCGTCCTGGTATGTTTTGGCCAGTTGATCCAGATTCATGAGGCCTTCCTGACTGGGCCGCGAATTCACGTCGAAGAAATAGATTATCAGGAACGGCTGATCCTTCCTGTCGATTAATTGGTGCGTTTTGCCCTGCGTATCCTTGAGCGCAAACAGCGGTGCCGCCTGGCCGGCTCCCGGCGGGGCGGCGTGTACGGCGGCGGCGACTGTCAGCCACGCTACGCTTAAACTCATCAACAGCAAATAGGGTATCCGCTTCATTTCATCCTCCTGCCGGGATTACGCGAGTGACTTCAACGGTATCCGCGCCGCATCGAACCACGCTCACTGCAGGCGTCGCAGTTGGACGTGTAATGGAACCTGGCCCGATTCTTCCAGATTGATCTGCCCTTCCCACTCCAGGTGCTCGGGAGAATTGATGCGCACTTCGTATTTGCCCAGGGGCAATTCCAGTTCCAGAGGCGTCGTCCCTTTCAGATGGCTGTCGATATACACCTGGGCCGCCGGAGGATCGCTGCTGATGCGC